>JACSRN010000048.1 GCA_014879735.1 Paracoccaceae bacterium
CTCGCGCTCGCCCTGGAACACGCGGATCGTCACCGCGTTCTGATTGTCCTCGGCGGTCGAGAAGACCTGAGACTTCTTGGTCGGGATGGTGGTGTTGCGGTCGATCAGCCGGGTGAAGACGCCGCCCAGGGTTTCGATGCCCAGGGACAGCGGCGTCACGTCCAGCAGGACCACGTCCTTCACGTCGCCTTGCAGCACGCCAGCCTGGATGGCCGCGCCCATCGCCACCACCTCATCGGGGTTCACGCCCTTGTGGGGCTCTTTCCCGAAGAATTTCGTGACTTCCTCCAGCACCTTCGGCATGCGCGTCATGCCGCCGACCAGAACCACCTCGTCGATTTCGTCCTTCGAGACACCGGCATCCTTCAGCGCGGCGGCACAGGGCTTCAGCGACTTCTTGATCAGGTCGTCGACCAGGCTTTCCAGCTTGGCGCGCGTCAGCTTGACCACCAGGTGCAGCGGCTGCCCGGTGTTCTTGTCCATCGAGATGAACGGCTGGTTGATTTCGGTCTGGCTGGAAGACGAAAGCTCGATCTTGGCCTTTTCAGCTGCCTCTTTCAGGCGCTGCAGGGCCATCTTGTCCAGCGTCAGGTCAACGCCGTGCTCTTTCTTGAACTCGTCCGCCAGGTACTGGACGATACGCATGTCAAAGTCTTCGCCACCGAGGAAGGTGTCCCCGTTGGTCGACTTCACCTCAAAGAGGCCATCGTCGATTTCCAGAATCGTGATGTCGAAGGTGCCGCCGCCGAGGTCGTAGACCGCGATGGTTTTGGTTTCCTTCTTGTCCAGACCATAGGCCAGCGCGGCCGCGGTCGGCTCGTTGATGATGCGCAGCACCTCAAGCCCGGCGATCTTGCCGGCGTCCTTGGTGGCCTGACGCTGGGCGTCGTTGAAATAGGCGGGCACGGTGATCACGGCCTGCGTGACCGTCTCACCCAGATAGGACTCAGCGGTTTCCTTCATCTTCTGCAGGATGAAGGCCGAAACCTGGCTGGGCGAATACTTGTCGCCGCGCACCTCGACCCAGGCGTCGCCGTTGCCGCCGTCGACGATCTTGTAGGGGACGAGTTTCCTGTCCTTCTCCACCTCGGCGTCACCAAGGCGGCGTCCGATCAGGCGCTTGACGGCAAAGATGGTGTTCGAGGCGTTGGTGACGGCCTGCCGCTTGGCAGCCTGCCCGACCAGACGCTCCGTATCGGTGAAACCCACGATCGACGGCGTGGTGCGGGCACCTTCGCTGTTCTCGATGACGCGGGGCTGTGCGCCGTCCATGATGGCGACGCAGGAATTGGTGGTGCCGAGGTCGATACCGATGACTTTGGCCATAGTTATCCCTTTCTATAGGCGATCCTCCGCCCCGGGGCCCGGACACTTCGGCACCCCCGGTCGGGGTATGGATGCATCAGGGCTGATCCCCTTTGCGTGACTGGGCGTATATAGGCAGGTGGGCTTGCGCCTGCAACGGTTCCGGAAAAGACTCTTTCGCGAATTTTGTGCAGCGGAGACGCAGAATGACCGGAAATGCCGGGCTGGAAATCCGGGGCCTGCGGCTCTGGCGTGAAAGATTGGACCGCGCGGCACAGTCGGCGCTGGTCGAGGATCTGCGCCGTGTCGCCGCGGCTGCGCCGTTCTACACGCCCGTCACCCCCGGTGGCCGGCGGATGAGCGTGCAGATGACCAGTGCCGGGCGCCTCGGCTGGGTGACGGACCATCGTGGCTATCGCTACGAGCCGCGCCACCCCTCGGGCGTGGCCTGGCCGCCCATCCCGCCGGCTGTCCTGACATTGTGGCGCCAGATCACAGGGCTTGCGCGCGATCCCGATTGCTGTCTGGTCAATTTCTACGGCGCGGGCGCGCGCATGGGTCTGCACCAGGACCGCGACGAGGGCGATTTCTCCTTTCCAGTGCTGTCCATCAGCCTGGGGGACGAGGCGCTGTTCCGCATCGGCGGGGTCGAGACGCCGACCCCGACCGAAAGCTTCTGGCTGCGCTCGGGCGATGTCCTGCTGATGGCGGGTGTGGCGCGGCTGGCCTGGCATGGGGTAGACCGGGTGCGGCACGGATCCTCGGCGCTGCTGCCGCAGGGCGGGCGGATCAACCTGACCTGCCGGGTGGTCGCCACGGCCGTGGGCGGTTGAAATCCGTGGGCGTTCCGGGTTTTCCTGCACCGCAGGCCAAGGACAGGGATAGCCATGCCGCACTGGCGCTGGATTCTGAGGAACTTGACCCGGAAGCTCTGGTTTCGCGCCACGCTGCTGGGCCTTCTGGGCGTGGCTGCCGCCTTCTTCGCGCTGGTGGCAGAGCGGTTCATTCCCTATTCGCTGCCCGGCAACATCGGCGCGGATGCGGTGGACAGTATTCTGAACATCATCGCCTCGTCGATGCTGGCGGTGACAACCTTTTCGCTGTCGGTGATGACCTCTGCCTATGGCGCGGCCGCCAGCAGCGTCACCCCCCGTGCCACCCGGCTGCTGGTCGAGGACCGGCTGACCCAGAACGTGCTGTCGACCTTCGTGGGATCGTTCCTGTTCAGCATCGTTGGTATCGTGGTGCTGAAGACCGGGGCCTATGGCGACCGCGGGCGGGTTGTCCTGTTCGTCGTCACCATTGGCGTGATCGCATTGATCGTGGTGATGCTGCTGCGCTGGATCGACCACCTGACCAAGCTCGGCCGGGTGGACGACACGATCTCGCGCGTCGAAGAGGCGACGCGCGCGGCACTTGCGGGCCGGCTGGCCAGCCCCTGGTTGGGTGGGCGGCCGCTGAACGATCCGGACCAGCCGCTGCCGGCCGGCCTGCCGGTGCGGGCGGATCGTGCCGGCTATATCCAGAACATCGACATGGCCTCGCTGTCGGACCGGGCCGAGGCGATGGCCGGCGACATCCATATTGTCCGGCTGCCGGGCTCTTTCGTCCATGCCGGAACGGTGCTGGCCTGGGTTGGCCCCAGCCCGTTGCCACCGGGGCCGGTCGACGACCTGTCGGACGCCTTTGCAATCGGATCGGGGCGCAGTTTCGATCAGGATCCCCGCTTCGGCCTTGCGGTGTTGAGCGAGATCGCCTCACGGGCGCTGTCGCCGGCGATGAATGATCCGGGCACGGCCATCGACGTGATCGGACGGCAGGCCCGGCTTCTTGCCTTCTGGGCCGCGAACGAAACGGTCGAGCCGGCAAAGGCCGCGGAATATCCCCGATTGCATGCCGCGCGACTGCAGGATGATGACCTGATGGACGATGCCTTCATGCCCATCGCCCGCGACGGGGCCGCGCTGGTCGAGGTGCAGTTGCGGCTGCAGAAGGCACTGGCGGCGCTGGCGCGGATCGGGCCGCCGCAGTTCCGGGCCGCCGCGCGGGCCGAGGCCGCGATGGCCTTTCGCCGGGCAGAGGCGGCGATGACCTTGCAAGACGATGTGGAGTGGCTGCAACGGGTGCGCCGCAGCGAGGGGCTGGCCGAACCGTGAGGGCTTGCGCGGTCGCGTGCCGCACCCCCCCCGGGGGCTGCAACTGACAGGCGCTGCGACGACCGGGCCGCCGCCTGGCGAGAGGCTGGCGCTAGATCAGGAACTCCGCCAGTGCCTCGTCTTCGGTAATGTCGCGGTAGGTGAAGTCGGCGGCATCCATCCGGCCGGTGAAGGCCGCGAAGTTCTCTGCCCGTTTCGTTTCGATCCCGATCAGGACCGAACCGAAGTTCCGCGCCGATTTCTTCAGATATTCGAAGCGGGAGATATCGTCCTCGGGGCCCAGCATCGACAGGAATTCGCGCAGCGCGCCCGGGCGCTGCGGCATGCGCAGGATGAAATATTTCTTCAGTCCGGCATAGCGCTGGGCGCGTTCCTTCACCTCGGGCAGCCGCTCGAAGTCGAAATTCCCGCCGGAAGTCACGCAGACCACAGTCTTGCCGCGGATCAGACCGGCCAGCCCGGGCAACACGTCGACCGACAATGCGCCGGCCGGCTCCAGGACGATGCCCTCGACGTTCAACATCTCGAGCATGGTGATGCAGATGCGGTCCTCAGGCGCGAGCAGCACCTGTGCCGGCTTTACCCAGTCCAGCCGGCGATAGGTCAGATCGCCAATCCGCGCCACCGCCGCGCCATCGACGAAACTGTTTATCCGTGGCAGCTTGACCGGCCCGCCATGTTCCAGCGCAGCCTTCAGGCTGGCACCGCCCAACGGTTCCACAAAGCGGAACCCCACCGAAGGCGCAACCTCGCACAGATAGCCCGTCACACCCGAAGCCAACCCGCCGCCGCCGACCGGCAGCACCACGAGATCGGGCGCGCGGCCCAGCTGCTCCAGCATCTCGACGGCCACGCTGGCCTGGCCCTCGATCACATCGGCATCGTCGAAGGGCGCCAGGAAATGCGCGCCCCTCTCGCGGCAGAAGGTCTGCGCAGCGGCAAGTGTCTGGTCGAAATAGTCGCCGGTCAGTTCAACTGCAACATTCGTGCCACCGAAGGTGCGGGTCTTGTCGATCTTCTGCTGCGGTGTCGTCACCGGCATGAAGATGGTGCCCTGCACGCCGAAATGCCGGCAGGCAAAGGCCACGCCTTGCGCATGGTTGCCCGCACTGGCGCAAACGAAATGCTGCTGATCGGGCCGCACCGCCCGCACCTTGCGCATGGCATTGAAGGCGCCGCGCAGCTTGTAGCTACGCACCGGAGTCAGATCCTCGCGCTTCAACCAGATCTCTGCACCGTAACGGGCCGACAGATGGTCGTTCCGCTGCAATGGCGTTTCAGGAAAGAGGCCACGGATGGCCTGCGTGGCGGCGCGGGCATTGGCTGCGAAATCATGCATCCAGAAGCCATGACGCAAGCCGCCCTGCCGCGCAAGATCAGACCTTCGGCCGGCCTGCGACGATTGCGCATCACCCCTGCGTCGCCGGATCGGCCGCCTGTGGCGCGAATTGCCGCGGATGAACAGCGGACGAAACCGGCATCACAACCGGCGGCCGGGCTGCCCCGTTCTTGCCCTTGCGGCCGTTTCCCGATAATCGCGGGCGAAACCGGCGAGGGAGCCCTTCATGAAAAAGCCCAACAAGGTGGTGCTGGCCTATTCTGGCGGCCTCGACACCTCGATCATCCTGAAATGGCTGCAGACAGAATATGGCTGCGAGGTCGTGACCTTCACCGCCGATCTCGGTCAGGGAGAGGAGCTTGCCCCGGCGCGCGAGAAGGCGCTGATGCTGGGGATCAAGCCCGAGAACATCCATATCCTCGACCTGCGCGAGGAGTTCGTCGGCGACTTCGTCTTCCCGATGTTCCGGGCCAATGCTGTCTATGAAGGGCAGTATCTGCTGGGCACCTCGATCGCACGGCCGCTGATCGCCAAATATCTGGCACAGATCGCGCGCGAAACCGGCGCTGATGCCGTGGCCCATGGCGCCACCGGCAAGGGCAACGACCAGGTTCGCTTCGAACTGGGCGTTGCTGCGCTGGAGCCGGGTCTGCAGGTGATCGCGCCCTGGCGGGAGTGGAGCCTGACAAGCCGCACCCGGCTTCTGGAATTCGCCGAGGAAAACCAGATCCCGATCGCCAAGAACAAGCGGGGCGAGGCGCCGTTCTCGGTGGATGCAAACCTTCTGCACACCTCGTCGGAGGGCCGGGTGCTGGAAGATCCGGCCGAAGAGGCGCCCGATTACGTCGCGGAGCGTATCGTTTCGGTCGAAGAGGCACCGAACACGCCGGAGTTCATCGAAGTGACCTTCGACAAGGGCGATGCCGTCGCGATCAATGGCGAGACGATGAGCCCGGCGACCATCCTGACCCGGCTGAACGAATACGGCGCCCGGCACGGAATAGGGCTGCTCGACTTCGTGGAAAACCGTTTTGTCGGCATGAAGTCGCGCGGGGTCTATGAAACGCCCGGCGGGACAATCCTGCTGGAAGCCCACCGCGGAATCGAGCAGATCACGCTCGACAGCGGCGCGGGGCATCTGAAGGATTCGATCATGCCGCGCTATGCCGAGCTGATCTACAACGGCTTCTGGTTCAGCCCCGAGCGCGAGGCGCTGCAGGCGCTGATCGACAAGACGCAGGAACATGTCAGCGGTACAGTAAAGCTGAAGCTTTACAAGGGGATGGCCCGCGTGGTCGCCCGCTGGTCGGACCACACGCTGTACAGCGAGAAGCATGTAACCTTTGAAGAAGACGCCGGCGCCTACGATCAGAAGGATGCCGCGGGTTTCATCCGGCTCAATGCACTGCGTCTGCGGCTGATCGCGGCCCGCAACGCCCGCGTCGCCCGCAAGGGCTAGGCAAGGCGCCTGATTCCGGACCGCGCAGCCCTGCCGGGTCGCAGGTTGCGCGGTTTGCATTCAAAACGAAGGAATCGCGCGGATTTCCCTTGCGCAGGGGCGCAAGGCGCGCCCAGATGATCGCGAAGCCCACCCATCGCGGTCAACCGGGGAAAGCATGGCCCTGAATTTCCGCCAGTCCGAAATCCTGGAGCTTGCCCGCAGCGACGGGCGGGTGATCGTGGAGGATCTGGCGCAGCGTTTCGACGTAACGCTGCAGACCATCCGGCGCGACCTGGGCGAACTGGCCGAAGCCGGGTTGATCGACCGCGTGCATGGCGGGGCGGTGGCGCGGGCCGGCGTGGTAAATCTGGGCTACGAGGCCAGACGCAAGATGCACGCCGAGGCCAAGGCCGCCATCGCAACGGCCTGCGCCGCGGCAATACCCGACAATTCCAGCCTGATCCTGAACCTTGGCACAACGACCGAGGCGGTGGCGCAGGCGCTGATCCATCATCGCGACATCATGGTGGTGACAAACAACATCAATGTCGCGAACATCCTGCACGGCAATCCGGGCTGCGAGATCATGGTGACGGGTGGCGCCTTGCGGCGCTCGGACGGCGGGCTGGTCGGCGATCTGGCGACCCAGTTCATCGAGCAGTTCAAGGTCGACTATGCCATCATCGGCACATCGGCGCTGGACCTGGATGGCGACCTGCTGGATTACGATCTGGCCGAGGTCCGGGTCAGCCGTGCGATCCTGCGGCAGGCACGGCAGGCATTTCTGGTGACGGATCATTCCAAGCTCGGCCGCTCTGCCCCGGCCCGCATCGGCAGCCTGTCAGAGCTGGACCGCATCTTCATCGACCGCCCGCTGCCCCAGTCGCTGGCAGAGCGCTGCGCTGGATGGGGGACGGCGGTCGAGGTCTGCCCGGAAAGCACCTGAGCAACCATGTCGGCGGCCTGCCCTGCCGGCCGCCTCAGCGCCGGGCACTCAGCGCGGGCGCAGCGTCAGTTGGGTCTGGGTCACGATCGCGGCAACCTTGTCGTCGGGCAGCAGGATCGTGGTCTGCCAGACCTGTGTCGTCCGCCCTAGATGCAGCGGCACCGAGACGGTGCGAATGGTGGTGCCGGCGGGCACGGCGCGAAAGAAGTTGGTCTTGCTTTCGACCGTCGTCGTGCTCTCGTCCGGGCCAAGGTTCATGAAAGCGCCGGTGCCGCCCAGATTGTCGGCAACCGCCATCAACGCACCGCCGTGAAGCACGCCGTTGCGGTTGATGAGTTCGGGCGTTGCGGTCAACTCCGCCTCGACCCGGTCCGGCCGTGCCGACAGGAGACGCAGCCCCAGATGTGCGGCAAAGGGCGGCTGGTTTATCGCAGCGGCATGAATCTTGTCCGTCATCCCTGACCCATCTTGCAGGCGGCCATCACGGCCATGTTCAGAATGTCGTTCACCGTCGCATTGGTCGAACAGATCTGGATCGGTTTCTTCACCCCGGTCAGGATCGGCCCGATCACCGTGGCGCCGGCCATTTCCTGCATCAGCTTGACCGAGATCGAGGCCGAATGCCGCGCCGGCACCACCAGAATATTCGCCGGCCCGGTCAGGCGGCAGAACGGGTAATGCGCCATCTGATCAAGGTTCAGCGCCACATCCACGGTCATTTCGCCTTCATATTCGAAATCCACCTTCATGCCGTCCAGCACACGCGGTGCCTGATGCATCTTGGTCGCGCGTTCGCTGACCGGATAGCCGAACGTCGAGAAGCTGACAAAGGCCACCCGCGGCTCCAGCCCCAGGTTGCGGGCCACGCCCGCGGCGCGGATGGCGATGGTGGCCAGATCGTTCTCGTCGGGCCATTCATGCACCAGCGTATCGGCGATCAGCAGGATACGGCCCTTGAGCAACAGCGCCGTCACCCCCGCCGCGCCATCGGTGGCCTTGGCGTCGAAGACGGTGTTGATCAGGCTCAGCACATGCGCCGATTTCCGTGTGACCCCCGTCACCAGCCCGTCGCCATGGCCATGCGCCAGCATCAGCGAGGCAAAGACATGCCGGTCGCGGGCGGCGAGCCGGTGGATATCCTGCCGGTCATAGCCCTGCCGTTGCAGCCGGGTGTAGAGAAACTCCTTGTAGGCATCGAGATGGCGGGAATTGGCGGCATTCACCACGTCAAGCTCGCGCACCGCATCGGACAGGCCAGCGGCGTCCAGCTTTTCCTTCACATCCGTCTCGCGCCCCACCACCAGCGCGCGACCCAGGCCAGCGCGCTGATAGGCCACCGCGGCCCGCAACACCCGGGGATCGTCGCCTTCGGCAAAGATCATCCGGGCCTGCGCCGCCCTTGCCCGGGCATGAACGCCCTGCAACATGCTGGCGGTCGGGTCCATCCGGGCCTTCAGCCCCGCCTCGTATCCCTTCATGTCGATGATGGGCCGGCGGGCAACGCCGGTATCCATGCCCGCCTTCGCCACAGCCGGTGGAACCACATAGATCAACCGCGGATCGAAGGGCGTGGGAATGATGTAGTCGCGCCCGAACGAAAGCTTGCGACCATAGGCCATGGCCACCTCATCCGGCACATCCTCGCGCGCCAGCTTCGCCAGCGCCTGGGCGCAGGCGATCTTCATCTCGTCATTGATGGCCCGGGCGTGGATATCCAGCGCCCCCCGAAACAAATAGGGAAAACCAAGCACATTGTTGACCTGGTTCGGATAATCGCTGCGCCCGGTCGCGACGATGGCGTCGGGGCGCACGGCATGGGCCTCTTCGGGGGTGATTTCGGGGTCCGGGTTCGCCATGGCGAAGATGACCGGGTTGTCGGCCATGCTGGCAACCATGGCGGGCGTCACCGCGCCCTTGGCGGAAACGCCGAGAAAGACGTCGGCCCCGACCATCGCCTCTTCCAGCGTGCGCAGGCTGGTGGCGGCGGCATGCGCCGATTTCCACTGGTTCATGCCTTCGGTCCGGCCCTGCCAGATCACGCCCTTGGTGTCGCACATGATGCAGTTGTCATGCTGCGCACCCATGCGTTTCAGCAGTTCCAGGCAGGCGATCCCTGCCGCGCCAGCCCCGTTCAGGACGATCCGGCATTCGTCGATCTTCTTGCCCGAGATTTCCAGCGCATTGATCAACCCCGCGGCGCAGATCACGGCGGTGCCGTGCTGGTCATCGTGAAACACCGGGATGTCGCAGATTTCCTTCAGCCGCTGCTCGATGATGAAGCATTCGGGCGCCTTGATGTCTTCGAGATTGATGCCGCCGAAGGTGGGGCTCATCAGATGGACGGCCTTGATGATCTCGTCCGCGTCCTCGGTTGCAAGCTCGATGTCGATGGCGTTCACATCGGCGAAACGCTTGAACAGCACGGCCTTGCCTTCCATCACCGGCTTCGAGGCCAGCGCGCCGAGATTGCCAAGGCCAAGAATAGCGGTGCCGTTCGATATGACGGCCACCATGTTGCCCTTGACCGTATAGTCATAGGCCGTCTCGGGACGTTCGGCGATCGCCTGCACCGGCACGGCCACGCCCGGAGAATAGGCCAGCGACAGATCGCGCTGCGTCGCCATGGGTTTGGAGGCGACAACGTCGTATTTGCCGGGACGCGGTTCAAAATGATAGGCAAGCGCTTCTTCGGGCGTGGTCTTCTGGCGGGTCATCAGGGGGCCATCCTGGTTGCAAGCCTCGAGGTCATAGACGTCGCCTGCCCGCCTGAAAAGCCTGTTTGCGGCAGTCATCCGCCTTTTGTAGGGTCTGGCGCAGCCAAGGGGATGTGATGACTGACGACGCCGTGACGCCGATGATGGCACAATATCTGGAAATCAAGGCGCAGAATCCCGGCGCGCTGCTGTTCTACCGGATGGGCGACTTCTACGAGATGTTCTTCGACGACGCAGTTGCTGCGGCCGAGGCGCTGGATATCGCACTGACCAAACGGGGTTTCCATCGAGGCGAGCCGATCCCGATGTGCGGCGTGCCGGTGATCCGGGGCGAGGAATATCTGCTGACCCTGATCCGCAAGGGGTTTCGCGTGGCCATCGCCGAACAGATGGAAGACCCGGCCGAGGCGAAGAAACGCGGGTCGAAATCGGTGGTGCGGCGCGAGGTGGTGCGGCTGGTCACGCCCGGTACGTTGACCGAGGATTCGCTTCTCGAAGCGCGACGGCACAACTACCTTGCCGCCTTTGCCGAGGTGCGCGACGAAGCGGCGCTGGCCTGGACCGACATCTCGACCGGAGAGATGCGGGTGATGTCCTGCCCCCTCGAACGGCTTGGCCCGGAACTGGCGCGGCTGACCCCACGCGAGGTGCTGGTCAGCGAGACGCGCGACCGCGATCTGGCGGATGTGGTCGAAGAGACGGGTGCGGCACTGACGCCTCTGGCACGGTCCAGCTTCGATTCGGCCAGCGCCGAAACCCGGCTTTGCGTGGTCTATGGTACCGGATCTCTCGAAGGGTTCGGGACTTTCGACCGGGCAGAGCTTTCGGCCATGGGCGCGCTGGTCGACTATCTTGAACTGACCCAGCGCGGCCGGCTGCCGCTGTTGCGCCCGCCGGTAAAGGAACAGCCCGGCGGCACCATGCAGATCGACGCCGCCACCCGGCGCAATCTGGAAATCACCCAGGCCCTGTCCGGCGGGCGCGAGGGATCGCTTCTGATGGCCATCGACCGAACGGCCACCGCCGCGGGCGCCCGACTTCTGGACCGCCGCCTGTCCGCCCCGTCGCGCAATCTGCCGACCATCCATGCCCGGCATGCCGCCATCCGCGCGCTGATCGAAATACCCGCCCTGCGCGACGACCTGCGCGGTGCATTGCGCCGCGTGCCAGATATCGACCGTGCCCTGTCACGCCTGGCGCTGGACCGCGGCGGGCCGCGCGACCTGGCCGCGATCCGGACCGGACTAACGCAGGCACTGGCGATTTCCGAACGTCTGCTCGATCTTCCGCCGCTTCTCGCCGCTGCGGCCCAGGCGTTGCGCGGCCATGCCGCGCTGGTTGACCTGCTGGATCGCGGGCTGGTGGCCGACCCACCGCTTCTGCTCCGTGATGGCGGCTTCATTGCCCCGGGATTCGACGCCGACCTCGACGAAACCCGCCAGTTGCGCGACGAGGGCCGCAGCATCGTTGCCCGCATGCAGGGGCAATATGCCGAAGCCGCCGGCGTGCCCGGGCTGAAGATCAAGCACAACAATGTGCTGGGCTATTTCATCGAGGTGACGACCACCCACGAGGACAAGCTTCGCGCCCGGCCCGACCTGTTCATCCATCGCCAGACCACGGCCGGACAGGTTCGTTTCACGACTGTCGCCCTGTCGGATCTGGAAACCCGCATCCTGAATGCCGCCAACCATGCCCTCGATATCGAGCGGCGACAGTTCGAGAGCCTGCGGCAGGAGGTTCTGGCGCAATCCGGCCCGATCGGTGCCGCAGCCCGGGCCCTGGCCGAAATCGACCTGGCCGCCGCCTTTGCCGACCTTGCAATGGCCGAAGGCTGGGTCGAGCCGAAAGTCGACGGTTCACGCGCCTTCAGCGTGACGGGCGGCCGTCACCCGGTTGTCGAGCGCGCCCTTCGCCGGCACGGCGGCACGCCCTTCGTTGCCAATGATTGCGCACTGACCACCGGCGAGACGCCGGCAATCTGGCTGCTGACCGGCCCGAATATGGCCGGAAAATCCACCTTCCTGCGCCAGAACGCCCTGATCGCGCTTTTGGCGCAGGCCGGCAGCTTCGTTCCTGCGGCCTCGGCCCATATCGGCCTTGTCAGCCAGTTGTTCAGCCGGGTCGGTGCCAGCGACGACCTGGCCCGCGGCCGATCCACCTTCATGGTGGAGATGGTGGAAACCGCCGCTATCCTGAACCAGGCCGACGACCGTGCCCTGGTCATCCTGGACGAGATCGGGCGCGGCACCGCGACCTGGGACGGGCTGTCCATCGCCTGGGCCACGCTGGAGCATCTGCAGGCCGTCAACCGCTGCCGCGCGCTGTTTGCCACGCATTACCACGAGCTGACAGCCCTGGCAGGCAAGCTGCCGGGCGTGGAGAACGCCACAGTCACGGTAAAGGAATGGGAGGGCGAGGTGATCTTCCTGCATGAGGTTCGCCAGGGTGCCGCCGACCGCAGCTATGGCGTTCAGGTGGCGCGGCTGGCGGGTCTGCCTGCCTCGGTGGTGGATCGTGCGAAAGTGGTGCTCGAGGTGCTGGAACGCGGCGACCGCGACGGGACAAGGCCGGCGACGCTGATCGACGATCTGCCGCTGTTTCGCGCCGCGCCGCCCGCAGTTCCGCCCACAAGACCGCAAAGGACATCCCTGGTCGAAGACCGGCTCAGAACCACCCGGCCCGACGACCTTACCCCCATCGAGGCGCTGAATCTGCTCTACGACCTCAAATCGCTGCTCTGACCGGCGGCGGGCAAGCTGCCGGCATCTGTCCGCACCCCTGTCAGCCGGGGGTCGAGGACACGCCCACCTGGGCTGGGCGCAGCAGACGATCATGCAGCAGGAAACCTTCGGTCATCACCTGGATGATCTGGCCCGCCTTGGTCCCGGGCACCGGCGCCTCGAACATGGCCTGGTGCAACTGCGGATCGAACGGATCGCCCGCCACCGGGGTGATCGCCTTCATGCCATGCTTGTCCATCACCTTGGACAATTCGCGCAAGGTAAGCTCGACACCTTCGATCAGCGCCGCCGATGCAGCCCGGCTTTCGTCCGGAATTGCGTTCAGCGCCCGGTTCAGGTTGTCGTAGACCGGCAGCAAATCTCGCGCCAGCCGGGTGCTGCCATATTGTTCCGCCTCGCGCCGATCGCGATCCGCCCGCTTGCGAGCATTCTCGGCATCGGCCAGCGCGCGCATGAACTTGTCACGAAATTCGTTGCGCTCGACCGTCAGCGCGGCCAGCGCATCCTCGTCGATATACTGCTCCATCTCCGGCAGACCTTCATTCTCCGGAACAGTGTTTTCCTGCGCCATGTCGTCTTTCCTTGTCTGTCTCAGCCGCGGCCCGATACCATCCGGCCCACCAGTTGCGCCGTATAATCGACGATCGGAACCACCCGGCCATAATTCAGCCGCGTCGGGCCGATCACCCCAACCGCGCCTATGATCTTTCGCTCGGCGTTCATATAGGGAGAAACCACGAGACTGGAACCCGAAAGTGAAAAGAGTTTGTTCTCCGATCCGATGAAAATGCGCACGCCATCGCCATCCTCGGCCAGCGAGATGAATTCGGCGATGTCGCGCTTGCGTTCAAGATCGTCGAACAGATTGCGGATTCGCTCGACATCGACCTCGCCCACCGCGTCAAGAAGGTTGGCCCGGCCGTGGACGATCAGACGCTCCTGCGCCAGGCCTGCGTTTTCCCAGACGGCAAGACCGCTTTCGACCAGTTCCCGCGCCAGCGAGTCGATCTCCTGCCGACGCTGCTCGATTTCCTTGCCGATCGACCGGCGAAGATCGGCAAGGCTCTTGCCTTCGGCCATTGCATTCAGGAAGTTCGCAGCTTCGCGCATTGCGCTGGGCGTTTGCCCCGGCGGCGGACGGAACAGCCGATTTTCCACCTGACCATCGGCAAAGACCAGCACCACCAGCGCGCGGTCGGGCGAAAGCGAGACGAATTCGACATGGCGGATCGGCGCCGATTCGTGTTTGGGTGCCAGAACGATGCTGGCGCCCCGGGTCAGTGCCGAAAGCGCCTTCGACACATGATCGAGCAACACGCCCACATCCTGATCATTGGCCCCAAGGGTCGCGTCGATCCGCTCCCGGTCGGCCTTGGCAACGGTTCCGATCTCGAGAAAGCCATCGACGAACAGCCGCAACCCCTGCTGCGTCGGCACCCGTCCCGCCGAGACATGCGGACTGTCGAGCAGCCCGAGATATTCCAGATCCTGCATGACATTGCGGATCGTCGCGGCCGAGACCTGTTCGGCCATCGACCGGGTCAGCGTCCGGGAACCGACCGGCTCTCCGGTCAGCAGATAGGATTCGACCACGCGGCGGAACACCTCGCGCGAACGGTCGCTCATCTCCTCCAGAAGCCTTGGCCTGTCCGCCATTTCCCTCGTTCCATGCCCGCTACCGTGAAATAAAGGCGCATGGGCGGGCTTCGTCAATCGGCCTTGCATCACTGCTACAGGCGGGCGTAACAGGCCCGCAACCAGAAAAGGATATGCCTCATGCGCCCGTCAGGCCGTTCTCTCGACCAACTTCGCGCTGTCTCGATCGAGACCGGCGTCACCTGTCATGCCGAAGGCTCGTGCCTGATCCGGATCGGGCGGACGCATGTCCTGTGC
This sequence comes from Paracoccaceae bacterium, assembly GCA_014879735.1. GTDB lineage: Bacteria > Pseudomonadota > Alphaproteobacteria > Rhodobacterales > Rhodobacteraceae > Pseudogemmobacter. The sequence goes on from JACSRN010000048.1 coordinate 14,539, forward strand.
ACCGCCAGTGTCGAGGACAAGCCGCCGCCGTTCCTGCGCAACACCGGCATGGGCTGGGTCACTGCAGAATACGGCATGCTGCCGCGCGCCACGCATACCCGCGGCAAGCGGGAGGCGGCAGCCGGCAAGCAATCCGGAAGGACCCAAGAGATTCAAAGACTTATCGGTCGTTCGCTGCGGGCAGTGGTTGACCGGCAAGCTTTGGGCGAGCGACAGATCGTCATTGATTGCGACGTGATCCAGGCCGATGGCGGCACGCGCTGCGCTGCGATCACCGGGGGCTGGGTGGCGTTGCGACTGGCGACGAACCAGCTGTTGAAGAAGGGTGTGATCCTGTCCGATCCGCTACTTGACCATGTTGCCGCGGTTTCCTGCGGGATCTACGCGGGTCAGCCGGTGCTGGACCTTGACTATGACGAGGATTCCGCAGCCGGTACCGATGGCAACTTTGTGATGACCGGCGCGCGCCGGTTGGTCGAGGTACAGGCCTCGGCCGAAGGGGCACCCTTCTCGATGGCGGATCTGTCGCAGCTGATGGCGCTGGCGGAAAAGGGCATCGCTGATCTGGTCGCGGCGCAGAAGGCCGCCCTGGCATGACGCGGAAATTCACCGGCGACCGGCTGGTCATCGCCACGCACAACCGGGGAAAGTTGGTTGAATTCCAGACCTTGCTGGCGCCGCTGGACATCACCTGCCTGTCGGCGGGCGAGCTCGGCCTTGCCGAGCCGGAAGAAACCGAGACCACCTTCATCGGCAATTGCCGGATCAAGGCCCATGCGGCAGCGCGGGCCTCGGGCCTGCCGGCGCTGGCTGACGATTCCGGCCTGACGGTCGACGCGCTTGACGGCGCACCCGGGGTTCACACCGCCGATTGGGCCGCAACGCCGCAGGGTCGCGATTTCGGCATGGCAATGGCAAAGACCTGGGCCCTTCTCGAAGAGAAAGCCGCCCCCATGCCCCGCCACGCGCAGTTTCGCTGCACTCTGGTGCTGGCTTGGCCCGACGGTCATGACGAACAGGTCGAGGGGGATTGCGCCGGTCAGCTGGTCTGGCCGCGGCGCGGGGCCGAAGGCCATGGCTACGATCCGATGTTCCAGCCCGATGGCTTTGCTCAGACCTTCGGTGAAATGCCGGCCGGGCAGAAGAATGCGATCAGTCACCGTGCGCGGGCGGTGGCGAAGATGCTGGCGAAATGTTTCACGTGAAACAAGCGCACGATGAACCGGAAGGGCCGGCCGGCGGCTTTGCGCTTTATCTGCACTGGCCGTTCTGCAAGGCAAAATGCCCCTATTGCGACTTCAACAGCCATGTTCGTGCCCGGATCGACCAGACGGAATGGCGCGACGCCTATCTGGCAGAGATCGATCGCTTCGCCGATGAAACAGCCGGCCGCACGCTGCGCTCGATCTTCTTTGGCGGTGGCACGCCCTCGCTGATGGACTCCAGCCTGGTGGACGCCATCCTCGATCGTGCCACGCGCCACTGGCGTGTCTCCAATGACATGGAAATCACGCTGGAAGCGAACCCGACCTCGGTCGAAGCCGGCCGTTTCCGCGCCTATCGTGCCGCCGGGGTGAACCGTGTTTCTCTGGGTCTGCAAGCCTTGAACGATGCCGATCTTCGGCGCCTCGGTCGGCAACACAGCGCTGCCGAAGGGCTGGCGGCCTATGATCTTGCACGGGAAACGTTCGAGCGGGTGTCCTGCGATCTGATCTATGCCCGTCAGGACCAGACGCTTTCGACCTGGGAGGCCGAGCTTCGGGCACTTCTTGACCGCAAGCCGGATCATCTCTCGCTGTACCAACTGACCATCGAAGACGGAACCGCCTTCGGATCGCTGCACAAGGCCGGGCGGCTCCGCGGCCTGCCGGATGAGGATCTTGCGGCAGAGATGTATCAGCTCACCGGCCGGATCACCGCCGACGCCGGGCTCTACCCCTACGAAGTTTCGAATTACGCCAGACCCGGTGCCGAGTCCCGTCACAACCTGGTCTACTGGCACATGGGCGACTATGTCGGTATCGGCCCTGGTGCGCATGGTCGGTTGACCCTGAACGGGCAACGCCTTGCCACGGAGACCCATCTTCTGCCGGAGACCTGGTTAAAAGCGGTAAAATCGGGCTCGGGTGAGGTTTCACGTGAAACACTCCTCCCAGCAAACCAGGCGGACGAATACCTCATGATGGGCCTGCGCCTGTCCGAAGGCATATCGCTTGTGCGCCATCAACGCCTGTCCGGAAAGACCCTGAATCCTGACCGGATTGCATGGCTGGCCGAATGCGAGTTGATCACCCGCGACGGCGACAGGCTTGCCGCAACCGATGCCGGCCGCCTGCTCCTGAACCGGATCATCCTGGAGCTTTCGGTCAGCTAGCCGGCAGCAACCCCACCCGAAGCGGAAAGTACGGCGCAAAGCCGGTCGAGTTCGTCGAGGCTGCGATAGCTGATCGACAACACCCCGCCCTCCCCGCGATGATCGATCCGGATCTGCATTCCCAGATGCGCCGAAAGATCCGCCTCCAGGGCGCGGGTATCCGCGTCGCGCTCTGACCTGGCACTGGCCCCTTCGCCCCGGTCACGACCCGAAGGTTCACCACCGCGCACAAGCTTTTCGGTCTCGCGTACCGAAAGCTCCTGCTCCGCAACCCGCCGCGCCAGCCGCACTGGATCGGGCGCAGTGATCAGCGCGCGGGCATGACCGGCCGAGAGAACGCCGTCGCGCACCATCTGCTGCACTTCGTCGGGCAAGGACAGCAGCCGCAGCAGATTTGTCACATGGCTGCGCGACTTCGACAGCGCACCGGCCACTTTTTCCTGGGTGTGGCCGAAGCGATCGATCAGCTGCTTCAGGCCCTGCGCCTCCTCGATCGCGTTCAGATCCTCGCGCTGAATGTTCTCGATGATCGCAACTTCAAGAACTTCGGTGTCATCCAGCTCGCGAATGATCACTGGCACCTCGTGCAGCTGCGCCATCTGCGCCGCACGCCAGCGCCGCTCACCCGCGACGATCTCATAGATGTCCCCCGAAGGGCGCACCACCAGTGGCTGGATCACGCCTTTCTGCCGCAACGAATCGGCCAGCGCCTCCAGCGCGGCGGGCTCGAAATCCTTGCGCGGTTGGTTGGGATTCGGCCGCAGCTTCTCAACCGGCAACCGCGTATCCGCCCGACGCGGGCCTTCGCTTTCCGGCCGCAGGTTCACATCCGACATCAAGGCCGAAAGACCCCGGCCCAGCCCCTTCCTCTGTTCCATTGCGGCTTCTTCCCGTTCTAGCGCTGCAACCGGCCGGCGATCTCACCCGCGAGATTGCGATAGGCCTCTGCGCCTTTCGACGCTGTGTCATATTCCGTCACGGGCTTGGCATAAGACGGCGCTTCGGACAAGCGCACGTTGCGCGGAATGACGGTGTGGAACACCATTTCGCCCAGATTCTCGCGCGCATCCGTCTCAACCTGTTGTGCCAGGTTGTTCCGGCCATCATACATCGTGAGGACCACCCCCTCGATCCGCAGATCGGGATTGGCCGAGCGTCGAACATCACGCACCGTCAGCAACAACTGCGACAGCCCTTCCAGCGCGAAAAACTCGGCCTGCAAAGGCACCAGCACCGAATGCGCCGCCACCAGCGCATTGACCGTCAACAGCGAGAGCGATGGCGGGCAGTCGATCAGCGTGATGTCAAAGCCCATCGCGTCGATAGCCGGATCGCGCAACGCATCATGCAGCAGGAAGCTGCGCTTTTCATTCGCCACAAGATCGATGTCGGCCGACGCCAGATCGGAATTTGCCGGGCTGATCCAAAGGTTCTGCACCGCCGTCGGCCGGATGATCGTCTCGGGGTGTTCATCCGACAGGATAAGGTCATAGGTCGTCAGCTTGCGGTCGCCCGCAGCGACACCAAGCCCTGTCGACGCGTTCCCCTGCGGGTCAAGGTCCACCAGAAGGACTCGAAAGCCGCGTTCGGCCAGCGCCGCCGCCAGATTGATCGCCGTTGTCGTCTTGCCCACCCCGCCCTTCTGATTGGCGATGGCGATCACATGTGACGGCTTCGGTTCGATCTCAGGCAGTTCGGTCGCGGCCAGCACGATGCAGATTCCCCAGTTCCAGGATGATGCCCCCCTTATGCCCCGGATCGGCATGGGCATCCAGCGTGAAGGACCAGGATTTCCGCGCTGCGGCAACCTCATCACCCCAGGTTTCGCCCTTGGGAAACAATCCCTTCGCCCCCGGGGCGCCGTGCAAATCCATGGTTTCAAGAAGATTGTCCAATGCGGCCAGCGCGCGCGCCGAAACCACATCGGCCTGAAGGCCCGGCAGCTTTTCCGACCGCTCGGCCCTGATCTCCGCGGAAATCCCGGTCTGCCGTACCGCTTCGCGCAGGAAGGTTGCCTTGCGCAAATCCGATTCGATCAGAATCAGCCTCGTGGGCCAGTCCCGATCCTGCAGGATTGCAGCCACCACCAGGCCGGGAAACCCCGCGCCCGAACCAAAATCGGCCCAAAGCCGCGCTTCGGGTGGCGCATATAGCGCCAGACGGGCCGAATCCTCGATATGTCGCTGCCAGATTTCAGGCACAGTCGAGCGCGCGATCAGGTTGATCCGCGCCGTCCATTTCTCGACCAGCGCCGCGAACAGCCGCAACTTCTCCAGCGCCGCCTCCGAGACGTCCAGCCTTTGCCACAGATCCCGGTCCATTCAGCCCACCTTGCGCGCCGATTTCCTCAGATTGGCAATCAGCAGCATCAGCGCGGCGGGTGTCATGCCTTCAATCTGCCGGGCCTGATGGAGGTTTTCCGGGCGGCGGCGCTCCAACTTGCCGGTCAGTTCCGCCGAAAGCCCGGACAAGGCCCTATAGTCGAAATCGGCGGGGATCATCATCGCCTCATGCCTGCGCAGATCGGCCGCATCCGCGGCCTGGCGCCCGGCATATTGCGCATAAAGCGCCTCGATCTCGGCCTGGGCCACGGCCTCCGCCGGCAAATCGGCCAGTTCAGGCAGCAGGGCCGCCAGCGCGTCGCGACGGTAATCCGGAAAAGCCATCAGATCGAAGGCACGCCGCCGTGCACCATCCTGGCTGACAGCGATCCCGGCCGCCGCAACCTCGCGCGGGGTAAAGCTCGACGCCTTCAACACGGCCAGGCTCCGATCCAGCGCCTCCGTCTTCGTGCCGAAAGCCCGCGCCCGCTCTTCCCGAACGCAGCCAATCCCAAGGCCCAGCGGCGTCAACCGCTGATCGGCATTGTCCGCCCGCAGCGACAGCCGGTATTCGGCGCGCGAGGTGAACATGCGATAGGGCTCGGTCACGCCACGCGAGACGAGATCGTCGATCATCACGCCGATGTAGCTGTCGGTCCGGCTGAAGATCACCGGATCGCGCTGGTGCACGGCCAGCGCGGCATTCAGGCCGGCAACCATGCCTTGGGCCGCCGCTTCCTCATATCCTGTGGTTCCATTGATCTGGCCCGCAAGATAGAGTCCCGGCATGGCCTTGCTTTCCAGCGTCGCCCGCAGGCCGCGGGGATCGAGATAGTCATATTCGATGGCATAGCCCGGCTGCGTGATGACCGCGCGTTCCAGCCCCGCGATGGTCTGGACATAGGCTTCCTGCACCTCGACAGGCAGGCTGGTCGATATGCCGTTCGGATAGACAGTGTCGTCGTCCAACCCTTCCGGTTCCAGAAAAACCTGATGGCTGTCCTTGTCGGCGAAGCGCACCACCTTGTCCTCGATCGAGGGGCAATAGCGCGGCCCGACGCCTTCGATATGTCCGCCATACATCGCGCTGCGCGACAGGTTGTCGCGGATGATCTGGTGCGTTGCAGCGCTGGTATGGGTGATGCCGCAGGAAATCTGCCGGGCAACGGGCCGGCGGTTCAGGAATGACAGCATCACCGGCTCGTCGTCGGCCGGTTGCATTTCAAGCTGCGCCCAGTCGATGCTGCGCCCGTCCAGCCGCGGTGGCGTGCCGGTCTTCAGCCGTCCCGTTGTCAGACCCAGGTCGCGAATCTGTTCCGCCAGGCGCAGCGAGGCGTGGTCTCCAACCCGGCCGCCCACGGTCTTGCGATCGCCCACATGGATAAGTCCGTTCAGAAAGGTACCCGTGGTCAGAACCACTGCCGCCGCGCGGATCTCCACCCCGTCGGCAAGGCGCAATCCGACACACCGACCGTGGTCCAGAATGAACTCGGCAGCCTCGCCTTCGATAATGGTCAGCCGCTGTTCCTCGGCCAGCAGGGCCTGCACCGCCGCGCGGTAAAGCTTGCGGTCCGCCTGGGTTCTCGGACCCTGGACCGCGGGCCCCTTGCGTCGGTTCAGCAGCCGGTACTGGATTCCTGCACGGTCGCCCGCCCGGCCCATGATCCCATCCATCGCATCGATCTCGCGGACAAGATGGCCCTTGCCCAACCCGCCGATCGCCGGATTGCAGGACATTGCGCCGATGGTCTCGATCCGCATCGTCACCAGCGCGGTTGACACGCCCATTCGGGCCGCCGCCGCCGCCGCATCTGCACCGGCATGGCCGCCGCCCACCACCACAACATCGAAGTGTTTCACGTGAAACATCCTCATTTCCCAATGCAGAAGCTGGAGAAAATCTCGCCCAGCAGCTCATCCACATCCACCCGGCCGACCAGCGCGTCCAGCGCCCGGATCGCCCGACGCAGGTCCTCGGCCGCAATCTCGGCCAGATGCGGCCCGGTCAGCATTTCATGAACCCGACGAATCGCCTGAAGCCCCTGTTCCAGCGCCAGACGGTGCCTTTCGCGAACCATGATACCAGCCCCCACCACCTTTTCCGAGAGCCGGGTCGAGATCTCACCAAGCAATTCGTCAACGCCCTGCCCGGTCTTTCCCGAAACGGCGAGGCCAGTGCCCGGCATCAGATCGGCCTTCGCCCGCACCACCAGATCCCCCGGGCGTGGGCGCAACTGGCCTTCGCCCCCGCCCAGAAACACCCGCAAATCGGCGTCTTCGGCGCGTTCGATGGCGCGACGGATACCCTCCCGCTCCACCGGATCGTCGCTTTCGCGCAATCCCGCCGTGTCCAGCAAGGTCACGGCAAACCCCTCAAGATCCATCCGAACCTCGATCACATCTCGCGTTGTTCCCGCAATTTCCGAGGTGATTGCAGCATCCCTCCCGGCCAAGCGATTGAGAAGTGTAGATTTTCCCGCATTTGGCGCGCCGACGATGGCCACTTCGAACCCATCGCGAATCCTCTCTGCCTTCGACACTGCCGCGGCCTCGACGGCCATCTCGACTTCAAGCCCGGCGAGAAGACTGCGCACCTCAACCGTCACATCGACGGGCACGTCTTCCTCGGAAAAATCGATGGTCGCCTCCAGCAGCGCCGCAGCACGGATCAGCCGCACGCGCCAGCCTTCCACACGCTGGCCGATCTGCCCCGACAGCGTGCGCAGCGCCTGTTTGCGCTGCGCCTCGGTCTCGGCGTCGATCAGGTCAGCCAGGCCTTCAACCTGCGTCAGGTCGAGAACACCGTTTTCCAGCGCGCGTCGGGTGAATTCGCCGGCCTCGGCCATTCGGCACAATCCGGTTTCCGCCAGCGCCCGCAGCACGGCCGCACTGACGGCGAGGCTGCCATGTGTCTGGAACTCCACCACTTTCTCGCCGGTGAAACTGCCACCTTCCTCGAAGGTTATAACCAGTCCCTGGTCCAGAACTTCATCGCACCACGAAATGTTGCGCATTGCCGCGCGTCGTGGCGGCGGCACATCGCCGGTCAGCAGCCGGCACACCTCATGCGCGGCAGGTCCGGAAACCCGGATCACCGCAACGCCGGCCCGACCACGGGCCGTCGCGGTGGCGTATATCGTATCCGCCATCGCCAATGTCCGTGCGGATCAGGTGTTCATCGATTCGAAGAATTCCGAATTGGTCTTCGTCTGCTTCAGCTTCGAGATCAGGAATTCGATCGCATCCGTCGTACCCATTGGGTTCAGGATGCGGCGCAGGACATAGGTCTTCTGCAGATCGGCCTTGTCGACCAACAAATCTTCCTTGCGGGTTCCGGATTTCAGGACATCCATCGCCGGGAAGACGCGCTTGTCGGCAACCTTGCGGTCAAGCACGATCTCGCTGTTGCCGGTACCCTTGAACTCTTCGAAGATCACCTCGTCCATCCGCGAGCCGGTGTCGATCAGCGCGGTGGCGATAATGGTCAGGCTGCCGCCCTCTTCGATGTTCCGCGCCGCACCGAAGAAGCGCTTCGGCCGCTGCAGCGCATTGGCATCGACACCGCCGGTCAGCACCTTGCCCGAGGACGGCACCACCGTGTTGAAGGCGCGGCCCAGGCGGGTGATCGAATCGAGCAGGATCACCACATCGCGCTTGTGTTCGACCAGACGCTTGGCCTTTTCGATCACCATTTCAGCCACTGCAACGTGCCGGGTCGCCGGCTCGTCGAACGTCGACGACACCACCTCGCCCTTCACGCTGCGCTGCATGTCGGTCACTTCTTCGGGACGCTCGTCGATCAGCAGGACGATCAGATAGCATTCCGGATGGTTGACCGCGATGGAATGCGCGATGTTCTGCATCAGGACCGTCTTGCCGGTACGCGGCGGCGCCACGATCAGCGCGCGCTGACCCTTGCCGATGGGCGAAACCAGGTCGATGATCCGCGCCGAACGGTCCCTGATCGTCGGATCCTCGATCTCCATCTTCAGCCGCTCGTCGGGATAGAGCGGCGTCAGATTGTCGAAATGCACCTTGTGCTTGGCTTTCTCGGGATCGTCGAAATTAATCCGCGTGGCCTTCACCAGGCTGAAATAGCGCTCGTTCTCGGACGGCGCCTTGATCACCCCGTCGATGGAATCGCCGGTTCGCAACGAAAACTGCCGGATCATGTCGGGGCTGACGTAGATGTCATCGGGGCCTGGCAGATAGTTGGCCTCGGGGCTGCGCAGGAAGCCAAAGCCGTCCTGCAGCACCTCCAGCACGCCATCGCCGCCGATCTCGAACCCTTCCTCGGCATGTTCCTTGAGGATCTGGAACATCATCTCGCCCTTGCGCATCGACGGGGCGTTCTCGATCTCCCATTCCTCGGCCATCGCCAGAAGATCGGCGGGCGTCTTGGCCTTGAGGTCAGAGAGGTTGAGGCGTTCGATCATGGAAATACCCTGCGGACACGCCGCGCAGGACGCGCGGGCCGGAATAGTGCTGTCATACGGAAAGTGCCTGGGCCGGACGGCCCCGCGGGGGCGAGATAGGTCGGATAGCGCTCAAAGTCAATCACCTGCGTCGTCGTACCCTTCCTAATATTCAAGAAGAAAAGAAGATAAGGATGATGATGTAGTAGGGGCGGTGGATTTCTGGATTTGTCGGCTTCGCTCCGATTGATCCAGAGCCGGCAGGCTTGTGGAAAACTGCGGAAAAACTGCATCCTGCAGAAAGATTGTCAGTATTTTCTGTTATAATCCAGTTTGTTAGTCATGAATCCTGTCGAACTTCATCCACAAGCTCTGGCCGGCAGTCCTTGCATTTTCAACATTGCCCACAGGCCGGGGAAAGCTCAGTCCCGATCTGGATAAGCCCGGGCGGCCTTGACAGCGGGTGCTGCGACAAAGCAACCATCGGCCCGCGGGCCTGGAGTCAGGCTCGTTGGTTTGCAGGAACGAACCCGGATTTTCCACAGGCCCGCCCCCATGCTGCTGCTTGCCTCTGCCTCGGAAACGCGCCTGGCGATGCTTCGTTCGGCCGGATTGGACGTGACGGCGCATCCTGCGCGGGTTGACGAGGATTCGGTCCGTGCGTCGCTTCAAGCCGAAGGCGCGCATGCCCATGACGTGGCAGACACGCTGGCGGAAATGAAGGCGCGGAGGTTGGCCGAACGCTTCCCCGAGGCGCTGGTTCTTGGCGCCGATCAGGTGCTGGAGTTTCGTCGGGCGATCCTTGGCAAGCCCATCACCCCGGACGAGGCGCTTGCCCAGCTTGTCGCCCTGCGCGGCCAGACCCACCGGCTGCTCTCTGCCGCGGTCCTGTATGATCGCGGCCAGCCGGTCTGGCGCAGCGTCACCGAGGCGCGGCTGACCATGCGGCAGGTCTCGGACACCTATCTTGACGATTATGTGCGGCGGAACTGGGACAGGATCCGTTACAGTGTTGGCGGCTACCGGATCGAGGAGGAGGGGGTCCGGCTGTTTTCGGCCATCGAGGGCGATCACTTCACCATCCTCGGGCTGCCACTCCTGCCGCTTCTGAACCATCTAGCGTTGCGAGGTTTTATTCCGGCATGACAGATCACCCGCGCATACCGCTGGCCGGTGTTCTGGGCCATCCTGTCGCCCATAGCCGCAGCCCTGTCCTGCACGGCTACTGGTTGCGCCGCTACGGGCTGAAGGGATACTACATTCCCATCGACGTGGCGCCTGCCGATCTTGGCCATGTTGTGCGGACTTTGCCGCAGATGGGCTTTGTCGGGGTCAACATCACGATCCCGCACAAGGAGGCAATTCTCGAGATTGCGGATATCGTTACCGACCGCGCCGCGCTGATCGGGGCGGCCAACACGCTGATCTTTCGGGCCGATGGCCGGATCCATGCCGACAATACCGACGGGACCGGCTTCATCGCCAACCTTCGCCAGCATGCGCCGCATTGGGCCGCCTCTGACGGACCCGCCGCCGTGCTGGGCGCGGGGGGTGCGGCACGGGCCGTGGTGGCGGCACTGCTCGAGGCTGGTGCCCCCGAGATCCGCATCTGCAACCGTACCCGCCCGCGGGCCGAGGTCCTGCGGTCCGATTTCGGCGCGAAGGTCGTGGTCGATGACTGGACCCAGTCCAGCCACATGATCCAGGGTTGCGCAACGGTTGTGAACACCACGTCGCTGGGAATGGTCGGGAAACCCGATCTGCTTGTAAACCTTGATTATATCTCACCGCAGACCGTTGTGACCGATCTGGTCTACACACCGCTGAACACCCGGTTCCTGGCCGAAGCGGCGGCGAAGGGCTGCACCATCGTCGACGGGCTGGGGATGTTGCTGCATCAGGCCGCACCGGGGTTCGAACGCTGGTTCGGGCAGCGCCCCGAGGTGGACGAGGCCACCCGCCAGGCCGTGCTGTCGGCATGACGGCGTTTCGCCTTGGCCTGACCGGCTCGATCGGAATGGGGAAATCGACCACGGCGGCGATGTTTCGCGACGAAGGGGTGCCGGTCTGGGATGCCGATGCCGCCGTGCACCGGCTTTATGCGCAGGGCGGCGCCGGTGCGGCCGCGCTGGCGCGGGATTTTCCCGATGCCGTTACCGGCGGCGTCGTCTCGCGCGAAGCGCTGAAGACGATCCTTGCACGCGACCCCCGGCGTCTGTCCCGGCTCGAGGCGCTGGTCCATCCGCTGGTCGCGGCCGACCGTGATTCCTATCTTGCCGAAACCGCCAGCAATCTTGTCGTGCTCGACATCCCGCTCCTGTTCGAAAAGGGGACCGATTTGATGTGCGACGCCAGCCTTCTTGTCACCGCGCCGCCGGCCTTGCAGCACGCCCGTGTTCTGGCCAGACCCGGCATGACAGAGGCACAATTCCACCTGATCCTGTCGCGCCAGATGCCAGATCCCGAAAAGCGCGCGCGCGCCAGTCATATCGTGGAAACCCTGTCCCTCGACCAGGTTCGTGCCTATGTTCGGGCGCTGATCGACCATATCCGGGCAAGCCATGCGTGAGATCGTCCTAGACACTGAAACCACCGGCTTCGATCCCGAACAGGGCGACCGTATCGTCGAGATTGGTGCGGTGGAATTGTGGAACCACCTGCCCACCGGCCAGACCTGGCACCAGTACGTCAATCCGCAACGCGCCATGCCGCAGGAGGCCTTCGAGGTTCACGGTCTCGGCGACGATTTCCTGCGCGACAAGCCGGTGTTTTCCGCCGTGGGCCAGGCATTTCTGGATTTTATCGGCGATGCGAAACTGGTGATCCACAATGCCGGTTTCGACATGAAGTTCCTGAATTTCGAGCTGAAGCGGATGGGCCTGCCGGGCCTGCCCTGGGACCGCGCCATCGACACCCTTGCCATCGCGCGGCAGAAATTCCCCGGCTCGCCTGCCTCGCTCGATGCGCTTTGCCGGCGTTTCGGGGTGGACAATTCAAAGCGTGAAAAGCACGGCGCCCTTCTCGACAGCGAGATTCTGGCCGAGGTATATCTGGAACTTGTCGGCGGCCGGCAGCCCGATCTGGTGCTGGCGCCGGGCGGTGCCGCGCGGACGGGCACAGCAAGTGAACAGGTCTGGCGCCCGCGCCCGCGCCCGATTCCCCTGCCCTCTCGCCTGACCGCGGATGAAGAAGCGGCGCATGCGGCCTTCGTGGCAAAGCTGGGCGATGCGGCGATCTGGTCCAGGCGTCGGTAGCCACCAGATTGCGGCGGGACCACGGTCTTTCGCTAAACTTTCAAGGGTTAAGCCGATCTTCACCGCGCCGCTACAGACTGGCCTGCGGGTGTGAGAACGGGTGACAGGATGGTCGGGCAAGCCAATGCCGCGCCGGTCATCATCAAACGGAAGAAGGTGGTGGCCGCAGGGGGTGGTCATCACGGTGGTGCGTGGAAGGTGGCATACGCCGATTTCGTCACCGCCATGATGGCCTTTTTCCTGCTGATGTGGCTGCTGAACGCGACGACAGAGAAACAGCGCAAGGGGCTGTCGGATTATTTCAACCCCACCGTGCCGCTGAACCGCGTTTCCGGCGGTGGCAACGATGCCTTTCAGGGCGACACCATGTTTGCGTCCGATGCCAGGGTGTACAATGGCACGGGCGGCAGTTCCCAGATGGACCAGACCGCCGACGGTTCGTCCGAGGAAGAGCGTGCCCGCAAGGCCGCCGAGGCCGAAAGTCTGCAAAAGATCGAGAAATTGCTGATCGACCGCGGCGGCGAAAGCCGGACCATGGAACGGCTGCTGCGCCATGTCATCACGCGCATCACCGACGAGGGGCTGGTGATCGAACTGTTCGACATCGAGGAGGTGCCGCTGTTCCGCGACGAGACCGCCGATCCGACCGCGACGACCGTTGCCTTGGCGTCGGTGCTGTCCGAGGTGCTGGGATTGACGGAAAACCGCCTTGCGGTGAATGGCTATCTGCGTACCCTGCCGGTCACGCTGGCAAACAATCCGTCCTGGGATCTGTCGGCCGATCGGGCACAAACGATCCGCCGTCTGCTGGACAGCACGGGGATTGATCCGCAGCGGTTCCAGCGCATCGGCGGCTTTGCCGACCGCAAGCCCGCCGTGGCCGATGCCGGCGCCATTCGCAACAACCGTATCGAGATCGTTCTGCTGCGAAGCGACCGCTGAATCGTTCGAATTTGAATCGTTAGGGGAAACTTAGTCCCGCTGCTGCAGGCTGCCCGGCAACGGTCTGCAGCAGAAAGGCGCCCTTGATGACCATTTCCTCCGCCCTGAACGCCGGCGTCGCTGGGCTGAATGCGAATGCCACGCGGCTGGCAACGATATCCGACAATATCGCCAACTCCGGCACCTTCGGCTACAAGCGCGCCGATGCCGAATTTGCCAATCTCGTCATCGGCGGCGGCTCGGGTTCGGGTGTCTATTCGGCCGGTGGTGTGCGCGCCAGTTCTTACCGTCTGATCGAAGAACGGGGATCGCTTGTCGGCACATCGAATGCCCTCGACCTTGCGATTTCCGGCCGCGGCATGCTTCCCGTCACCGACGAGACAGCGGTCGGTGATTTTGGCGGTGATTCGCGGCTGATGCTGACACGGACGGGATCCTTCCACGTCGATGCAAGCGGCGTCCTGCGCAACGGAGCAGGACTTGCCCTCCTCGGCTGGCCGGTCGGCGCCGAAGGCGATGTCGTTGCGCATGGCCGGGATTCGATCAACGGTCTGGAACCTGTTGTGGTGAATGCCAACCAGATGGCTGGCGATCCCACCTCGCAGATGACGCTGGGGCTGAACCTGCCTGCAACGGCCACGAATGCCGGTGCTGCGGGCACGGTGCAGTCGACCACGGTGGAATATTTCGGCAATCTCGGCACCTCCGAATCTCTGACCTTCAGCTTCACGCCTGTCGTGCCTGCTACCGGCAGTTCGAACCGCTGGACGCTGCAAATCCGCGATTCTGCCAGCGCCAACGCCGTGATCGGCGAATATTCCCTGGCTTTCGACGATAGCCGCGCGGCCGGTGGAACGCTGCAATCCGTCACCATGGTTTCGGGCGGCGCCTATGATCCGGCAACCGGCACTGTGGGACTGACCGTCGCCGGTGGCCCGCTGACCCTGAGCCTTGGCAAGCCGGGTGATCCTGCCGGACTAACCCAGTTGTCCGATACCTTCGCGCAGACCCAGATCAGCAAGGACGGCTCGCCCGTCGGTGAGATGAATACCGTGACGATGGATGAAGACGGCTTCATCGTCGCGACCTACAACACGGGCTTTGCCCGCCGACTGTACCAGATTCCGGTCGTCGATGTCCCCAATGCGAATGGTCTGACGTCGCTGTCAAACCAGGCCTACGCAGTCTCGAACACCTCGGGCGCCTTCTATCTCTGGGATGCGGGCGATGGTCCGACCGGCACGATCGAGGGCTATGCGATGGAGGGTTCGACAACCGATGTGGCAAATGAACTGACCAGCCTGATCGAAACGCAGCGGGCCTATTCTTCGAACGCCAAGGTGATCCAGACCGTCGACGAGATGTTGCAGGAAACTACGAACATAAAAAGATAAGGTCCTGATATGACCATGACATCGGCCCTGTCCAGTGCATTGTCCGGCTTGCAGGCCGCCTCTCGCCAAGCCGAGGTGCTGTCTTCCAACGTCGCCAATGCAACGACACCGGGCTATGTGCGGCGCGAGGTGCTTCTGGCGTCCCGTGTCGTCGGCGGCACCGGCCACGGTGTCGATGTGATCGGCATCAGCCGCAACATCGACCTTCATCTTCTGAATGACCGGCGCTCGGCCCAGGCCGCCACGGCCGGCAGCGACACACGGGCGGAATTTCTGAACGCCCTCGAGGATCTGATCGGCGCCAGCGATGCCCCAGGCAGCCTTTCGGACCGGATCGCCAGCTTCGATGCCGCGCTGATCGCCGCAACCAGCCGTCCGGAATCTGCGGCACGGCTTTCGGCTGTGGCGGATGCGGCCTCGGCACTTGCAGGGGGGCTGAACGCGGCCAGCGATGCGATCCAGATCCGGCGCCAGAATGCCGATGCCGCAATTGCTGCTGCGGTCCAGACGCTGAATGACAGCCTGAAGGAAGTGGAGCGGCTGAATACGGCGATCACGGCCCATAGTGGCCCCGGCAACGATGTATCTGCCCTTCTCGACCAGCGCGCGCAGGCGATCGACCGGATTTCGACCATTCTTCCGGTCCGGGAGATCCCGCGGGAAGATGGCCGGGTTGCCCTGATGACAACCACTGGCACCTTGCTGATCGACGGCCCGGCGGCAAGCTTCGGCTTTCGGCGGACCCCGACCATCATAGCGGAAACCACTCTGGCCAGCGGTGCACTTTCAGGCCTGACGCTGAACGGCCGCCCCGCCGCCACCGATGGCGCGATGAGCGTGCTGGGGGATGGTGAGCTCGCCGCGCTGTTCGACGTTCGCGACCAGCTTGCCGTCTCGGGCCAGGCTGGGCTCGATGCGTTCGCACGCGATCTGGTCGAGCGGTTCTCGGATCCCGCGCTCGATCCCACGCTCGCCACCGGCTCACCCGGAATATTCACCGATGCCGGCCTGGCTTCCCGGCCGGCCTTCGAATCCGGACTTTCCGGCAGAATAGCGCTCAATGCGGCGGTCGACCCCGATCAGGGCGGCAGCGTCACACGGCTGCGCGACGGCCTTGGCGCCACAACACCCGGACCCACGGGAGATGCCCGGCTTCTGAATGCGCTTTCCACCCGGCTGAATGCCGATATCGCCACGGTATCGACGGGCCTGCCGTCAGGGGTGCGCAATGTGGCCGAACTGGCCTCTGACCTGATCTCGATCATCGCAACCGACCGGCTGTCGATCGAGTCGGGGCAGAGCTTCGCAGCCGCCAGGTTGACGACCCTGCAGGATCTGGAGAGCCGCGAAAGCGGTGTCGATGTCGATACCGAGATGCAGTCGCTGCTCGTGATCGAGAAAAGTTATGCCGCCAATGCCAAGGTCCTGCAGACGCTGGACGCCATGTTGAACACTCTGATGGAAATCTGATCATGACCGGCCTCGGCACCACCCCCTTTCTGACCGCGGCGATGCTGCGCCAGGGCGCCGCCTTGCGCAGCGGCATAGATCGCGCCTCGCTGGAGTTGACCACGGGTGTCGCTGCCGACACTGCGGCGGCGTTGCGGGGCGATTTCTCCGCGCTGGCCGGGATCGATCATTCGCTCGCCCGGATCTCTGCCTATGCGGCGGCGACAGCCGAAACCGGTCTTCTGGCCGAAGCTGCGCAAACGGCGATGGCCACGATCTCGGGCCAATCCGATGAACTGGCCGGCCGGCTTCTGCAAAGCATTGGCTCAGCCAGTGGTCGGGCGGTCTCCCTGGCGATCTCCACCGGCGCGCAGGCTTTCACGGTGGCAGTGAATGCAATCAATGCCCAGGTCTCGGGCCGCAGCATCTTTGGCGGGATCGAGGTCGATACCTTGCCCTTGCCCGATGCGGATACCCTGCTGGACCGGCTCGCGCCTGTCGTTGCCGGGGCGACCGGGGCCGAAGCGGCGATGACGGCAATTGCCGACTGGTTCAACGATGCGGCGGGCTATGGCGACCAGTATCGCGGCGGCCCGGCGCGTTCGGCCGGTCCGGTGGCCGAGGGTGAGTCGGCACAATTCGCCGTAACGGCGCTTGATCCGGCCCTGTCGGGAACGCTGGCAGGACTGGCCGCGGTAGCACTTCTCGATCGCGGTCTTCTGGCGTCGAATCCCGATGCCCGGATCGATCTGGCACGACGAGCCGGCGAGGCGCTGATATCGTCGTCCGATGCGCGGGTGGAGTTGCGGTCCGAAATCGGTGTCGTCCAGGCCAGGATTGCCGATGCCACCAGCCGCAACGCTGCCGAAAAGACAGCGCTCGGCATAGCGCGTCTCGCACTGGTCGAAGCCGATCCCTACGAGACCGCGGTGCGCCTGCAGGATCTTCAGACCCGGCTCGATGCGTTCTACATATTGACGAGCCGGCTTTCGTCGCTGTCGCTGACGGAGTATCTGCGGTGATCCTGCGTGCAGTCCTGATCGTCTTTGCCTTGCTTCTCGCCCTTCCCGCCGCCGCCGAAGCTGTCCGCCTGAAGGACCTGGTGGAAATAGACGGCGTGCGCGGCAATGATCTGGTCGGCTACGGCATCATCGTCGGCCTGAATGGCACCGGAGACGGGCTGCGCAACGCGCCTTTCACCGAAGAGATCATGGCCAACCTTCTGGAACGCCTGGGTGCCAATGTCACGGGCGAGGACTTCCGGCCGAAAAATGTGGCAGCCGTTTTCGTGACCGCCTCTCTGCCGCCCTTCGCGCGGGCGGGAACGAAGATCGATGTCACGGTCTCGGCCATCGGCGACGCAAAAAGCCTGCTGGGCGGCACATTGGTGATGACACCGCTGAACGGGGCCGATGGGCTGATCTATGCCGTGGCCCAGGGAACGATCATTGCCGGCGGCATCGCGGCCGAGGGTCGGGCGGCCCGCGTGGTACAGGGTGTGCCGACAGCTGGCACCATTCCCGCGGGCGCCCGGGTCGAGCGGGAGGTGCCTTTTGATTTCAGCCAGGTTTCCACCTTGCGGTTGGCGTTGAAGACCCCGGACTTCACCACCGCCGCCCGCATCGAACGGGCGGTGAACGGGGAACTTGGCCGGCGTACGGCAACCATGATCGATTCCGGGACCGTGGTGCTCGACCTGAAGGGCCAGGCCTCGCCGGCCCATGCCATTGCGCGGATCGAAGGCATAGAGATCAACGCCGAAAGCCGGGCCCGTGTCGTGGTCGACCAGCGATCCGGCACCATCGTGATGGGGGCGGATGTCCGCATCGGTCGGGTCGCCGTCGCGCAGGGAAACCTGACGCTGAAGATCGAGGAGGCGCCGATGGTCGTGCAGCCTAACCCGTTTTCCGAAGGGGAGACCGTTGTTGTTCCGCGCAGCACGGCAGAAATCACCAAGGATGGGACCGGCCTTGCCGAACTGCCCGCCGGCACCAACCTGTCAGAGGTCGTTGCCGGGTTGAACGCATTGGGCGTGGCGCCGCATGACATGATAGACATCCTGAAAAGCATCAATGCCGCCGGCGCGTTGCATGCGGAATTCGTGATCCAGTAAGACCGGCGCGCGCACTCCCAGCCGGAGCGCCAGAGTCGTGCTGGGACCCATGGCAATCTCCGACATGCCTTGCCGATCTTATGTTGACGCCTTCAGCTTTGGCCCAGCAGCGATGGCAATCGGCAGGGCGGAGGCCCCGATCCGATAGCCTTTTCGCCTTTCCGACTCTTGCAGTGATCCAGTACATCGGCACACACAGATCGAGTGGCTTTCTCCCGGACCCAAACACACCCGCAGAGCTGCGACCCGCTACGACAAGCACAACGATGACCTACGTACTTCAAAGCAACACGCTTTCGTGCGGATAGACCGCCGGTGACATAATACGAGCTCGCGAACAAGATCGGCGATGTGGGTGTTTCTCAGGCTGTGCTGCTGCCAGTCGTCAGGCCAAACGAGTTGGGGTTATGGCGTCGTGCGACGCTGGTCCGTCTAGCCTGCACCATAAAGACGACGTTCGGCCGCGCGAGGACAGGCGCCAGCGGCGGCGAGTGCAAAAGTTCCAACCTGATTCAACGAGCGGCTTCGGCGGAGTTCGGGACAATCGGCATTTCACGAGAGACTAAGGATGTGTCGCCTGTGACGAATGTGCTTGCAAATCCAGAGCAGCGCACCGGCTGAAAGGCCTTTGGCATCTGCATCACTGGTGAGCCCGACAGGATTCGAACCTGTGACCCACTGATTAAAAGTCAGTTGCTCTACCAACTGAGCTACGGGCCCACGCAGTGCTGCGACTTACGGAAGCGGCACGGGGGCGTCAACCCCCAAAACAGCGAAATGTTGCGGGCAGTTGGTGCAGCATGACCGATTCCGGCCGTTCAGGTCGCTTGTCCCGGTCGGGTGCTCTGGCAGGCGCGGCAAAATGCGCATATATCGCACGGCATGACCCGCGATGCCGCACCCCCTGGCCTGCCCTTCATCAAGATGCACGGGGCGGGCAATGACTTCGTCATCATCGACTCCCGCGGCCGGCCGGGCGCGGTGATGACGCCTGCGCTGGCGCGGGTGATCGGCGACCGCAACCGGGGCGTGGGCTTTGATCAACTGGCCGAGATTCGCGATACGGTGGGGGCGGATTTCGAGCTCGACTTCTGGAACAGCGACGGCAGCCGCGCCGGTGCCTGCGGCAATGCCTCGCGTTGCGTGGCCGATCTGCTGATGCGTGATCTCGGGCGCGATGCGGTGTCGTTCCGGACCGGACGCGGGCTGCTGCAGGCCATCCGTCGGGCCGACAGACAGGTCAGCGTGAACATGGGCGCACCGCAACTGGACTGGGCTGCCATTCCGCTCGCGGCAGAGACAGACCTGCTGCATCTGCCGCTGCCGGGCGATCCCGTGGCGGTGGGCATGGGCAATCCTCATTGCGTGATCTTCGTCCCCGATGCCGATGCGGTGGATTTGCGCAATCTTGGGCCACGCTATGAAACCGACCCGCTATATCCCCAGAAGACCAATGTGGAATTCGCCAGCGTGATCGCGCCAGACCGGCTGCGCATGCGGGTGTGGGAAAGGGGATCGGGCATCACGCTCGCCTGCGGATCCGGGGCCTGCGCGACCGCGGTCGCCGCGCATCTGCGCGGCCTGACCGGACGCCGGGTCAGGCTGGATCTCGACGGCGGCGTGCTGGACATCGACTGGCGCGAGGATGGTGTCTGGATGGCCGGGCCGGTGGCGCGGGTGTTCGATGGGCTTCTGTCCCCGGGTTTTCTTGCGGGACTGCTGTGAATCCCCCGATTTTCTCGACACTCGGCTGCCGGCTCAACGCCTATGAGACCGAGGCGATGAAGGAGCTGGCCGCAGCAGCCGGGCTGGACGGTGCGGTCATTGTGAACACCTGTGCGGTAACGGCCGAAGCCGTGCGCAAGGCGAAGCAGGAAATCCGCCGCCTTGCCCGCGAAAACCCCGGTGCCACCGTCATCGTCACCGGCTGCGCTGCGCAGACCGAACCCGAGACCTTTGCCGCCATGCCCGAGGTCTCGCGCGTTGTCGGCAACCATGAAAAGATGCAGCCCGGAACCTGGGCCGCGCTCTCCGCGCCCGATCTGATCGGCGAGACAGAGAAGGTGCAGGTCAACGACATCATGTCGGTGACAGAGACGGCCGGCCACCTGATCGACGGGTTTGGCCGGCATCGCGCCTATGTCCAGGTACAGAACGGCTGCGATCACCGCTGTACCTTCTGCATCATCCCCTTCGGCCGCGGAAATTCGCGGTCGGTTCCCGCCGGCGTGGTCATCGACCAGATCCAGCGGCTGGTCGACAAGGGATTTCTCGAAGTCGTTCTGACGGGTGTCGACCTTACCTCCTGGGGTGCCGACCTGCCGGCACAACCGCGTCTTGGCGATCTGGTCATGCGCATCCTGCGGCTGGTGCCGGATCTGCCGCGGCTGCGGATTTCCTCGATCGATTCCATCGAGGCCGACGAGAATCTGATGCAGGCCATCGCCACCGAATCGCGACTGATGCCGCACCTGCACCTTTCGCTGCAGGCCGGCGACGACATGATCCTGAAACGGATGAAACGGCGCCATCTGCGCGACGATGCCCAGCGTTTCTGCGAGGAGGCGCGGCGCCTGCGGCCCGACATGATCTTTGGCGCCGATATCATCGCGGGCTTCCCGACGGAAACTGACGCGATGTTCGAAAACAGCTTGCGGCTGGTACAGGATTGCGGATTGACCTTCCTGCATGTCTTTCCCTTCAGCCCGCGCAAGGGCACCCCGGCCGCGCGGATGCCGCAGGTGAAAGGCCCGGTGATCCGGGAGCGTGCCGCGCGGCTGCGGGCCGCCGGCGGTGCGGCGCTGGCCGCGCATCTTGTGCTGCAACAGGGCGCGCGGCATCGGGTGCTGACCGAGGGACCGCGCCTTGGCCGCACCGAGCAGTTCACCGAAGTGCGCTTTGACACCGACCAGCCCGAGGGCCAGATTCTCGAGGTGGAGATCGACGGGATCGACGGTGAACGCCTGATCGGCCGGCCGCGCGCCTGACCGCTACATCCCGCGGATCGTATCGCCCGGGCGAAGCGTGGCGCTCAGTTCGATCAACTCGCCACCCGTCCTGCCGCCAGGCCGCTTGCCAGAGATGATCTCGGCCGCCAGGCGGCCGATTTCCAACCGCCGGGCATCCATCGTCGTCAGCTGGCGCGGCAGCCCGTCGAGCAGATCCATGCCGTTGAACCCTGCCAGCCCGATCCGGCCTGGCACATCGATACCGCGGTCCAGGCACCACAGCAATCCGCCGGCGCCAATCATATCATTGGAATAATACAGAAAATCGACGTTCGGCGTGCGGGAGAGCAGGGCCTCGGTCATCTCGCGGCCCTTCAGCAGCGACGAGCCGCCCAGATAATATTCCCGGTCGACGATCGCCAGCCCCTCGCGCGCCAGCACGTCCTCGAACCCTTCCAGCCGTTTTCGGGCGCGGTGATCCATCGTCGGCATATGGGTGCCGAGGAAAGCGATGCGGCGGTATCCGGCGGCCATAATCACCTCGGCCATCTCCCTTCCGGCACGCCAGTGCGAGATGCCGACGGCGCTGTCGACGGGTTCGCCATCGATATCCATGATCTCGACGATGGGAATGCCCGCCTGCCGCAGCATGGCACGGGCGGGTTCGCTGTGTTCAACCCCGGCCAGGATCAGGCCGGAGGGGCGCCATGAGAGCATTTCGTAGATCACCTGCTCCTCGCGCTCGGGCAGGTAGTTCGACACGCCGACCACCGGCTGCAGCCCGGTATCTTCCAGCACCTCGGAAATTCCGGTCATCACCTCGGGAAAGACCATGTTCGACAGCGAGGGGATAAGCACGCCGACCAGGTTCACCCGCTGGCTGGCAAGAGCGCCTGCGATTTTGTTTGGCACATAGCCCAGGTTGCGGGCCGCCTCGAGCACCCGTTCGCGTGTCGTCTCCGAGACATCGCCGCGATTGCGCAGAACCCGGCTGACCGTCATTTCGCTGACGCCGGAGGCTTCTGAGACATCGCGGAGTGTGAGCGTCCGGCGCGGATCGGGCAGGGGATGTTTCGTCACGGTGCAACCTTGGCTTTTGTAACAAGTAGCGCCAATGGCGCCCCTTGTCCAAGACGCATTGTTCTGCTATCGATAGCGCTAACAGGCCGGTTCGGATTGAACCGTTCTTGTCCGGTGCGTCCTGCAAGCTCTCAAAGGTGGCGCACAGGAAAAGGGGGGGGTGGTGGGCCAAATGACACTCCCCCCTTCATTTCCTTCGAAACTGTCGGCTTCCGGTTGCCATGCGGCTCGTCTTTGGGCATTCAGGGCGTGATGGCCCCGTAGCTCAACGGATAGAGCGTCCCCCTCCTAAGGGGAAGGTTGCAGGTTCAAGTCCTGCCGGGGTCACCAACGAAATCAACCCGTTATGACGCTTGTGGGCTTTTCATCCGGCTCAACCAGCCGGGATTTGCAGCAGATCACCCGTTGATCCAGGTATTGCGATGGTATTCGAGCGCGGGTTTTGCAGAGGTCGTGCGGGCGGATGCAGCCGCGGTGAAATGATGCGATCTGCGGCGGTGCGGCGGGCAAATCAGGGCGCCGGGCGAATGGCCGGGCTATTTCTCGCCCGGGTTCATCGGATATTCCGGTCAAGCCCGACCTGCGCTGGTTTTGGCTGTCACTTGCTGCCCGTCTCCGGCGCATGGCGAGATACGGCTTCGGCCGTTTCCTGCGCCCCGCGCGACTGCAGAAAACCGAGGACGTCGGCGAGGACAGGATAAGAGGCCCAGGGCGCCAGCGGGCTGCTGACGGTCAGGGCCGATGCGGCGGCCGCGAAGGCCAGGCCGTGTTCGACCGGCACGCTCCAGGCCAATGCAGCGGCGAAGGCCGCGACAAAGCCATCTCCGGCGCCGATGGTGTTTTTTGCTTCGACCGCGAAGGCGGGTACGCGATGGATCTCATCGGTCCAGAGAAGGGTTGCCCCGGCCTTGCCGCGCGTCATCAGCACGTTCCGGACGCCATAGATGTCCTTCAGCCGCCTGATGCAACCGGCATCGTCGTCCCCCAGTTCTGTGGTGCCGAGAAGCGCCGCCGTTTCGGTTTCGTTGGGGGCAATGATGTCGATCCCGATCAGGTCGCGGTGCGAGATCGGAACCATCGGGCCCGGCGTGAGAATCGCCCGCCGCCCAAGTGCCGTTGCCGCGCGGGCTGCTGCCAGCGCCGCCGGGACCGGGCTTTCAAACTGCAGGAGTGTCACGGTATGGGCAGCGATCAGCGGCGTCAGGCTGCCAACCATCTCTGCGCTGAGGCGCCCGTTGGCACCCAGATCTGTCACGATCATCGACTGGCCGGCACGATCGATCACCGCTATCGAAACGCCGGTCGGAGCATCGGCGCAACGCTGCACGGCGGATACGTCGACGCCAGCGCCGGCCAGTATCAAAAGGCCCTTTTCGCCAGCCGCATCGCGACCGACGACACCGGCAAAGCTTGACCGGGCGCCAAGCCGCGCTGCGGCGAGCGCCTGGTTCGATCCTTTGCCGCCATCGTCCAGGACCATGCCGTCAAAGTCATGGCCGAGCACCGTTTCCCCCGGAAGGGGCAGCGCAACGCAATTGACATAGATACCGTAAACATGGCTTCCGAGGCTGAGGACGTCTCGCATTATGTGATCTCCGCTCATTTTCTGTGAAAATCACATCTTGGTTCGGCCTGTCAATCGGCGATCACCGTCGTGACTCCGGCGGATGCCAGTGCTTCTGCCAGGCTTTCCGGGACGGAAGCGTCGGTGACAAACGTCTGGACCGCGTTCAGCCCCGCCACGCGAACGACGGCGGTGCGGTCAAGCTTGGTCCGGTCGGCAACCAGAATCACATGATCGGCTCTTCCCATCGCGGCGCGTGTGAACTCTGCCTCTGCCGCCTTATGCGCCATTATTCCGTCTGTCGCATGGACCGCCGCTGCTGAAATGATCGCCAGCCGCACCCGGAACGCCGCAATAAAGGCGATGGCCGACTGCCCGAGACTTGCGCCATCGTCGGACGTTAGCCGTCCACCGGCCATATAGACATCATTGTCGGGCCGAAAGGCGAGCGCGCGCGCAACATCGGTCGAATTCGTTACAACCGTCAGATTAGAAACATCTTTCAAGGCTTGAGCGACAAAGGTGTTGGTTGTTCCAGCATCGATCAGCAGCGAATCGCCCGGTCGTACCAGCCGGGCAACGGCATGGCCGATGGCACATTTGCCCACCGCATTGCTGCGCATGCGTTCCTGCCAGGATGGCTCTGCCAGCGGATCGGGCAGTTCGGCACCGCCGTGGCGCCGACGAACCAGGCCTTGCCGCTCCATCTCCTTTATATCCCGGCGGATCGTCTCTTCCGACACACCGATTTCCGAGGCGACGGGGGCAACGGCAAGTATGCCATCGCGTGTGATGCGCTGCAGGATCAGGGCGTGTCGCTGCGATTTCTCCATGGTTGATTTCATGCCTGACGGACCCAGTGATCTCAAGAAGCTTCTTTACATGTGGTAACAACATAAACTATGTGAGTATCACATTGTGCGGAGAATAGAATGCCTGATGACCGGCTGCAGTCCGAATGGGACAGAATGATGCGGATGCCCGCGGAGGCGCTGGCGGCGAACTCCAAGCTGCCGTTGCGGATCTTCGACACGGCGCCGCCGATGTTCTCGTCGCTCGCCCGCGAGATCGCCGACCTGATCATTGCCAACAACAAGGCCGGGCGCCCGACGGTGCTGATCCAGCCCGTTGGTCCGAAGAAGCACTTCGCCGAACTGGTCGAAATCACCAACCGCGAGCGGATCAGCTGGGCCAATGTCATCTCGTTCAACATGGACGAATGGATGGATTGGCAGTGCCGGCTGGTGTCGGTCGAGCATCCGTGGTCGTTCAAGGGCTACATGATCCGCAACCTGTTCTCGCAGATCGATGCCGAGCTGCGGCCTGCCGAGGCGAACCTGCGCTTTCCGTCGCCGCAGAACATGCACCGCTATTCCGATGACATCGCAGCCGTGGGCGGCGCGGATCTTTGCTATGGCGGGTTCGGCTATTCCGGGCATATCGCCAACAACGAGCCGCCGCTCTCGCGCTGGTGGCATATCACTCTCGATGACATGCGCCGGTCGGTCACGCGGATCCTGCCGCTGAACGACGAGACGCTGGTGGCCTTTGCCCATCGTTCGGCGGGCGGCAACACCCGGGCTATTCCGCCCATGGCAGTGACGATCGGCATGTCCGACATTCTTTCGTCGAAGCGGCTTTTGCTGATCTCCGATGGTGGTGCGTGGAAGCAGCACACATTGCGCGTGCTTCTGATGGCCGAACCGCGGGTGGATTATCCCTGCACGCTGGCGCAGGAGCATCCGAACTGCGAGGTCTGGGTCGACGCCCGCACCGCAGAACCACCGCCCGGCATAATCACCGATGCACAGTGAGGGTGACGCGTGGCGCTCCTGATCCTCGACAAGCTGCAAAAGACCTACGGACAGACAGCCGCCGTTCATCCTACGGATCTGTCGGTTGACGCGGGCGATTTCCTTGCGGTCCTCGGGCCGTCGGGCTGTGGCAAGACCACGCTTCTGCGGATGATCGGCGGTTTTGTGGCACCGACCGCGGTGCGCATTCACGTCGGCGGCCAGGATGTGACGGGCCTTCCGCCCGAGCGGCGGCCGACCAACATGGTGTTCCAGGGCTATGGCCTGTTCCCGCACATGTCGGTCCGGCAGAACATCGCTTATGGGCCAAAGGTTGCAGGATGGCCGGCGGCGCAGATTGCCAGTGCCGTGGACGACATGCTGGCGCTGGGTCAACTTGAGAAATTTGCCGATCGGCCAGTTACCGATCTTTCCGGTGGGCAGCGCCAGCGTGTTGCGCTGGTGCGGGCACTGATCCTCAAGCCCCAGGTCCTGCTGCTTGACGAGCCGCTCGGTGCGCTGGATGCGGCGCTGCGCGCATCGCTGCAGGACGAGTTGCGGCAAATCCACCGGCAAATCGGCGGCACCTTCGTCTTCGTTACGCATGATCAGCAAGAGGCGATGGCCATGGCCAATCGTGTTGCCGTCATGAACGACGGGCGTATCGCACAGGTCGATTCGCCCCAGACCATCTACGGCCAGCCGGCAGACCCATTCGTTGCAACCTTCATCGGCGAGGCCGCGCTGCTTCCCGTGACCGTTCGCCAGGGCCGCGTCCGGCTTCCCGGCGGGCGCGAGGCCGTCGTTTCCGGTGCCGACGGGCCGCGCGCTGTCGTTCTGCGCCCGGGCGATGTTGCGCCCGCGCCGGCTGAATCGCCGGCGGATTTGACGGTGAATGTCACCGATTCTGTCTTTCAGGGTGGCTACAACCGTCTCAGCCTGCGCACCGCTGACGGGCTTTTGCTGCGGGCCGATGTCGCGGTGGGCGTACCCCTGCCTGCGCCGGGAGAGTCGATCGGCATCGTCCTTCCTGCTCGGCCGCTGCATACCGTCAAACTGCCCTCGTAATCACCGGGCGCGAATGGACAGCCAACGCGCGAAACAATTCATAGGGACTGGAGGCCTGACATGAACATGACCCAACTCAACCGGCGTGCGTTTCTGCAGCGCACCGCAGCTGCGGGGGCCGCAGTCGGGCTTGGCGCCCTGGCCGCTCCGGCCCGCGCCGCAACATCCGTGAACATGCTGTGCTGGCAAGGCTACGACGATCCGGTCCGTCAGGGAAGTTTCCTCGCGGATGCCGGGATCGACCTGCAGACCACCTTCCTGGCGAACAATGACGAGATCCTGACGAAGCTGAGCGCGGGTCAGTCCATCGACATCGTCACGCCCTATATGGGCTACGTGCCCGCAATGCGCGAAGGCGGCCTGCTGCAGCCGATTGACGAAAGCCTGGTGCCCAATCTTTCCAAGGTCCTGCCGCTGTTCCGCGACGATGCCAACCTGAATGCCGACGGTCGGCTGTGGGCGGTGCCCTTCACCTGGGGCGGCGCGCCGATGATGTACGATCCCAAGGTGTTCTCGACGCCGCCGGAAAGCTGGTCCATCGTGCTCGAGCCCGAGTTCAAGGGCAAGTTCGCGATGATGGATGATCCGATCGGCCAGATGACGATCGCCTCGATCATCCTCAACGGGCCTGACAATCCGACGCTGATCACGCCGGACCAGCTTGCCGCCGTTCAGGACTGGCTGATCAACCTCAAGAAGAACCATGCCCGGATGCTGGCACCCAGCTTCGGCGAAGCAGCCGACGTGCTGGTGCGCGGCGATGTCCAGTTCACCTTTGGCGGATGGGAGGCGATGAAGGCCTGGGTTGCGGACAAGGGCGTGATCGACTTCACCTACCCGTCGGAAGGCAGCTATGGCTTCATCGACAACTACTGCATTCCCGCGAATGCGTCGAACCCCGAACTTGCGCATGCACTCTGCAATCAGGTTCTCGACCGGACGGCACAGATCTTCCTTGGCGACGAACTGATCCAGGGCGCTGTCACCCAAGAGGGGATCGACGGCCTTGCTCCGGAAAAGCGGGCAATCTACCCCTATGACAACATGACCGCCTTCCAGGAGAAGTGCCGGTTCTACCCGATGACTCCCTTCGTCTCGGACGGCACCCATGCCACCTGGCCGGATTGGGTCCGGGCGTGGCAAGGCGTTCTGGCGGCCTGACATGAGCGGAACGGTGTCGCAGGGCATTCTGAATGACCGGATCTGGCCGCTGATCCTGCCGGCGGCAGCCGTATTCCTGGCACTGGGCGTGGGGCCACTTCTGTGGATGTTCGTCATCAGCTTCTGGCGCGTCGATGTCTTCCGGATCGCGCCGGATCTGACCCTGCGCAACTATATTGACGCGGTGTCCCTCCACGGGAGGGCACTTGCTTCGACAATGGCCCTCGGGATCGCTGTCGCGGCGATCTGCACCGTGTTGTCGATTGCCGTCGCCACGGTCATTCGCTTTGCGAAACCCCGGACGGGGCAGATCCTGCTCTTTCTGGTTCTCGTGACGCTGTTCGGCGGCTATCTGACAAAGATCTATGCCTGGAAGACGATCCTCGGAAACGATGGCGTCATCAACAGCGGGCTTTTGACCGCCGGCATCATCTCGACGCCGATCGAGCAGTTGCTCTACAGCCCCGCCGCGGTCATTGCGGCCATGGTGGGCTTTTTGCTGCCCTTCGCGGTATTGCCGGTGGCCGGCGCGCTTCGGGCCGTCGAGATGATCGAGATCGAGGCCGCGCGGGATCTTGGAACGGGGCCGGCCAAACTGTTCCGGCTGGTGATCCTGCCACGCATCCGGCGCGGGGTCATCGCGGCGTTTCTGCTCTGCTTCTGCCTGGCGGTCGGCGACTACATCACGCCCATCCTGGTCGGTGGTGGCAGGACGGCACTTTACGGACAGATGATTGCGCCGCAGTTCGGCACCCTGTTCAACTGGCCGCTGGGCGCAGCGATGGGATTCACTCTGGTTGTGGCGGCCCTGTTCACCGGCGCCGTCTGCGCTGCACTTCTTGACCGGGTGCTGCGATGACCGGCTGGCCCATGCGTCTGGCACGCATTCTTACCGTGGCATCGGTCATCCTGCTGGTTGCGCCGCTTGTGCTGCTGATCGTCTTTGCCTTCACGGATCGCGGGCTGGCGAACTTTCCCTTCGAAGGGCCGTCGCTGCGCTGGTGGCGCGCGCTGCTGGAGGAACCGGGACTGGGCCGCGCGGTCAGGACAAGTCTGACGGTGTCGCTGACAGCATCGGTCCTGGCCGGCGTGGTCGGCACCTTGGCGGCCATCGGGCTTGCGCGGTTGTCGGCGCGAAAAGCGGGCATCGTCATCGCGGTACTTGCGCTGCCGATCGTTCTGCCGCCCCTGCTTCAGGCCGTTGCCCTGCTTGCGGGCGCGTCGGCATCGGGCTTTGGCCTTGGCCTGCACACCGTGATCGGCGCGCATCTGCTGTTCACGGTTCCCTTTGTCATCATCGTGGTGCACGGGCGCCTGTCGGGGATCGACCCCGCGATCGAAGAGGCCGCGCGGGATCTGGGCGCCGGTCCGGTCCGGGTGTTCCGCACCGTGACCATGCCGCTGATCGGTCCCTCGGTCGTCGGGGCGATGCTGATCGCCTTTGCCCTGTCGATTGACGACTATGTGCTGACCTCGTTCACGATCGGCGGCGGCAACACGCTGACGACATTCGTCTGGGGCATGATGCGGACCAGCGCGAGCCCGGTCGTGAATGCCATCGGCACGATCCTGATCGTGGTGACGATGACGGCGGCGGCTCTCGGCCTGCGCATGACGCGCTATCGCGGATAGAGGGTCGCCTCTGTCGCCGCTTGCGGCTGGCCGGTGCTGCGCCGGCCGCATTCGGCCGCCCAACAAACCGATGTGAAGGCCAAAGGGACGCGCGTTTCATACCGGATCGCGCGCGGGCCCGCCCGGTTGCGGTCCGGGTTGCGCGCGCTGGCCTGGATCATCGCCATGAACGACGCATTGATCGCCCGCCCGAAGCTGGCTAACACCGATGCATGCGGCCGGGGCCGAGGGACGGGGGTCGGGCCGGTCGATCCCTTGGTGGCTCGATCCGGCGGAACAGGGCGCGGGCAATGGTGGCGGGATCCCGCCGGGAGACGGAAATGCCGGACGATTCCAACGCAAAGTCGATGTCGATCATCGTGACCAAGGGGACGCTCGACTGGGCCTATCCTCCCTTCATCCTGGCCACCACTGCCGCCGCGATGGGGCTGGAGGTCACGATGTTCTTCACCTTCTACGGGCTGACGCTGCTGAAGAAGGACCTGAACCTGAAGATCAATCCCCTGGGAAATGCCGCCATGGAAATGCCAATGGGCGGCGGCCACATGGCGATGCCGAACATCCTTGCTGCCATGCCGGGCGCGACGGCGCTGACCACCGCCATGATGAAAAACATGATGAAGAAGAAGGGTGTCGCCTCGATCGAGGAGCTGCGCGAACTTGCGGTCGAGGCCGAGGTCAAGCTGATCGCCTGCCAGATGACCATGGACCTTTTCGAATACCGCAAAGAGGACATGATCGATGGCATTGCGCTGGGCGGTGCGGCAACCTGGGTTGACGCGGCCACGCGCTGCGGCATCAATCTCTATATCTGAAAGGGACTGCAATGGCCGATATGGTTCTGGATGCGAAGGATCTGACCTGCCCCCTGCCCATCCTGCGTGCGAAGAAGGCGCTGAAGGAACTTGCCCCTGGCATGATCCTGGAAGTCCAGGCGACCGATCCGGGTGCCCCGCGGGATTTCGAAGCGTTCTGCCGCACCACCGGCAACGATCTGGTCGAGCAGCGGGAGGATGGTGGCATCTATTACTTCACCATCCGTCACGGCGGCTGATCGGACCGGCGGCGCCTGCGATGCGGCAACCCGACGATGCCTGTGGTTCGTCCGCCGGCAGGGCCAGGGTCGGCATTGTCGGCCTGTCTTGCGGGGCAGGCGGGTCCTGCAGTCCGAAGCGGCGCGGGACAGGCCGATACTTCCGCTTGCGGAAGGTCGATGAAAACTCCAAGTTACCGCTTGATGGTCCGTCGTTCTGCAAGGCGGCACGGGATCACGAAGCGCCGACGATGCGACAGGGTTTCCGGAAGATCCATCGCCATCCTGGCCTTCGCGATCATTTCGCGGGAGAAGCCTTCGGTTCCGCCCATCGCCACGCCGTTTCGCCCGGGCAGTTTCTGCCCCGTTTCATCCCTGCGGTGCGGATCCGCGCCGAACGAGGTGATCGATGAACGCCCAGCCAGATCTTTCGAAGCCGATCGGCGACGAGATCCGCCAGACGACCTGTTACATGTGTGCCTGCCGCTGCGGCATCAACGTGCATGTCAGATCTGGCAAGGTCAGATACATCGAGGGCAATCGCGACCATCCGGTCAACAAGGGCGTCCTTTGTGCCAAGGGGGCCTCGGGCATCATGCAGATCACCGCGCCCTCGCGGCTTCGGGCGCCGCTGAAGCGCGTCGGCCCGCGCGGATCGGGTGCCTTCGAGGAAATCTCCTGGGAGGAGGCGATGCAGATCGCGGTGTCCTGGCTGAAACCGCTGCGCGAGACGGCGCCCGAGAAGATGGCCTTCTTCACTGGCCGCGACCAAAGCCAAAGCCTGACCGGCTGGTGGGCGCAGGCCTATGGCACGCCGAACCATGCGGCGCATGGCGGGTTCTGTTCGGTCAATATGGCGGCGGGTGGCATCTACACGATGGGCGGCGCCTTCTGGGAATTCGGCCAGCCCGACTGGGAGCGGACGAAGCTGTTCGTGCTGTTCGGCGTGGCCGAGGATCACGATTCCAACCCGATCAAGATCGGGATCGGCAAGCTGAAGGACCGCGGCGCCCGGGTGGTTGGGGTGAACCCGGTCCGTTCGGGCTATAATGCCGTGGCCGACGAATGGTTCGGCATCACTCCCGGCACCGATGGCCTGCTGATCCTGTCGCTTGTCCATTGCCTGCTGGAGGCCGGCAAGATCGACCTGTCCTATCTGGCCCAGTTCACCAACGCACCTTTCCTGGTGATCGCCAACGGTCCGGACAAGGGTCTGCTGATGACGGGCGAGGACGGCCGGCATCTGGTGATCGACCGCCGCAGCGGCCTGCCCGCGCCCTGGGATGGTGAAGGGGTGCAGCCCGACCTTGGCGCGCAATGGCAGGGCAACCAGACCGTCTTCCGACATCTGGCCGAGCGCTATCTCGCGCCCGATTACGCCCCCGAGGCGGTGGCCGACCGCTGCGGCATTGCGGCGCCGCGTATCCGGGCATTGGCGGCCGAAATGGCACATGCGGCCTTTGACGACGTGGTCGAAATTGCCCGGCCCTGGACCGATTTTCGCGGCATCCGGCACGAAACCATGCCGGGCCGTGCGGTGTCATTTCATGCCATGCGCGGAATTTCGGCCCATTCCAACGGGTTCCAGACTGCACGCGCGCTGCATCTGCTGCAGATCGTCCTCGGTTCGGTTGAAACGCCGGGCGGCTATCGGCTGAAGCCGCCCTACCCCAAGCCGGTCGAGGCGCATCCCCTGCCGCATTGCAAGGTGACGCCGGGCATGCCGCTTGACGGCCCGCATTTGGGCTATGTTCGCGGCCCCGAACATCTGGCGCTGCAGGAAGACGGCAGCCCGGTCCGGATCGACAAGGCCTTCACCTGGGAAAATCCGCTTTCGGCGCATGGCCTGATGCATATGGTGATCCCCAATGCCCATGCGGGCGATCCCTACCGGATCGACACGCTGTTCCTCTACATGGCGAACATGGCGTGGAACTCCTCCATGAACACCGCGAAGGTGCTGGAGATGCTGACCGACAAGGCGCCGGATGGCGAATATGTCATCCCCCGGATCATCTATGCCGATGCCTATGCCAGCGAGATGGTGGCCTATGCCGACCTGATCCTGCCCGATACCACCTATGTCGAGCGACATGACTGCATCAGCCTGCTGGATCGGCCGATTTCCGAGCCCGATGCCGCCGGCGACAGTATTCGCTGGCCGGTCATCGAACCGGATCGCGATGTGCGCGGCTTTCAGTCGGTCTTGCTGGATTTGGGCGCACGGCTTGGCCTGCCCGGCATGGTGAACGATGATGGCAGTGCGAAATACCGCGATTATGCCGACTATATCGTCAACCACCAGCGCCGGCCGGGGGTCGGGCCGCTGATCGGCTTTCGCGGCGCCGATGGCATGCAAGAGGGCAGGGGGGATCCCAACCCCAACCAGTTGCAGCGCTATATCGCGAACGGCGGCTTCTACCAGGCGCATGTTCCCGAGGAGGCCGCCTTCTACAAGCCGTGGAACCGCGCCTATCAGGACTGGGCCGTTGCCACCGCGATTTTCGACAAGCCGGAACCCTATGTCTTCACCCTCTGGTCCGAGCCGCTGCGCCGCTTTCAGGCCGCAGCCGAGGGGGTCGGCCCGCATCAGCCGCCCGACCATCTGCGCGCGCAACTGCAGCGGGTGATGGATCCGCTGCCCATCTGGTACGAACCCTATGGCGAGGCGGATGCGGCCGGTTATCCGGTACATGCGCTGACCCAGCGGCCGATGGACATGTACCACAGCTGGGGCAGTCAGAACGCCTGGCTGCGCCAGATTCGCGGCATGAACTACCTCTATCTGCCGACACGGATCTGGACGGAGCAGGGCTTCCGCGAGGGGGATTTTGCCGCCGTCACCTCGCCCAATGGCGAAATCGTGGTGCCGGTCGCGCATATGGCGGCCCTGAACCCGCAGACCGTCTGGACCTGGAACGCCATCGGCAAACGCAAGGCGGCCTGGGCGCTGGACGATGATGCATCGGAGGCGACGGTCGGCTTCCTGCTGAACCACCTGATATCGGAGCTGCGGCCGGGCCAGGACGGCCACAAGGGCCGCCTCTCGAACTCCGATCCGGTGACGGGGCAGGCGGCCTGGTTCGACCAGCGGGTCAGGATTACCCGCGTCGGTCCGCGCGACCGTTCCGAACCCGTCTTCCCGCCCATCACCCGCGTTGTTCCCGAAGGAACCACCCGCTCCGGGAGCCCGTCATGACCTGTCTTCCCGCCCGAACCGACAAGAAGCTGGGCCTGGCCATCGACCTGGATACCTGTGTCGGCTGCAATGCCTGCGTCACCGCCTGCAAAGGCTGGAACGATCAGGGCTATGGCGCGCCCCTTTCGGATCAGGAACCCTACGGCGCCCATCCGTCGGGCACCTTCCTGAACCGGGTTCACAGCTATCAGGTGGCGCCCGACCAGGGCGCGGCGCAGGTCGTCTCCTTTCCGCGGTCATGCCTGCATTGCGACAATGCTCCCTGTGTCACCGTCTGCCCCACCGGCGCCAGCTACAAGCGCAGCGAGGACGGCATCGTCCTGGTCAACGAAGACATCTGCATCGGTTGCGGGCTTTGCGCCTGGGCCTGCCCCTATGGCGCGCGCGAGATGGACCAGGCGGCGGGGGTGATGAAGAAATGCACCCTTTGCGTCGACCGCATCTATAACGAGGCCCTGCCCGAGGAAGACCGCGTGCCGGCCTGCGTGCGCACCTGCCCCACCGGCGCGCGGCATTTCGGCGACTTTGCCGATCCGGGGTCGAAGGTGTCTCAACTGGCGGCACGGCGTGGCGGATATGACCTGATGCCCGACATGGGTACGAAGCCCACGAACAAATACCTGCCGCCCCGCCCCAAGGACCGGCTGGACACTGCACCGCTGACGCCGTTGCTGGACATCAGGGCCACGGGCTTCGCGGGCTGGCTGGACCGCATGCTGGAGAAGTTCTGATGCATCCCGCACCTTCGGTGATCGTCTTCACGGTGCTGTCGGGGCTTGGCTTCGGTTTTCTTGCCTTTCTCGGCGCGGCTTTCGTGCAACCGGCGGGCTGGACGGCCTTTCTCCTCTGGGGTCTCGGCTATGCCCTGGCGGTGGGCGGATTGCTTGCCTCGACCTTTCACCTTGGCAATCCGCAGCGCGCCTGGCGGGCGATGAGCCAGTGGCGGACAAGCTGGTTGTCGCGCGAGGGCGTGATGGCGATTGCCACGCTGCTGATGCTGGCGCCGGTCGCTCTGTCAGACTGGCTGGGTCTGGGCTGGAGCCGGTTGCCCGGCGTGATCGGCGCGATCATGGCGCTTGTCACCGTCTTCACCACCTCGATGATCTATGCGCAGCTGAAGACTGTGCCGCGCTGGAATCACTGGGTAACGCCGGCGATGTTCCTGTGCTTTGCGCTGGCGGGCGGCGCCATCCTTGCCCTGCCGCGCTGGCCCGCGCTGGCGCTGGTCGTGGTGATGGGGCTGGCGCTGGTGCTGTCCTGGTCGATCGGTGATCGACGCTTTGCCGAGGTGGGGCAGACCATGGGCAAGGCAACCGGCCTTGATCGGATCGGCAAACCGTCGATTTTCGACCCCGCGCATACCGCCGGCAACTACCTGTTGCACGAAATGATCCATATCGTCGGCCGCAAGCATGTCGCCCGGCTGCGGGTTCTGGCGCTGATCTTCGCGGTCGTGCTGCCCGCTCTGGCGCTGGCCCTGCTGCCGGGGGCGGTTCTGCCGCGGGCCGTGGCGGCCGTGGCCTATCTGATCGGCGCCTTTGCCGCGCGCTGGCTGTTCTTTGCCCAGGCCGAACATGTCGTCGGTCTCTACTACGGAAAGCGCTAGCCGCCACAGAGGCTGTTCCCGGTCCGCCCGCGGGTTGCGGGTCAGGCGGCCGGCTTCGGTGCACGGCCGTCGAACAGCACATCGAGAAATGCCCGCGCGCCCACGGACAGCCGCTTCCCGCGCGGCCAGGCGACATGCCAGTGACGCAGAAGCGGAAAACCTTCGACCGCAAGTTCGGTCAGATGACCGTTGTCCAGTTCCAGCCGGGCCGAGCCGCGAGACAGCACCGACAGCCCCAGCCCCGCCATCACGGCCTGCTTGATCGCCTCGTTCGCGCCCAGTTCCATCCGAACCGGCGGTGCCAGCCCCTGTTCGGCAAAGAACCGCTCCGTCGCGATCCGCGTGCCGGAGCCCTTCTCGCGCATCAGGAACGGCTCCTCCGCCAGCACGGCAGGCGACAACGGGCCGCGCCCCGCCAGCGGGTGCCCGGGCGGCGCAATCACCACGATCGGATTTTCGGCATAGACATGATGCTCGGCATCGGCCTCTTGCGGCGGGGTGCCCAGAACATAGAGATCGTCCTCGTTCGCGGCAAACCGGGTCAGCAGCTCCTCCCGGTTGCCGACGGTCAGGGCAACGTCGATCCCGGGATGGACGCGGCAGAATTCGCCCAACCGCCGGGGAATATCGTATTTCGCGGTGGATACCACGGCCACGCGCAGCCGGCCCCGCACCATGCCGTTCAGTTCGGCCAGCCGCATGTCCAGCCGTTCCATCTCTCCCAGTATCTCGCGGGCGGTGGCAAGAACCACCCGCCCGGCCTCGGTCAGATACAGCCTCTTCCCGATCCGCTCGATCAGCGGCGTGCCGACCTGATCCTGAATCTGGCGCACCTGGGTAAAGACCGCGGGCTGGGTCAGGTTCAGCTCCTCGGCAGCGCGGGTATAGGACAGGTGCCGCGCCACGGCGGCAAAGATCTGCAGTTGGCGAAAGCTGGCGATCAATGACTAGGTCTTTCCATAGTCTGATACTAAAAACTATTCATTTTTCGATAGTCTGGCAATCACCTAATCTTCCCTCAGGCGCCCTGACGCCCAGCGCCGAAACCGCCGGAGAGGAGATCTGACGATGAATGCACCCGATCGCAAGAAATACGACGCCGGCGTGAAGGACTACCGCTCCACTTACTGGGAACCCGACTACACCCTGCGGGAGACCGATGTTCTGGCGGTGTTCAAGGTGATCCCGCAGGCCGGCGTGTCGCGCGAAGAGGCCGCCGCCGCCGTCGCCGCCGAAAGCTCCACCGGAACCTGGACCACGGTCTGGACCGACCTGCTGACCGATCTCGACCATTACAAGGGCCGCGCCTACCGCATCGAGGATGTGCCCGGCCATGACGAGGCCTTCTACGCCTTCATCGCCTATCCGGCCGATCTGTTCGAGGAAGGCTCGGTCGTCAACGTCTTCACGTCGCTCGTCGGGAATGTCTTCGGCTTCAAGGCCGTCCGGTCACTGCGCCTCGAAGATGTCCGCTTCCCGATCTGGTTCGTGAAGACCTGCTTCGGCCCGCCGCATGGCATCAATGTCGAACGCGACAAGATGGACAAATACGGCCGCCCGCTCCTCGGCTGCACCATCAAGCCGAAGCTCGGCCTGTCCGCCAAGAACTACGGCCGCGCCGTCTATGAATGCCTGCGCGGCGGCCTCGACTTCACCAAGGACGACGAGAACGTCAATTCGCAGCCCTTCATGCGCTGGCGCGACCGTTTCGACTTCTGCCAGGAGGCCATCGGGAAATCCGAACGCGAAACCGGAGAGCGCAAGGGCCACTACATGAACGTGACGGCGCCGACGGTCGAGGAAATGTTCCGCCGCGCGGAATATGCCAAGGAGATCGGCACGCCGATCATCATGTCGGACTATATCACGCTGGGCTGGGCCGCGCATAATTCGCTCAGCCGCTGGTGCCGCGACAACGGCATGCTCCTGCACGTCCACCGCGCCATGCATGCGGTGATCGACCGCAACCCCAACCACGGCATCAACTTCCGCGTCCTGGCAAAGCTGTTGCGCCTTCTCGGCGGCGACCACCTGCATTCCGGTACCGTCGTCGGCAAGCTCGAAGGCGACCGTGCCGCCACCCTGGGCTGGATCGACCTTCTGCGCGACAGGTTCGTTGCCGAAGACCGCAGCCGCGGCATCTTCTTCGATCAGGACTGGGGCTCGATGCCGGGGGTCTTTCCAGTTGCCTCGGGCGGCATCCATGTCTGGCACATGCCGGCGCTGGTCGCGATCTTCGGCGACGATTCGGTCCTGCAGTTCGGCGGTGGCACGCTGGGCCACCCCTGGGGCAATGCCGCCGGGGCGGCGGCCAACCGTGTCGCGCTGGAAGCCTGCGTCCAGGCCCGCAACGAAGGCCGCCCGCTGGAACGTGAGGGCAAGGATATCCTGCTCCGGGCGGCCGAGCACAGCCCCGAGTTGAAGATCGCGATGGAGACCTGGAAGGAGATCAGATTCGAGTTCGACACTGTCGACAAGCTCGACCTGCAACATCGCTGATCCCCTTCCTCTTGACCCAAATACCCCGGGGGCCCGGGGGCAGCGCCCCCGGCACCGGCCCAATCCCAGGAACCTTCAACATGAGCGACCTCCAGGACTACACTTCGCGGCTTTCCGATCCCACCAGCCGCAAGATGGGCACCTTCTCCTACCTGCCGCCGATGACCGGCGACCAGATCCGCAAACAGGTGGATTGGATCGTGAAACACGGCTGGAACCCGGCCATCGAACATACCGAACCGCAGTTCGCTACCTCGACCTACTGGTACATGTGGAAACTGCCGATGTTCGGCGAATCCGACGTCGATGCCATCCTTGCCGAACTGAAGGCCTGCCACGAGGCCAACCCCGACAATCACGTCCGCCTGATCGGCTATGATAATTTCACCCAGAGCCAGGGCGCCAACATGGTGGTCTATCGCGGCGTGCCGGTCTGACCAGGCGACAGCGCCGGCATTGCGGCCGGTCCGGTCACTGCCGGCCGGCGGCGCTCTTGCCGAGGAGGCAGCGATGAAGGATGCGATTCAGGACCATATGATTGCCGGCGAACCCTGGTATCGCCCGGTCGGCGAAGAATGTGCGCTGTTCGAAGTGGCCTATGCCGCGCGAATGCCGGTCATGCTGAAGGGCCCCACCGGCTGTGGCAAGACCCGCTTTGTCGAACATATGGCATGGCGGCTTGGCCGGCCGCTGGTGACGGTGGCCTGCAACGAGGACATGACCGCTTCCGATCTGGTCGGGCGTTTCCTGCTCGATGCCGAAGGCACGCGCTGGCAGGACGGTCCCCTGACCTTCGCCGCCCGCCATGGCGCGATCTGCTATCTGGACGAGGTGGTCGAGGCGCGGCAGGACACCACGGTCGTCATCCACCCGCTGACCGACAACCGCCGCATTCTGCCCCTGGAAAAGAAGGGCGAGCTTCTGAAGGCCCATCCCGACTTCTTCCTCGTGGTCAGCTACAACCCCGGCTACCAGTCGCTGATGAAGGATCTGAAGCAGTCGACCAAGCAGCGTTTCGGCGCGCTCGATTTTACCTGGCCCGAACCGCGGATCGAGACCGAAATCGTCGCCCATGAGGCCGGGGTCGATCTTGCAACCGCAACCAGGCTGGTCGAGATCGGTGCCGGCGCCCGCAACCTCAAGGGCCATGGCCTGGACGAGGGGGTGTCGACCCGCATGCTGATCCATGCCGGCAAGCTCATCGCCCGCGGGGTCGCGCCCATCTCTGCCTGTGCCATGACCATCGTCTGCCCGATCACCGACGACCCGGACATGCGGGATGCGCTTCATGCCGCCGTTGCCACCTGGTTCTGAGCGGGTGGAGGGCCTGCCGCCGGAACACGCGGCACTGGCAGGCCGCCTTCCCCTCGCCGTGCAGGCGGCGCTGGGCCGCGCCTTGCCCGAGGCGCGGCGCCGGCTGTCGCCGCGGGGTCTGGACAGCTGGCTGCGCGGCCTTGATGCGTTGCAGCAGACCGGACGTGGCGATGGCACGATGCGCGCCTGGGTCGAGGCCATGCCCGAGGTTGCCCGCGACCTGGGCGAGGATGTGCTTGCCGAGACCGCCACAGCCTGCCTCGGTTATAGTTCCCGCACCTCTGGCGCGGTGATCGAGCGGATACTCGATACCGCGCCCCTGGCTGCCCGCCGGTTGGCGGATGCCGGGCTGTTTCTCAGCTATCTGCGCTTTCTCGACCATGTTCTGTCCCGTGCGCCGCGGGGCATGCGGCCGATGCTGGATCACCTGGCCCAGCTGCTCGATGTCCTGACCCTGGGCGGGTTGCGCCGCTGGGCCGACTGGGGGATCGAGGCGCATCGCACCGACCATGCCGCGTTGCACGCCTATTTCTCGCTGGCCTCCGATGTCTCCAGGGCGGTGATGCAGTCGGAACGCAAGGGGGTGCTGCTGGTCGACGTACAGCGCCGCCTGGGCATGTATCTGCGCGCGCTCTGGGGGCGGGATTTCATGCTGGTTCCCACGGCCGGCGATTTCGAAGGCAGGGCGGGGCTGCGGCCCTTCGTGGCCGATCACATGCTGCATCTGCCCGATGCGCTGGACGATTGGCAGGACCGCGCCGCCGTGGATCTCTATCGCGCCCAGGCAGCGCATCTGGCGGCACATCTCGCCGCGCTGCAGGCGCCCATTCCGGCCGAGGCGACGAATGCA
Organism: Paracoccaceae bacterium; assembly: GCA_014879735.1. Classification (GTDB taxonomy): domain Bacteria; phylum Pseudomonadota; class Alphaproteobacteria; order Rhodobacterales; family Rhodobacteraceae; genus Pseudogemmobacter. Next base: position 54,548 of record JACSRN010000048.1, read on the forward strand.
CTGCAACGAAGCTGCATCGGCCTGATCGAGGATGCGCGGGCCGAAGCGCTGGCGATCGCCAGGTTTCCAAACCTCCGCTCACTCTGGTCAAGGTTCCACTCGGAAACCGCGCCCGGCATGGCGGGCCAGTTCGACCGGATCGCCCGGTCGCTGCTGACCGGCCAGGCCGAGGGCGAAACCGCGGCCTGGGTGCTGGGGCGTTTTGCCACCGTGGAGGACACCGAAGACGCCCGCCGGCTGGGGCTGTTGCTGGCCGACCGGCTGAGCGGCCTGCCCTATTCCGCATATGGCGACCTGCCCTCCTGCCCTTATCGCTGCGACAACCGCATCCTGTGGGAGTTCGAGGAAATCGACTGGTCGCAGACCGCCGGTTCTGCCCCCGCCCAGATCAGGAAATATGTCTCGGTGTCCGAGATGGTGAACGAGGTCGAGGTCGAGACCGCGGGCGAGGACGCACAGGAAATCTGGGTCCAGGCGAGCGAGTTCTTCGACGACGATGGCACCAGCATCAACGACCGGGACGGCAAGGCCGCGGTCAGCCCGCCAGTGCTGTACGAGGAATTTGATCACAGGATCCAGTCGACCCGCCCCGCCTGGGCCACGCTGCGCGAGGTGCGCGCGAAACCGGGCGATCCGGCACTGGCCGACCGGATCCTGTCGGACAACCGCAAGATCACCGAGCGGCTGCGCCATCTTCTCGACGCGATGCGCCCGCAGGGCACGATCCGCATCCGCAAGCTTGAAGATGGCGATGATCTGGATCTGGACGCGGCCGTCCTGGCGGCCATCGATACCCGGCTGCGGCGCCAGCCTGACCCACGGGTGATGATGCGCCTTCTTCGCAAGAGCCGCGATACGGCCGTTCTGGTGCTGCTCGATCTGTCGGAATCGACCAACGATCCCGCACAGGGCGGGCAGACCGTTCTGGATCTGACGAAATCCGCCTGCATCCTGCTGTCCGAGGCAATCAGCCGGGTGGGTGACGAATTTGCCATCCACGGCTTTTGCTCGGATGGGCGATCGAACGTGTTCTACAACCGATTCAAGGATTTCGATCAGGCGTGGGGCGATCTGGCCAAGGCGCGGCTTGCGGGGGCCGAGGGGCGGCTGTCCACGCGGATGGGGGCTGCGATCCGCCATGCGACGGCACATCTGCAGCAGGTGAAGGCGGCGCGCCGGCTGATGCTGGTTCTGACCGATGGTGCCCCGGCCGACATCGACGTGCGTGATCCGTTCTACCTGCGGCATGACGCGCGCCATGCGGTGGATGCGGCGGTCCGGGCGGGAATCGTGCCGTTCTGCCTGACGCTCGACCCGCGGGCCGATGCCTATGCCCAACGCATCTTCGGTACGCGCAACGTGCAGGTGCTGGATCGGGTGGAGCGTCTGCCCGAACGCCTGCCGCAGCTTTACGCCAGCCTTACGCGCTGAGCGGTCTTGGCAGGTAGCCGCCGCTCAGCGCCGCGATCTCGGCCGCAATCCTCTGGGTCGCCGGTCCGGGCGGCACATGTTGCGGCGTCACCAGATACCAGTGCCGCATCACCGGCAGGAACGGCCCGCGCAGCACCGCCAGCCGGCCGGAGCGCAACTCGTCATCCACCGTGTGCAGTGACAGGAAGGCCACCCCCAGACCGGCCAGCACCGCCTGCTTGATCGACTCGTTCGATTCCATCTCGATCAGCCGCACCGCATGCGGCTCTTCCAGCCGTTCGAAGAAACGCTGCATCAGGATTCGGGTGCCCGACCCCGGCTCGCGCGACAAAAAGGTCTCGCGCACCAGAAGCGAGGGGTCATAGCCGTCGTCGCGCGCCAGCGGATGGTCAGGAAGCAGGATCACGCCATGGGGATGCGGCCCCAGCGGCAGGGCATGGACCTCGGGTGCGCGTGGCGGGCGACCCATGATCGCAAGCTCGCATCGCGCCTGGTCCAGGTCGGCCACGACGGATTCGCGGTTTCCCACGCGCAGCTGGATGGCAATCTCGGGGCATCGGTCGATCAGCATCCGTACCAGTCGCGGCGCGAAATATTGGGCCGTCGAGACGACGGACAGGACCACCTCACCCAGCCGTCCTGTCGAACGCGCCCGGATCTGCGCCGCAGCCTGCGACAGAATGGACTCGATGCGCGTGGCGGCGCGCAACATCTCCTCGCCTTCGGCGGTCGGCTCCATCCGCCCGCCTTCCCCGTCGCGCCGCAACAGCGCGACATCGGTCGCGGTCTCCAGGTTCTTGATCTGACTGTGAATTGCGGGTGTCGTCAGCCCCAGTTCCACCGCTGCGGCCGTCAGCGTGCCATGGGCCACAACGGCCTTCAGCGCACGCAATTGCTTTAGCGTGATGGCGTCGGTTCGGAGCACTTTAAATTTTCCTGAAAGAAGGTACACAACAATTATATTTCCATGAAAGCTTCCACACAGCAAGTCTTGCCGCACAGGTTGCGGATAGAGGAGGATCGTCGTGCCAACCATGCTGGACAGGGCCCCCGACGGGGCGGATGCCGCGCTGGTCGATGTCGTCGACCGGCTGGCGAAGGTGGCGGTCGACATCGCGCGTCGCATCGCTCGCGCCGGCCTTGACGAGAATCTTTCCGCCGCCCGCGGCATCAACAGCGATGGCGATGGCCAGAAGGCGCTGGATGTGATCGCCGACGATGCCGTCCGTGCCGCGCTGGCCGGCTCGGCGGTGCGCGACTATGCGTCCGAGGAACAGGATGCCGTCGTCACGCTGAACCCGCAGGGCACGCTGGCGCTGGCCATCGATCCGCTGGACGGTTCATCCAACATCGACACCAATGTGTCGATCGGGATGATCTTTGCGATACACGACGCGGCCGAGACGCCCGAGGCCAGTTTCCTGCGCGCCGGCCACCAGATCCGCGCCGCGGGCTATGCGATCTTTGGGCCGCAGTGCTGCCTGATGGTCAGCTTCGGCGATGGCGTGGTGAAATACGTGCTGGTGCCCGAAACGGGCCGTTTTGCCAACCTGGGCCGCGTCCCGACGATCCCGCCGGAATCGAACGAATATGCGATCAACGCCTCGAACTACCGCCATTGGGCAGCGCCGATCCGCGCCTATGTCGACGACCGGGTGGCCGGTGCCGAAGGCCCCATCGGCCGCAATTTCAACACGCGGTGGATCGCCTCTCTGGTGGCCGAGACGCACCGTATCCTGAGCCGAGGTGGCATCTTCCTCTACCCCGGCGACGCGCGGAAGGGTTATGAGGCTGGCCGGCTGCGGCTGATCTACGAATGCGCGCCCATTGCCTTTCTGATCGAACAGGCCGGCGGCAGCGCCAGCACCGGAACAGACCGCGTGCTGAACCAGGTGCCCGACCGGCTGCATGCCCGCACGCCCTTCATCTTCGGCAGCGTCAACAAGGTGGCCCGTTGCACCGCCTATTTCGACCTGCCCGAGCACGAAACCTCGGCGCTGTTCGGCAAGCGCGGCCTTTTCAGGGTGTAAGCCATGAGCAAGAAATTCCCGATCATCAGCGTAACCGGCTCATCCGGCGCAGGCACCTCGACCGTCAAGAACACATTCGACCAGATCTTCCGCCGCGAAGGCATTCAGGCCGTTTCCATCGAGGGCGATGCCTTTCACCGCTTCAACCGCGTCGAGATGCGGGCCGAACTTGCCAAGCGTCACGCCGAGGGCAACACGACCTTCTCGCATTTCTCCTACGAGGCAAACGAACTGGAGGAATTGCAGGGCATCTTCACCGGATTCGGCGCAACGGGCAGGGGGCGCACCCGCCATTATGTCCATGATGCCGGCGAGGCCGAGCGGTTCGGCGTTCCCCCGGGCGAGTTCACGGCCTGGGCCCCCTTCGAGAACGGTGCCGATCTGCTGTTCTATGAGGGTCTGCATGGCGCCGTGGTCAATGACCGGGTGAATCTGGCGGCGCTGGCCGATCTGAAGATTGGCGTGGTGCCGGTGATCAACCTCGAATGGATCCAGAAGATTCACCGTGACCGTGCCGCCCGCGGCTATTCGACCGAGGCTGTGACGGACACGATCCTGCGCCGGATGCATGCCTATGTGCATTGCATCTGCCCGCAGTTCACCGAAACCGACATCAATTTCCAGCGTGTGCCGATGGTGGATACCTCGAACCCCTTCATCGCCCGCTGGATCCCCACGCCCGACGAAAGCCTGGTGGTCATCCGCTTCCGCAACCCGCGCGGAATAGACTTCCCCTATCTCACCTCGATGATTGCGGGGTCCTGGATGAGCCGGGCGAATTCCATCGTCATTCCGGGCAACAAGCAGGATCTCGCGATGCAACTGATCCTGACGCCGCTGATCGAGCGGATCGTCACCACCGCCCGCAAGCTGCGCTGAAAGGGAAGCCCGATGAACGCCCAGACCCCGGTCGCCGACGAGAAGACCATGGCAAATGCCGTCCGTGCCCTTGCGATGGACGCGGTGCAGGCGGCGAACTCGGGCCACCCCGGCATGCCGATGGGCATGGCCGATGTGGCAACCGTGCTCTTCAACCGCTACATCACCCTGGACCCTGCCGCCCCCGGCTGGCCCAACCGCGACCGTTTCGTGCTGTCGGCCGGCCATGGCTCGATGCTGCTTTACGCCATCCATCACCTGCTGGGTTATGACGATATGGGGATGGAGCAGATCCGCGCCTTCCGCCAACTGGGCAGCCGGACCGCGGGCCACCCGGAATATGGCCATGCCAAGGGGATCGAGGTCACGACCGGGCCGCTGGGGCAGGGAATTTCCACCGCTGTCGGCATGGCGCTGGCCGAGCGGCTGGCCAGTGCCCGCTTTCCCGGCCTGATGGGCCACGACACCTGGGTCATCGCCGGTGACGGCTGCCTGATGGAGGGCATCAGCCACGAGGCGATCGACCTGGCCGGGCATCTGGGCCTTGGCAGGCTGACCGTATTGTGGGACGACAACCGGATCACCATCGACGGCGACACCGATCTGGCCACCTCGACCGATCAGATGGCGCGCTTTGCTGCCGCGGGCTGGCATGTTGTGGCCTGCGACGGCCATGACGCAGAAGACATCGCCGCCGCCATAGATGCCGCGAAGGCCGACCCCCGCCCCTCGATGATTGCCTGCCGCACCCTCATCGGCTTTGGTGCGCCGAACAAGCAGGGCGGCCACGATGTCCATGGCGCGCCGCTGGGCGCAGCCGAGATCGAGGCTGCGCGCGCGCATCTTGGCTGGTCGTCGCCACCCTTCGAGATCCCGGAGAATGTCTATGTCGCCTGGCACAGGATTTCGGCCCGTGGGGCCGCAGCGCGCCGGGATTGGGAGGCAAGGCTGGCGGCCGATGGCAAGATGGCCGATCTGCTGGCGCTGACTGCCCGTGACACCGCGCCGCTGACCCCGGCGATGGCGGCCTTCAAGGCGCGGCTCTTGGCAGACAGGCCGAAGGTCGCCACCCGCAAGGCCAGCGAAATGGCGCTGGAGGTGGTCAATGGCACGCTGCCCTTCGTCATCGGCGGTTCGGCGGATCTGACCGGCTCGAACCTGACGAAATCGAAGGGGCAAAAATCGGTGACGCCGGCGGATTTCACCGGCAGCTACCTTCATTACGGTGTGCGCGAACATGGCATGGCGGCGGCGATGAACGGCATCGTGCTCCATGGGATGTTCCGCCCCTACGGCGGCACCTTCCTGGCCTTTGCCGATTATTGCCGGCCCGCGATCCGCCTTGCGGCGCTGATGGGCGTGCCGACGATTTTCGTGATGACGCATGATTCCATCGGCCTGGGTGAGGATGGTCCGACGCATCAGCCGGTCGAGATTGTCGCTTCGCTGCGGGCGATCCCCAATCTGACGGTGCTGCGACCCTGCGATGCTGTCGAAACCGCCGAGGCCTGGGAAATCGCCATGGCGGCGACCGACGGCCCGGTGCTGATGGCGCTGAGTCGGCAAAACCTGCCGGTGCTGCGCAGCTCGGCCGGCGAAAACCTGTCTGCGCGCGGCGCCTATCTGCTGCGCGACGCGACCGACCGGCAGGTTACGCTGATCGCCACCGGATCCGAGGTCGAGATCGCCGTGACTGCCGCCGATCTGCTGGCCCGCGACGGTATTGCAGCTGCCGTCGTCTCGGCCCCGTCGTTCGAACGGTTCGCCCGGCAGGACGAGGCCTATCGCGCTGCGGTTCTGGGCGAGGCTCCGCGCGTCGGCTGCGAGGCAGCGATCCGGCAGGGCTGGGACGGGCTATTGCGTCATACCGACGGCTTTGTCGGCATGACCGGCTTCGGTGCCTCGGCCCCCGCGCCCGCGCTTTACACCCATTTCGGCATCACGGCAGAGGCCGTTGCCGCCAAAGCGAAATCGCTGATCTGAGAGGAACGGAATGACAGTCAAGGTAGCCATCAACGGTTTTGGGCGGATTGGTCGCAACGTATTGCGTGCGATTGTGGAATCTGGG
>JACSRN010000175.1 GCA_014879735.1 Paracoccaceae bacterium
GCGCCCCCCGAAACCGCGCCCCCCGAAACCGCGCCGCCCGGAAGCGCGCGTCCGGCCGTCCTGCCGCCGCCCTCGGGCGGCAATCGGACCGACGATCCCGCCGGCAAGATCGCCATCGGCGAGGGGTCGACCCTGCCGCCGGTGCCGGCGCTGGATGGCGGCGAGGCCAGCCGCCTGCCGGCGATCGGCGCTGCGGAGGACAGCGCCGCCATGCCCTCCGACCGGCCCATCGACCTCTATGCCCGGCCCTTCGACAATCCCGCCGGCAAGCCGGTTTATGCGGTGATCCTGATCGACACCGGCGAGCCGGCGCTGGACCGCGCGGCGCTGGCCGCGCTGCCCTTTCCCGTGACCTTCGCGCTCGACCCGCTTGACCCCGAGGCGCCGGCCCGGGCGGCGATCTACCGCGCTGCAGGGCAGGAAGTGGTCATGCTGGCGACCGGCGTACCACGGGGGGGCACGGCCTCGGATGTGGCGGTGGCGTTCCAGACCATGGACCAGGCGCTGCCCGAGGCGGTGGCGGTGATGGATCTGCCGGAGCGGCGGTTCCAGGCCGACCGGCCGCTGGCCGCGCTGGTGGTGCCTGCCGTGGGCGATGGCGGGCGGGGCATCGTCAGCTGGGACGAGGGGCTGAATGCCGCCGACCAGGTCGCCCGCCGCGAGGATGTGCCGGCCGCGCTGGTGTTCCGGGCGCTGGATGGCGATGACGAAAGCGCCCCGGTGATCCGCCGCTATCTCGACCGCGCGGCCTTCAAGGCGGTGCAGGACGGCCAGGTGGTGGTGGTGGGCCATACCCGGCCCAGAACCGTGGCCGCACTGACCGAATGGGCGCTGGAGGGCCGGGCGGGCACGGTGGCGCTGGCGCCGGTGACGGCGGTGCTGACGGTCGAATAGGACCTGGCGGCGGTGCTGACGGTCGAAGCCGAGGGGGGCGCTGCCCCCGTCCCCGCCGCGGCGGGGACTCCCCCGGGATATTTCGGCAGAGAAGAAGGGGCGTGGAGACGGGCCGGGTGGCGGCCGGTCCGCGCGCGCCCGTGGTGGCCGCCTTGGCCTTGCACCGCGCATTGTCGAGGAGGGGCCGGTCCGCGTGCGCCCGTGGTGGCCCCGGCCGCCGATGGCCTGCCGATGGCCGACGAGGGCCGGTCCGCGTGCGCCCGTGGTGGCCTGGCACTGGATTGCGAACGGGACGCCATCGGCAGGCCGGTCCGCGCGCGCGTGGTGGCCGCCGCTAAAGCTGATGCTGGTGGCGATGTATCGGGCCGGTCCGTGCGCGCCCGTGGTGGCACGGTCTGGTGGCCCCGTCTGGCCCACCGGTCCGGCGGCCTCCGGTCTGGCGCTGCAATCTGTCTGGCGGACAGGTCGGGAGGATGCGGGCGGGGCCCGGGCGGCCTGGCCGCAAGGCGGGGGTCAGCCGGCCCCTGCCTCGGCCTTGCGGATGCGGCGCCAGGCGTGGAGCAGCGGTTCGGTATAGCCCGAGGGTTGTTCGCGCCCCTTCAGGACCAGATCGCGCGCCGCCTGGAAGGCCGGGCCGTCATAATCCGGCGCCATCGGCCGATAGGCGGGATCGCCGGCATTCTGCCGGTCGACCACCTCGGCCATCCGGCGCAGCGTGCGCATCACCTGCGCCTCGTCGATCACGCCATGATGCAGCCAGTTCGCGAGTGCCTGCGCCGAGATGCGGCAGGTGGCGCGGTCCTCCATCAGCCCGACGTCATGGATGTCGGGCACCTTGGAGCAGCCGATCCCCTGATCGACCCAGCGCACGACATAGCCCAGGATGCCCTGGGCGTTGTTCTCCAGTTCGGCGGCGATGTCCTCGGGGCTGAAGTTGTGGCCGGTGGCCAGCGGCAGGGTCAGCAGATCCTCCAGCCGGCCGCGCGGGCCGCCGGCGGCGATGGCATCCTGCCGGGCGAGGACATCGACGCGATGGTAATGCGTGGCATGCAGCGTGGCGGCGGTGGGCGAGGGGACCCAGGCGCAGGTGGCCCCGGCCTCGGGATGGGCGATCTTTTCCCGCAGCATGGCGGCCATCAGGTCGGGCGCGGCCCACATGCCCTTGCCGATCTGGGCCCGGCCCTTCATGCCCGCGGCAAGGCCGATGTCGACATTGCGGTCCTCATAGGCGCGGATCCAGGGCTGCGACTTCATCTCGCCCTTGCGCACCATCGGCCCGGCTTCCATCGCACTGTGGATCTCGTCGCCGGTCCGGTCGAGAAAGCCGGTGTTGATGAAGGAGATCCGCGCCGAGGCCGCCCGGATGCAGGCCTTGAGGTTGACGCTGGTGCGCCGTTCCTCGTCCATGATGCCCAGTTTCACCGTATTGCGCGGCAGGCCGAGCGTGTCTTCGACCGCGCCGAAGATCTCGGCGGCGAAGGCCACTTCCTCGGGGCCGTGCATCTTGGGCTTGACGACATAGACCGAGCCGGTGGTCGAGTTGCCCTGGCCCTCGCCCTGGCCCGCGCGCCCGGACGCGCCGCGCTGCAGGTCATGCAGCGCGCATAGCGTGGTGACGAAGGCATCGAGCAGGCCTTCGCCGATCTCCTCCCCCTCTGGGTCGAGGACGGCGGGCGTGGTCATCAGATGGCCGACGTTGCGCACCAGCATCAGCGCGCGGCCCTTCAGCACCAGCGGACTGCCGTCGGCGGCGGTGAAGTGGCGGTCGGGGTTCAGCCTGCGGGTGAAGCTGCGGCCGCCCTTGGTGACGTCTTCAGTCAGCGTGCCCTGCATCAGGCCAAGCCAGTTGCCATAGGCCAGCACCTTGTCCGGCGCATCGACGGCGGCCACGGAATCCTCGCAATCCATGATTGCCGACAGCGCGGCCTCCAGCCGGATGTCGGCGATCCCGGCGGGATCGGCGGCGCCGATCGGCGAGGCGGGGTCGACCACGATCTCGATATGCAGGCCGTGGTTGACCAGGACGACCGCCTCGGGTGCTGCGGCGGGGCCGGCATGGCCGGCGAACTGTTCCGGCCGGGCCAGCCCGGCGGTGCCGCGGCCAAGGCGCACTGCAAGCCGGCCATCCACGATCGCCAGCCCCTCGGCCTCGCGCCAGCTTGCGCCATCGAGGGGGGTGACATCATCGAGGAAGCCGCGGCCCCAGCCCACGGCCTCGGCACCGCGGGCGGGATCGTAGGGGCCGGGCTGCGGCGGGGTTCCCAGCGCATCGGTGCCGTAGAGCGCATCGTAAAGGCTGCCCCAGCGCGCATTGGCGGCATTCAGTGCATAGCGGGCATTGGTCACGGGCACCACAAGCTGCGGGCCGGGCAGGGTCGAGACCTCGGGGTCGGTCGGGCCGGTCTCGATGGTGAAATCGGCAACCTCTGGCAGCAGATAGCCGATCTCGCGCAGGAAGGCCGCGTAGGCGGCAGGGTCATGCGGCAGGCCGCGCCGACCGCGGTGCCAGGCGTCGATCCGGTCCTGCAGCACGGCGCGGGTTTCCAGAAGCGCGCGGTTCTTCGGGCCCAGCACCTCGACCGCTGCTGCCAGCCCCTGCCAGAATCTGGCGGCTGGAATGCCAGTGCCCGGCAGCGCCTTTTCCTCGATGAAACGGGCAAGTTCGGGGGCAACGGCAAGGCCGGCCCTCGTGTCGCGGGGGGTGCCGGGATTGGCGGTCATCAAGGTCCTCCGGATAGGTGCGACCCCGCACAGGGGGCATCCGGTGTCTGGAGGCGGCCGCGGGCGGGGGGCGAACCGGCGCTGCATGCCGATTCTGCATCTGTCACATAAACCGTTTCGCTGACCGGAGAAAAGAGGGGGGCGTGGGCCCGGTGTGGCCCGCGTGGCCGCCCCGATGGCCGCCGGATGGCTGGCCGGACGGCGGTGCGCGGTGGATCCGGGCCTCAGCCGCGGGTGGCGACCGGATGGCCCGCCTTCTTCCAGCCCGAGAAACCGCCGCGCAGCGAGGCGCTGCGCAGCCCCATCTGCTGGGCCACCTCGGCGGCCAGCAGCGACCGCCAGCCCGAGGCGCAGTAGAAGACGAAGGTCTTGTCCTCGGCGAACCAGGGCTTGTGATACGGGCTTTCCGGGTCGATCCAGAATTCCAGCATGCCGCGCGGG
>JACSRN010000176.1 GCA_014879735.1 Paracoccaceae bacterium
GGCAACCCGGAAGGAAAAGAGATGAGCACCTTTGGCGACGATCTGATCCAGGCAATGACCGAGGCCCTTTCTCACGCGAAGGGCGAAGGCCCCGCCATTGTCCACGATCCCATTGCCCCGCGGGAAGTGCGGGAACAGGCCCATCTGACGCAAGCGCAGATGGCCCCTTTGATGGGAATGAGCCTGTCGGGCTACCGGAAGTGGGAACAAGGCCAGCGCCGTGTCAGCGGACCAGCTGCGACCCTGCTGCGGCTGATCCAGAAAGAGCCAGACGTGGTGAAGCGCGCATTGCTATCATAAGCAGGGTCGCATTCTCGCGCCTATCCCGCACAACAGGACAACTTAGCCACATCCTTGTCGAAGGTCTGAGCGGCGAGTTTCAGCCCCTCGACCGTGGTAAGGTAAGGGAAGATGGTGTCACCGAGGGCTTTGGTGGTCATGCCGAATTTCAGCGCCATGGCCAACGTCTGGACGCTGTCCGCTCCCTCCGGGGCCACGATCACACCGCCCAAGAGCCTATCGGTCTCTGCATCCGCCACCAGCTTTATGACACCGCGCGTGTCACGGGCCGCGAGCGCTCGGGGCACGTTGTCGAGCGTCAGAACGCTGGTTTTCACGTCATACCCGGCTGCAACGGCCTGTTCCTCGCTCAGCCCCACGCCCGCCACCTGCGGATCGGTGAACACCACCCAGGGCATCGCGCCATTGTCATAGCGTTCCGCGCCGCCCATGGCGTTCCGTGCAGCCAGCTTCGCGCCATAGGCGGCCATGTAGACGAACTGATCGCGGTTGGTCACATCGCCTGCGGCATAGATGCCGGGGCGGGTGGTCTGCATGTCGTCGCCCACAACGATTGCGCCGCGCCTGTCTGTCTCGACCCCTATGTCCGCTAGACCCAGCCCTTCGGTATTGGGGCTGCGCCCGGCGGTCACCACCAGATGGTCTGCCGTCAATTCCAGCCGCTTGCCGCCTTCCTCGATGCACAGCACCGCGCGCGCGCCAGCAAGGTGACAGGCGTCATAGGTCACGCCGCAATGCATCGTGATCCCCTCTTCCCGGAACACCTTTGTCAGAGCCTCGGACACTTCGGGTTCGGCCTGCGGCAAAAGGCGCGAGCGGCACACCATGGTGACCTTGACCCCCATCCGCGCCATCATCTGCGCCAGCTCCGCGCCGATATAGCCGCCGCCAAGGAAGATCAGGCTTTCCGGCAGAGTTTCCAGCGCAAGAAGTGACGTGCTGTCCAGCGTGGGCACTTGCTTGATTCCCGGAATAGGAGGCAGGGCGGGGCGGCCACCGGTGGCGATGATGACCTTGGGCGCACGGATCAGGCGCGAACCGACCTGAACGCCACCAGGGACAAGCCGGGCCGCGCCTTCGTCGAGGTAAGTGATCCCCTCATAGCTGGGCAGCAGATCAGCATACTTCTTTTGCCGCAGGCCAGAGACCAAGGCGTCCTTGCCCGCCATCAGCGCCGACCAGTCATCGACCTGTGCCGCCCCGGACAGCCCCGGAAACCGTCGCGCAGCTTTCGCCCCGTGGATTGCTTCCGCCGCGCGGATCATCGCCTTTGACGGCACACAACCCACGTTCACACAGGTGCCGCCGATCAGCCCGTGACCGATCAGCGCCACGCGCTTGCCCGCCTCGGCCGCCGTGATCGAGGCGGAAAACCCCGCCGATCCGGCCCCGATCACGGCCAGGTCGAAAGTGTTCTGGTCCGGGCCGGGAATGGTGCAGCAATCGTTCATGGTCGTATTCCTTCAAGAGTTCCTGGTGTTCCGCTGGCGTCGCCAGACGGCATAAATCGTAAGGCCGATGAAGAAGGCCAGTGCGGGGAAGAGCACGATATCGAGCCAGCCCAGCAGGGCCGACAGACCGACAACGCCAAGGAGCACGGCCAGAACCGGCGTAAAGCAGCACAACGCCGCGATGATGGTGCCGACAATGCCGGTGATCAGCAGGCGGCGTTCGGATGTATCGGCATTCATGGCTTGCGCTGCCTTTCAGAAGGTGGTGCCCGGCTCGCAGCAGCCCGCCCTCGCGCGCCGTCGGCTGCGCCAGATCAGCGCCGCAACCGCTGCCACCAGGACTGCGGCCAGGCCGCTAGCACCCCCGATCCATCCGCCAACCGCGCCTGTGATTGCGGCCAGGGCCACGCCACCGCCGCCGCAACAGATGATCATCAAGGGGGCGGCGATCAGTGTCGCCAGCACCCCGCCCTGAATGTCGTCGCGCATCGGTCTCAGCCCCGCACGGCAGCCGGATAGCCTGCCTGTGCCGAGGCTTCCGCAATCGCCGCTGCATCGGTCAGGGTGGGATCAAAGATCACAGTCGCACTGCGGGTATCAAAGTCCACCTCGACCGATTGCACCCCATTGACGCCGCTCATCGCGGTTTTGACCGTCAGCGGGCAGAGCGCGCAGGTCATGTCCGGCACATCAAAACTGACTTCGGTCAGCGTGGCGGCGGTCGTTGCCGATTGCGCAAAGACCACCGGGGCGGTGGCGGGCAGGCCGAGCATGAGCGCGCCAAGCGCTAGAATTGCAAAACGTTTCATCGGGTTTCTCCTTTGGGTTTCAATAAAGCAGCGGGGCCCACCAGTTGAGCGTCACGGACAGCAGGACCAGCGCCGTCGCCACCCAGAGCACTGTCTTGGTAAGGCGCGACGATTGCGGGCGGGCGCAGTAAGACCCCTCAACGCAGACGGGTTTGGTGCGGAAATAGACGTGCCAGAACCCCAGCCCGATAAAGACGATGGCGATGCCTGCGGTCAGCGGTTTGTAGGGTTCAAGTGCTGTCAGGTTGCCGATCCAGGCCCCCGATATTCCCAGCGTCACCAGCACCAGCGGCACGATGCAGCAAGCCGAGGCGAGAAACGCCCCCGCCAGCCCGAGCGTGGCAAACAGGCCCTTGTGGTCGGCGCTTCGCGGCGCGGTTTCGGTATCGTGAATGTCACTCATGCGCAGCTTCCTTGTCATCCCGTTGCAACCTGCCTACGGTCTGTAGCAACTACAGGCGCAAGGAAAATCATCATGGCTGTCGTTCACGAGATTGCGATCCACAAAATCAAGGCGCTGCGCCGCGCCGATTTGGCCCGCGCCACTGGCTGTAATCTGGAAACCATCCGCTATTACGAGACGGCAGGCATCCTGCCACCGCCCGCCCGGACTGATGCAGGCCACCGCACCTATGACGCTGCGGACGTGCAGCGCCTGCGCTTCGTTTTACGCGCTCGTGAGCTGGGGTTTTCGCTGGACGACATTCGCGGCTTGCTTGGTCTTGGCGATGGCGCGTTGCGATCATGTGCCGAAATCAAGGAAAAAACCGACGCGCATCTGGCCGATGTAAGGGCAAAAATTGCCGACCTTCAAAGGATCGAAGCCGTTCTGTCCCGCACCGCAGCACTTTGCAGCGGAGGGGATCGCCCAGAATGCCCGGTGCTAGAAGCAATTGCTCGAGCGTAGGGTTAACCCGCTTGAGCGTCACAGCTCGTGGCCCGGCCCCCGCTCGCGCTGAACCTCGGCTTCGTGTTCCCGCTCCAACTCTTTGTCATGCAGACGCTCGGCCTCCTGGGCCGCATGTTCCTTATCCAGCTCCCGGCCCTGCCGGATGACGGCCAGCCGGGCGGCGATTTCGTCGTGGTCCAGCGCCTTCGACGCCGCGCGCAGGCGGTCGGCCAGGCTCTGCGGGGCATCCGGTTTGTCTGATATCTTTTCACTGATCGCTGAACGCTGATCCCCTATGTCCGATCCCGCATCGCGCAATGCCCAAGCCTCGCGCATCCGGGCGGCAAGATCCTGCGGGCGTTCGCGGCTATCGCCACCACCCTCATATGCAAGCCCGGCTTCGGACGGCTGCAACCTGTCCAGGACGTGATCCGCCGCCCGCTCAAGCCAGGTCCGGACATGACCGGCCAGCTCCTGGGCAACGCGCGCCACCTCGGCGGCATGGGCCTTGACCTCATGCCAGACGCGGACGGCGGCAACCTCCTGCCCGCGC
>JACSRN010000088.1 GCA_014879735.1 Paracoccaceae bacterium
GATGACGAGAGCGGGATAAAGGCGCATGGCGATCTCCGGCGGGGCTGGACGCCAGCCTGCCCGCCGCGCGCGGTCAAGACCAGTGACAAGCACCCGCCCCGCGAGATTGCTCGAAACCAGATTGCCCGAAACCGGCAGGCAAGGCCCGGCACGGTTCCCGCGCGGCATTGCAGCACCGGCGGCGCGGCCAGATCGAGCGGGGTGCTAGACTATGCCGCGCTGCCGCAGCAGCGCCTGTTCGTCGCCCGAGATCCAGCCGAACACCCTGGCTTCGCCATTCAGGATCTGGACGAGATAATGCACCTCGAACTCGATCGTGGTGGCCGCCAGATCCGCACGGGCATAGGTCGCGGCCCAGGAGACCCGGGCAATGCAGTGATGCGCATCGATGGGCGTGCGATGAAGGTGACGGATCCGCATGTCCCGCGTTCCGATCGCGCGATACTGCGCATACCCTTGGGCCATGCTGGCCTTGAACTGGTCGTCGTTCCGCCCCGCCCTGACCCCGGCAGGCGCCGCGCCGATGAATTCGGTGGCATAAAGCGATGCGATTGCATCCAGATCCGGATCGCCGCCCAGCGAGAGGTTGAAAAGCTCCTCATATCGCGCAAACAGCTTTCGCACCTCGGCGTCCATCCCGGTCCCTCCGCTTCGGCATTCGCCCTGGGCGCGCTTTTCGCCCTGGGCGCGCTTATGGGCACTCGCCCGAAGCGCGAGTATGGCGTCGCAGGCCGGCTTCGTGAAGGGGTGCCTTCAGGGGCTGTCGCAGCGGTGCCGCTCGCGGCCGAAAGAGACGGGCCGGAAAAGCAGACGGGCCGGACGATACCGCCCGGCCCGCTTCCCCTTCGCGATCCTTCCTGCGCTCAGGCCGGCACGACCATGCCCTTGTCGCGCGCCAGATCGCGCATCTTTGCCTGCAGCTTCTCGAAGGCGCGGACCTCGATCTGGCGGATGCGCTCGCGGCTGACGCCGTAGCGCTCCGACAGGTCCTCCAGCGTCACCGGCTCATCGGCCAGGCGGCGCTGCATCAGCACGTCCTTCTCGCGGTCGTTCAGCACATCCAGCGCCTCGGCCAGCAGCGCGCGGCGGGTGTCGAGTTCGTCCTTTTCCTCATAGGCGCCGGCCTGGTCGCTGTCTTCGTCTTCCAGCCAGTCCTGCCACTGGGTCGACCCGTCGCCGTCCGATCCGACCTGCGCATTGAGCGAGGCATCCCCGCCCGCAAGGCGGCGGTTCATCTCGACCACCTCGCCTTCGGTCACGGAAAGATCCTTGGCGATCCTCGACACGTTCTCGGGCCGCAGGTCGCCGTCTTCCAGCGCGCCGACCTTGGCCTTGGCCTTGCGCAGGTTGAAGAACAGCTTCTTCTGCGCCGAGGTCGTGCCCAGCTTCACCAGGCTCCAGGACCGCAGGATGTATTCCTGGATCGAGGCGCGGATCCACCACATCGCATAGGTCGCGAGGCGGAAGCCCTTTTCCGGGTCAAAGCGCTTGACGGCCTGCATCAGGCCGACGTTGGCCTCGGAAATCACCTCGGCCTGCGGCAGGCCATAGCCGCGATAGCCCATGGCGATCTTGGCGGCCAGCCGCAGATGCGACGTCACCAGCCGGTGTGCGGCCTGCGGATCCTGGCGGTCGGCCCAGGCCTTGGCCAGCATGTATTCCTCCTCCGGCTCCAGCAGCGGAAAGCGGCGGATTTCCTGGA
Organism: Paracoccaceae bacterium; assembly: GCA_014879735.1. Classification (GTDB taxonomy): domain Bacteria; phylum Pseudomonadota; class Alphaproteobacteria; order Rhodobacterales; family Rhodobacteraceae; genus Pseudogemmobacter. The sequence goes on from JACSRN010000088.1 coordinate 1,703, forward strand.
GATAGCGGTTCAGCCCCTGCTCGGGGCTGGGCGCCGGTAGCGATTGATAGGTGCTCATTCTTTGCCCCCTGTTACCTGCCGGTGCCGTCAGCCCCCGGCGGACCCGTATAGCTATGCTGGCCGATCCCCCGGTTCAAGGGCATTGCCGTCCCTTGCCTAACACCCGAGCGCGATCGCGGTTCCCGCTGCCGCCGGAATTTGTCGCGCCGCTCACGCACTTGTCATGCGACCGTCAGGTCATGGGCGGCCAGGCGGGTCATGGGCGGCCAGGCGGGTGGCGCCGGGGCGGGCCAAACCGCCGCGGCCGCTGCCGGGGGGCGCTGCGGCGGCCGGCGATCAGATCGGCACCCGTTCCCCCAGCTCGACCACACGGTCGCGCGGCAGGTGGTAGAAGTCGGTCGGATCGGCGCCAAAGCGGGCCAGCGCCACATAGATCCGGTCGAGCGCCAGTTCCGCCCTGCCGCCGCCGGTTGCCACGGCACGGCGGCGGCCAAGGAAGAAGGTCGAGGTCATGACGTCGAACTTCAGCCCCGCGCGGCGGGCATGCGCCATGGCGCGGCTGACATTCGGCGTCTCCATGAAGCCGAAGCGCAGGGTCAGGCGCTGGAACGGGCGGCCCAGCGCCTCGACCGAGGCGCGCTCCTCGGCGGTGGCATAGGGCACGCGCAGGGTCTGGACCGTCAGGAAGACGGTCTGCTCGTGCAAGACCCTGTTGTGCTTGAGGTTGTGCAGCAGCGCCGAGGGCACGACCTCGGGATCGTCGGTCAGAAAGAAGGCGGTGCCCGGCACGCGATGGGCCGAGCTTTTCTGCATGGAATGAACAAAGCCCGCGACCGGCACCGCCAGCCGCGCGGCCCGTGCCGCCACCGCCTGCGTGCCGCGCCACCACGACCACATCAGAAAGCCCGCAATCGCCGCAACCACCAGCGGAACATAGCCGCCGTCATGCACCTTGGTCAGGTTCGAGGCGAGGAAGACGAACTCGATCGCCGCGATCGGCGCCGCGACGGCGATTGCCGCCGCCGGGCGCAGCCCGCGCGCGAAGATCAGGTAGAGAATGCCCAGCGCCGTGGTCAGCACCATGGTTCCCGTCACCGCGATGCCATAGGCCGAGGCCAGCGCCGCCGAACTGCCAAAGGCAAGGACCAGCCACAGCACGCCCGCCAGCAGCAGCCAGTTCACCGCACCGATGTAGATCTGCCCGCTCTGCCCCTCGGCGGTGTGGCGAATCGACAGGCGCGGCAGAAAGCCAAGCTGAACCGCGCCGCGCGCCATCGAGAAGGCGCCGGTGATCACCGCCTGGGCCGCGATCACGGTGGCCAGCGTCGTCAGCGCCACCAGCACCGGCAGCAGCCCGCGGCCGACCATGCCGAAGAACGGATCGCGCGCGGTTTCGGGATGGGCCAGCACCAGCGCGCCCTGCCCCATGTAGTTCAGCACCAGCGCCGGCAGCACCAGCCCGAACCAGGCCAGCGTGATCGGGCGACGGCCGAAATGGCCCAGATCGGCGTAAAGCGCCTCGCCGCCGGTGACGGCCAGAAAGACCGCGCCCAGCAGAACGAAGGCCACGCCGGGGTGGTGGATCAGGAACGACACGCCCCACCAGGGGTTCAGCGCCGCCAGCACCGCCGGTTCCTCGGTCATGTGCCACAGCCCGGTCGCAGCCAGCGTCAGAAACCACAGCGCCATCACCGGGCCGAAGAAGATGGCCACCCGCGCCGTGCCATGGCGCTGCACCATGAACAGCGCCAGCAGGATGCCGATGGTGACGGGCAGCACGAAATCGGCAAGCCCGGGCAGCATCAGCTCGGCACCCTCGATGGCCGAAAGGACCGAGATCGCCGGGGTGATCGCCGCATCGCCGGCAAACAGCGCCGCCCCGGCGATGGCCAGCAGCAGCACCGGAACCGAGCGCCGGCCGATTGCCAGCCGCACCAGCGTGTAGAGCGCGAGAATCCCGCCCTCGCCCCGGTTGTCGGCCCGCAGCAGCGCGAAGACGTATTTCACGGTGACGATCAGCACCAGCGTCCAGATCAGCAGCGACAGCAGGCCCAGAACCGTTTCCGGCCCGGCCGGCTGGTCCGGGCCGACGCCCGTCGCCCGCAACGCCTCGCGAAAGGCATAGATCGGCGAGGTGCCGATATCGCCATAGACCACCCCCAGCGCGCCCAGCGCCAGCGCGGCCAGCCCCTGGCGGTGGGTTTCGTCCTGATGGATATCGTCCTGGTCGCCGGCCTCGGCCCGATGTTCCGACCGGAGATAGTCGGCAATATCAAGCGCGCCCTCGTCATTGGGCGGCAGGGCCGGACGATCCGCGGCAGCGCGGTTGTTGACGGGCATCATGGCAGTGGTCACGTCGCGATTTGAAGGGGGGTGGATTGAACGGACGGGGGATTGAGGGGACAGCGGCGCGCAGGGGCCGCCCTGCGACGCCTGATCCTCCGGTTCCGCCTGGCTCCGTGCCGGCCCTCACAGGGCGGCGGTCGCTCCGTCTTCGGCACCGGCTGCGCCGGCCCGGTGAAACTACGCCCGTCACAATGGCGTGACAAGCTGATTCCGCGATGCAGCATCCGGCGGCGGCGCAGGATGGCCGTTCCGGCGCGCGCTCAGCCGCCGGCGGCACCGGCCCGCAGGCCGGCCAGCAGATCGGCCATGTCGGCCGGCAGCGGGCTGCTGAAGTCCAGCCGTTCGCCCGTGACCGGATGGTCGAACCCCAGCGAGGCCGCATGCAGGGCCTGCCGCGAAAAGCCGGCCGCCGCCTCGACCGCCGCGGCCCCCAGCGCGCGCACCGACAACCGGCGCCGGCCACCATAGACCGGATCGCCGATCAGCCCGTGCCCCGCATGGGCCATATGGACGCGAATCTGATGCGTCCGCCCGGTTTCCAGCCAGCAATCGACCAGGGCCGCCTGGCCGGCAAAGCCCTCGACCACCCGGGCACGGGTGACGGCATGGCGCCCCTCGGGCGGCCAGCAGACGGCCTGCCGCTGGCGGTCGCTGCGGTGGCGGGCAAGATTCGTCGCGATCTTCAGGATGCCGCCCGCTTCGAACGTCGCGCCGCGCAGGCCGTTCAGCCGCGGATCGGCGGCCGAGGGCACGCCTTGGACCAGCGCAAGATAGTGCCGCGTCACCGAATGCGCCTCGAACTGCGCCGCAAGGCCGTGATGCGCGCGATCCGACTTGGCCGCGACCAGAAGGCCCGTCGTCTCCTTGTCGATGCGGTGGACGATGCCCGGCCGCCTTTCGCCGCCGATCCCCGACAGGCTGTCGCCACAATGATGCAGGAGCGCATTGACCAGCGTGCCGCTGGGCGTGCCGGGGGCCGGATGGACGACCATTCCCGCCGGCTTGTCGATCACGATCAGATCGGCATCCTCGTAGATCACCCGCAGCGCGATGGCCTCGGGCCGCGCCTCGACCTCTGCCGCCGGGCCGGGGCGGATCTCGTAGATCTCGCCTGCCGCGGCGCGCGCCTTGGGATCGGTCACGGCCAGGCCGCCGCGCGTGACCGCCCCCTCGGCGATCAGACGCATCAGACGCGAGCGCGACAGCGCCGCGGCCTCTGGCACGGCCGCCGCCAGCGCCTTATCAAGGCGCGAGGGCGCGTCCAGCCCCAGCGTGACGGTCACGATGCCGTCTGTCTCGTCGTCGAAAGGCTCGTCCAATGGCCCCTGTCCCCGATGCCGCCCCGGAAGAAGGCGCGATGCCCCCTTCGCTGGCGTTCCTGAAATGGCTGGTGATCCTGCTGACGCTCAGCATGATCGGCGGTGTCATAACTGTGGTCTGGCTGCTTGTCACCCGTATGCCGCTGGCCATGGGCCGCAGCCCGGCGGTACCGGCAGAACTGGCGCTGCCCGCCGGCGAGACGGCCGAGGCCGTGACCTTCGGGCGCGGCTGGACGGCGGTCGTCACCGGATCGGGGCGGATTCTGGTCTTCAACACCGACGGCAGCCTGCGCCAGGAGGTGACGATCATCGCCGAACCCGCGCCCTGACCCGCCTCCGAACCAGCGTCGGGGCCGGCCCCCGAATCCGCGCCCGGGCCCGCCCCCTGACCCGGGATGCGCCGAAACCCCGGGCCTACCGGACCGAGGGGATCGGCCCCTCTGCCCGACCATGGATGAACTGCTGGACGTAAGGGTCCGGCGTGGCGTCCATTTCCTGCACCGTTCCGGTCCAGCGCACCAGCCCGCCATGCAGCATCGCCACCCGGTCGGCAATGGCGCGCACCGAGGTCATGTCATGGGTGATCGTCATTGCAGTCGCGCCCATCTCGGTCACGATCTCGCGGATCAGGTCGTTGATCACGCCCGACATGATCGGATCGAGGCCGGTGGTCGGCTCGTCGAAGAAAATCACCTCCGGCTCGGCCGCGATGGCGCGGGCCAGGCCCACCCGCTTCTGCATGCCGCCCGACAGTTCGGCCGGATAAAGGTCGGCGACCTGAGGGCCAAGGCCGACGCGGCGCAGCTTCTCGATGGCGATCTCGCGCGCGGCTTCGCGCGGACGCTTCAGCCTGCCGCGCAGCAGGCGAAAGGCGACATTCTCCCAGACCCGGAGCGAATCGAACAGCGCCGCCCCCTGGAACAGCATGCCGAACCTGGCCAGGAAGGCATCGCGCTCGGCCCGGCTGACATCCTCGCCTTCCAGCGTGATCTGCCCCGAATCGGGCGTCACCAGCCCCAGCACGCATTTCAGCAGCACCGACTTGCCGGTGCCGGAACCGCCGATGATCACCATGCTTTCGCCACGCGCGATCGACAGGTTCACCCCCTGCAGCACCCGGTTTTCCCCGAAGGCCTTGGTCACGTCGGTCAGGGCGATCATCGCGGTCATGCCTGGAAGAACAGCTCTGTCAGGACATAGTTGGCAGCCAGGATCAGCACCGAGGCCGCGACCACCGCACCCTTGGTCGCCGCCCCCACCCCCTGCGCACCCCGCCCCGAGGTCATGCCGTGATAGCAGCCCATCAGCGCAACGAGGAAGCCGAAGACCGCCCCCTTCACCAGACCAGAGCCGATGTCCCAAGCCTGCAGGAACTGGACCGTATTCTCCAGATAGGTGGCCGAGTTGAAGTCAAGCCGGGTAATCCCGACAAGCCAGCCGCCCATGATCCCGATGGCATCGCCGGTGGCGACCAGCACGGGCACGGTCAGCGTGGCAGCCAGCAGCCGCGGCACGACGAGATACTTGAACGGATTGGTCGAAAGGGTGACAAGCGCGTCGATCTGCTCCGTCACCTTCATCGTGCCGATTTCGGCCGCGATGGAACTGGCCACCCGCGCCGCCACCATCAGCCCGCCCAGGACCGGGCCAAGTTCGCGCGCCATGCCGATGGCCACGATCTGCGGCACCACGGCCTGCGCGTCGAACCGCGAACCGCCGGCGTAGATCTGCAGCGCCAGCGCGCCGCCGGTGAAGATTGCGGTCAGGCCCACGACCGGCAGGCTGAACCAGCCGATCTGCAGCACCGCCTGGCCGAATTCGCGCAGGTAGAACGGCGGGCGCAGCAGATGGCCCAGCGCGGTCGCCGCAAAGATCGCCACCCGGCCCACGGCGGCCAGCACCGCCAGCACCGGCCGGCCCAGCGCGGCCAGTGCGCCGGCAGATCCGTCGAGGATTGCCGTCATCCGCGCGCCTCTTGATAGCGGCGGTCGTAGCGGGCACCGAGCGATGTCAGGATCTCGTAGCCGATGGTGCCGGCCACATCGGCCAGATCGTCCAGCGTCTGATGCGCACAGAGGATGTCGAGCGTCCTGGGCACCTCGGGCAGATGCGTCACGTCGACGGTGATCATGTCCATCGAGACGCGGCCCACCACCGGGCAGGGCGTGTCGCCGTCCCAGAGCATCGCCTTGCCCGAAAGGCTGCGCAACAGCCCGTCGGCATAGCCCGCCGCCAGCGTCGCGATCAGCGAGGGCGCCTCGGCCTCCCAGGCGGCGGCATAACCGACCGCTTCGCCCGGCGCGACCTCGCGCGTCTGGATCACCGGCAGCGACAGGGTGACGACGCGCTCGGCCATCTCGAACGGCCGGCCACCATAAAGACCGACGCCAGGCCGCGTCAGATCGAAGTGATATTCCGGCCCGAGAAGGATGCCGCCCGTCGCGGCAAGGCTGCGCGGCAGGCCGGTGCCGTCGGTCATCTCGTGGAAGGCGGCAAGCTGCTGGCGGTTCAGCGGATGGTCGGGCTCGTCGGCACAGGCCAGATGGCTCATCAGCATCACCGGCCCGGTCTCGACCAGGATCGGCGCCACGGCCTGCCATTCCAGCATCTCGACGCCCAGCCGGTTCATGCCGGTATCGAGTTGCACGCCAAAGGGATGGCCGGGCAGCGCCTCGAGGTGGCGGGTGATCTGTTCGAGGCTGTTGAGCATCGGCGTCAGGTCAAGATCCGAGATCATCTCGGTGTCGCCGGACATGTGGCCCGACAGGATGTTGATCTGCGGCCCCGGCCCCAGCGCCTGCCGGACGGCCGCGCCCTCTTCGGCGGTGGCCACGAAAAACCGCCTTGCGCCGGCCCGCGCCAGCGCCCGCACGACGCGGGCGGCGCCCAGACCATAGCCATCGGCCTTCACCACGGCCGCGGTCTGCACCGTGGGGGCGGACAGCCGGTCCAGCGCGCGCCAGTTTGCGGCGATGGCGTCGAGGTCGATGGTCAGGGATGCGGTAGCCATGGTTGGGCCTTTCTCGGCACGGCGGGCGCGATGGTCAAGGGGGAAAGCCGCCCGGCATGCGACTGCCTGCCGAATGGCGCGGCGCGCGCGCGGGATCGGGCGCCCGCCCCGCCGCCACCCCGCGGGACCCGATCGGCCGAGGCCCCTTCCCTGGCGCAAGGCACCGGCGTTTCGGCGCGCCCGGGCAGGCCGACCGCGCGCTCAGGCCCTTTCAAAGCCGATGCGGCGGCGCAGGAACTGGGTGGCGCGGTCGCTGACCTGGGCGGGATCGCCGGTGGTCAGGAACCGCGTCTCGGTTCCGGGGCCAAGGAATTCCGGCCGGCGCCGGAGGTAGTCGGCCAGCGAGGCCGCCACCAGATCGGCCTGGCTGAACACCTTCACCTCGGGACCCAGCGCGGCACGGAAGGTCTTTTCCAGCAAGGGATAATGCGTGCAGCCCAGGATCGCGGCCTCGGGGCGGGGCATCCGGCGCCGCAGCGCCTCGACATGGCTGCGCACCAGCGCCTCGGCCAGGATCTCGTCGCCCTGCTCGATCGCATCGACCAGCCCGCCGCAGGGCTGGGCCTCGACATCGACCCCGATGGCGCGAAAGGCAAGCTCGCGCTGGAAGGCGCGGCTGGCCACGGTGGCCGGGGTGGCAAACAGCGCCACATGCTGCACCGCCACCTCGCGCGGCGGCGAATTGTCGCCCCACTGGCGCTCGGTCAGCGCCTCGATCAGCGGCACGAAGACGCCCAGCACCCGCTTGTCCGGCGGCACCCAGGTTTCCTGCATCCGCCGCAGCGCCGCAGCCGAAGCGGTGTTGCAGGCCAGAATCACCAGGTCGCAACCTTCCTCCCACAGCCGTTCGGTCGCGGCACAGGTCAGGCGAAAGATGTCGTCGGCATCGCGCACGCCATAGGGCGCATGCGCATTGTCGCCGAAATAGACGAAGGGCACCTGCGGCAACTGCCGCACCACCGCGTCCAGCACCGTCAGCCCGCCCAGACCCGAATCGAAAATTCCCACCGCCATCTGCCTGCCCCCTGCCCCGTTGCCCGGTTCTTGCGCGCCCTGTGCCGCGATCATAGGCCCAGGAGCCGGGGGGTGAAAGCCTTTGCGGCAGGCCGCCACAGGGCGCAGGGGGAAAATTCGCCGTCGCGCGGCATTTCGGCGGGATCGGCTTTCCCCATCGGGCCTGGCCTGTGATAGGGTGCGCGCGCATTTGAAAGGCAAAGCAATGGACTGGGACAAGCTGAGGATCTTCCACGCGGTGGCCGACAAGGGCAGCCTGACCCATGCGGGCGAGGTGCTGCACCTGTCGCAATCGGCGGTCAGCCGCCAGATCCGCGCGCTGGAGGAAAGTCTGGCGGCCACGCTGTTTCATCGCCACGCCCGCGGGCTGATCCTGACCGAACAGGGCGAATTGCTGTTCGAGGCGACGACGCAGATGGTCAAGCGGCTGGACGCCACCGCCGCGCGCATCCGCGACAGCGAGGACGAGGTGCTGGGCGAGCTGCGCGTCACCACCACCACCGGCTTCGGCACGCTCTGGCTGGCGCCGCGGCTGGCCCGGCTCTACGAGCGCTATCCGGCGCTGAAGATCGACCTGATGCTGGAAGAGCGCGTGCTCGACCTGCCGATGCGCGAGGCGGATGTGGCGATCCGCATGAAAGAGCCCAGCCAGGCCGATCTGATCCGGCGCCGGCTGATGAACATCCGCATGCGGCTGTTTGCAACCCGCGAATATCTTGACAAGCACGGCGTGCCGGCCAACCTGACCGAGATGTCGCATCACCGGCTGATCTGTCAGCATCCCGGCACGGCGCAGGTGGCGGCAGGGGCGCTGCTGGTGCAGCAGATCATGGCGCATGACATTCCCTCGACGCTGCATGTGAACAATTATTTCGGCGTGCTGCAGGGGGTGCTCAATCACCTCGGCATCGGCGTGTTGCCCGATTATGTGACCGAGGACAGCCCCGAACTCGTCCGCGTGCTGGAAGATGTCGAGTCCGGCGAGGTTCCGGTGTTTCTGGCCTATCCCGAAGAACTGCGGCATTCCAAGCGCGTGGCAGCCTTCCGCGATTTCGTGATGGACGAGATCACCAGCTATCGCCGCGCCAACCCTGCCTGAATGTTTGCGATTCGACCGCCGCGACCGAGCCATGCGCCTGCTGCATGACGGCCATGCTGCATATGCGGCATTGTTGCCCTTGCAGCATGAGCGTCCAGCCCATAGATCACCTCTCGAGGCGCGGATCGAGGCAACTCTCTCGCGTCTCACCTCCCTGTTGGACTTGGGCCGAGCTCACGCTCGGCCTTTTTTTTGGCCATTGCCCGGCGGGGCGCTGCGGTTTTCGCCGTTTTCCTGCGCCCTTCCCCTTTGTGGCAGTTTCGTCTAGGACGCGCGCAACCCCAGTGAAGCGCCGAGGCCCCGCGATGAGCGAACCCGAAATCACCCCCGAACTGGTCGCCGCACACGGGATCAAGCCGGACGAATGGGAACGGCTGCTGGAGATCCTGGGCCGCCGTCCCTCATTTACCGAACTTGGGATCTTCTCGGCGATGTGGAACGAGCATTGCTCGTACAAATCGTCGAAAATCCACCTGAAGAAGCTGCCGACCAAGGGCCCGCAGGTGATCTGCGGCCCGGGAGAGAATGCCGGCGTCGTCGATATCGGCGATGGCCAGGCGGTGATCTTCAAGATGGAAAGCCACAATCACCCCAGCTACATCGAACCGCATCAGGGCGCGGCGACCGGGGTCGGCGGCATCCTGCGCGATGTCTTCACCATGGGTGCGCGCCCGATTGCTGCGATGAATGCGCTGTCCTTCGGCCTGCCGTCGCATCCGAAGACCGCGCATCTGGTCAAGGGCGTGGTCGAGGGGGTCGGCAGCTATGGCAATGCCTTCGGTGTGCCGACCGTGGGCGGAGAGGTGCGGTTCCACGCCGCCTACAACGGCAATTGCCTGGTGAATGCCTTTGCCGCCGGCCTGGCCGATGCGGATGCGATCTTCTATTCCGCAGCCTCTGGCGTGGGCATGCCGGTGGTCTATCTGGGCGCCAAGACCGGCCGCGACGGCGTGGGCGGCGCCACCATGGCCTCGGCCGAATTCGACGACACGATCGAGGAAAAGCGCCCGACGGTTCAGGTCGGCGACCCTTTCACCGAGAAGCGCCTGCTGGAAGCCTGCCTTGAACTGATGAAGACCGGCGCCGTCATCTCCATCCAGGACATGGGCGCGGCGGGCCTGACCTGTTCGGCGGTCGAGATGGGCGACAAGGGCGGCCTCGGCATCAAGCTGCAGCTTGATGACGTGCCGCAGCGCGAAACCCACATGACCGCCTATGAAATGATGCTGTCGGAATCCCAGGAGCGCATGTTGATGGTGCTGCGCCCCGAGAAAGAGGCCGAGGCGCGGGCGATCTTCGAGAAATGGGACCTCGATTTCGCCATCGTCGGCGAGACGATCCCCGAAGACCGCTTCGTGATCCTGCAGGGCAATGTGGTGAAGGCCGACATCCCGCTGTCGAAACTGTCGTCCAGCGCGCCGGAATATGACAGGCCCTGGGTCGAGACGCCGAAACCCGCACCCTTGGGCGAAATCCCCGGGATCGGCGCCATCGATGGCCTGCGCGCCCTGATCGGCAGCCCGTCCTATGCCCACAAGGGCTGGGTCTACGAACAATACGACAGCCAGGTCGGCGCCGATACCGTGGTGACGCCCGGCCTGCCCGCCGGCGTGGTGCGGGTGCATGGCACGGCAAAGGCGCTGGCCTTCACCAGCGACGTGACCCCGCGCTATGTGAAGGCCAATCCCTACGAAGGCGGCAAACAGGCCGTGGCCGAGGCCTATCGCAACCTGACCGCCGTGGGCGCGCGGCCGCTGGCCACCACCGACAACCTGAACTTCGGCAACCCCGAAAAGCCCGAGATCATGGGCCAGTTCGTTGGCGCGCTGAAAGGCATCGGCGAGGCCTGCGCCGCACTCGACATGCCGATCGTCTCGGGCAATGTCTCGCTTTACAACGAAACCGATGGCCAGCCGATCCTGCCCACGCCGACAATCGGTGCCGTGGGGCTGTTGCGCAACCTCGACATGCTGATCGCGGGCCGGGCGCAGCCGGGCGACCTGGCGATGCTGATCGGCGTGACGCACGGCCATCTCGGCCAGTCGGCGCTTCTGGTCGAGGCTTTCGGCATCGAGGCCGGCGATGCCCCGCCCGTCGATCTGGTGGCCGAGCGGCGGCACGGCGAATATCTGCGGGCGAACCGCGGCCTTGTCCGCGCGGCAACCGACCTCGGCGATGGCGGACTGGCGCTTGCGGCCTTCGAACTGTCCGAGGCGGCGGGCACCGGCATCTGGCTTGAGGTCGGCGATATCCCCGGTCTGTTCGGCGAGGACCAGGCGCGCTACCTGCTGGCGGTCGCACCGGAAAACCTGCCCGCCCTGCAGGAGGCGGCGGGCGATCTGCCGGTGGCGGTGGTCGGCCAGTTCGGCGGCGAGCTGGTGGCCTTCGGCGCCGATTGCGCCCCCCTGGCCGAGCTGTCGCGGCTTTACCGCAGTGCCTTTGCCGCGACGGTCGGCGTCTGATGCTGCAACTGGCCGGGCCACAGGATCAGGACCTGATCGCGCGGCTCTGGCAGGCGCCCGAACAGGCGCCCTGGATCGAGCCGCCCGACGAGGGCAAGATCGCGGCGGCCATATCGCGGGGCCAGGCCTTCCTCTGGTGCCGCGATGCCGGGATCGCGGGCTTTGCGGTGATCATGAGCTGGGTGCCGCGGGTCTATGGCCTTGCCGCGCTGGTCAGCACGGTCCGGGGCCAGGGCGAGCCGTTGCTGCTGGCGCTGCTTGCCCAGGTTTTCGGGCCGCTGGACGGCCACCGCATCGGGCTGGACGTCACTGCCGACAATGCCCGCGCCATCGCGCTCTACGAACGGCTGGGCTTTCGCCACGAAGGCCTGATCCGCGAATGCTGGCAGCGGCCGACGGGCGGCTGGGTCGACTGCTGCCTGATGGGGCTGCTGGCGCGGGAAGCGCGCGCTCCGCTGGCGCGGCAGGTGGCGGCGTCATGACGCATCCTGCCGCCGCGACGCCCCGCCCCGCAGCAACGCTTCGCGCCGCCACGCCCGGCGATTTCGCCTTCATCCGCGGCCTGACCACGCGCGCCGATTACGCGCCCTTCATCGGCGATGCCGATGAAAGCCAGCTTGCGGAATGGAGCGAAAGCCGCAGCGCCCGCGTGCTGATCTGGGAGGGCGCCACCGCGCGCGGCTTTGCCATCTTTCGCGAGATCGGCGACCCTTCGGGCAGGGTCGAGCTGTTTCGCCTCGCGCTCGACCGGGCCGGCGGCGGGATCGGCGCGGCCTTCCTGGCCGATCTGCTGGATCATGGCTTCGGCAGGCTCGGCGCGCGGCGGATCTGGCTGGACGCCTCGGGCGAGAATCCGCGCGCCATGGCGCTTTATGAAGCCATGGGGTTCCGGCGCGAGGGGATACAGCGCGCCCATTGGTTCCGCCCCCTGCTGGGCCGGGCGGTGGATTTGCATCTGTTTGGCCTGATGCGCGACGAATGGCGCGGTGGCGGCAGTTGAGCCCGCTCTTGCGGGGCAATGCCTCAGGGCTTACATCTTTGCGAAAATGAGGAGGCCCCCATGCCGATCGAAGGCAAGGACATCGAGGCGCTGATCCGGGAGAGCTTCCCGAAGGCGAGGATCACCATCACCGACCTTGCGGGGGACGGCAACCATTGGGCGGCCGAGGTGATCGACGAAAGCTTTCGCGGCATGAACCGGGTGCAGCAGCAGCGCGCGGTCTATTCCAGCCTGAAGGGCAAGATGGACGGCGCCCATGGTGAATTGCACGCGCTGGCGCTGACGACAAAGGCGCCGGAATAACCACGGGTCCTGGTATCCTGCCGCCCCACCCGGGGCCATGCGGGGATGTCAGGGAAGTTTTGAAACATGGCGGCAAGTTCTGGCGCCGCAAACGCCGGATGGACCGCCGGCGAGCCGAAAGGGAAACGACATGACCGCGCAGGACCAGATCCGCAACACGATCGATAAGAACGACGTGGTGCTTTTCATGAAGGGCACCAAGACGATGCCGCAATGCGGGTTTTCCTCGCGCGTGGCGGGCGTTCTGAACTACATGGGCGTCGAGTTCCTCGACGTGGACGTATTGTCGGACCCCGAGGTCCGCCAGGGGATCAAGGATTTCTCCGACTGGCCGACGATCCCGCAGCTTTACGTCAAGGGCGAGTTCGTCGGCGGCTGCGATATCGTGACCGAGATGACGCTTTCGGGCGAGCTGGACAAGCTGTTCGAGACCAAGGGCGTGACCTTCGACAAGGATGCCGCCGACAAGATCCGCGCCGCGAACGCCTGATCCGGCACGACCGGCAGCTCTGCAGACAGGCCCGGCGCCGTCCGGGCCTTTTGCCTGCGCAAGGCTTGCCCCGCGCCTGCGCAAGGCTTGCCCCGCGCCCGCGCAAGGCTTGCCTTGCGCCAAGAGGTCGGGCATGACCGGCGTGATACAGTTCCGCAGGCCCTGAATGACAAATCGCATCTGCCAGATCGAGATCGACGAGAAAGGTCTTGCCCGGCCCACGCCGGAAATCGAGCAGGAGCGCCGCGTTGCGGTCTTCGACCTGCTGGAGGACAACAGCTTTGGCCTGCCGGCCCGCGATGGCCATCTGACGCCGGTCGGCCCCTACCGGCTGCACCTTGGCATCCGCGACGGGCGGCTGGTCTTCTCGGCCAGGACCGAAGGCGGCATTCCGGCCGGCGAGTTCCACCTGAGCCTCGGGCCGTTCCGCCAGGTGGTGAAGGATTATTTCCAGATCTGCGAAAGCTATTTCGAGGCGGTGAAGCGCCTGCCACCCAGCCAGATCGAGGCGATCGACATGGCGCGGCGCGGCATCCACAACGAGGGGGCATCGATCCTGCAGGAACGGCTTCAGGGCAAGGCCGAGGTCGATACCGCCACCGCGCGGCGCCTGTTCACCCTGATCTGCGTGCTGCACTGGGGCTGATCGTGGCGGCATTCCCGCAGTCCATCCTGTTCTGCTGCGATCACAACGCGGTCCGCTCGCCCATGGCCGAGGGGCTGATGAAAAGGCTCTACGGCCACCGCGCCTATGTGCAGTCGGCCGGCGTGAAGAACGACATGGAGGTCGATGGCTTCTCCATCGCTGTCTGCAAGGAGATCGGCATCGAGATCGAGCGCCACCGCTCGCGCAGCTTCGAGGAAATGCAGGAATGGGGTGACGATCTCGGGCAGTTCGACCTGATCGTGGCGCTGAGCCCGGCCAGCCAGCGTCAGGCGCTGGAACTGACGCGCTGGCACCACCTCGAAGTGGAATACTGGCCGATCCTCGACCCGACCGGCCTTGGCGAGACGCGGGAGGCAAAGCTTTCGGCCTATCGCCAGGCCCGCGACCAGATCCGCGACCGGATGGTCGCCCGGTTCGGCCCGCCACTGGCCGACTAGGGTCGTCGCCCATTGCCGGCCCCCCGCGGGGGCCGGCAATGGGAACCGTCACCGGCGGGGCAGCCCGCCCCGCGCTGCGCCGCCCGTCAGGGCGATGGGCCAGGCCGGCAGCCGGCGGTCGCTTTCGCCGCAGGCCATTGCGCTTTTGCCCTTTCCCGCCGCGCCCGGCCCGCTATCCTCGGCCCCGAACCGCAGGGAGCCGCCATGTCCGCCGCCGACACCACCCGCAGGCTGATCGAAGCCTATTACGCCGCCTTCAACGCGCTGAACCCCGCCGGCATGACCGCGCTGGTGACAGAGGATGTCGAGCATCGGGTAAACGAGGGCGACATCCGCCGCGGCCGCGGGATGTTCGCCGAATTCGGCACGCATATGGGCGTCAGCTATCGCGAGGATCTGCGCGACATCGTGATCTTCGTGAATGAGGACGGCAGCCGCGCCGCCGCCGAATTCACCGTTCACGGCGAATATCTGCAGACCGACCCCGGCCTGCCCGAGGCCAAGGGCCAGCGCTATATCCTGCCGGCCGGGGCCTTCTTCGACATCAGAGACGGCAGGATCGCCCGCATCACCACCTTCTACAACCTGAACGACTGGATCCGGCAGGTATCGGCATGAGCATCGAGGTCCGCGCCCTGACCGGCCCGGCGCTGGAAGCGGCGCTTGACGATCTGGCCTGGCTGCGGATCGCCGTCTTTCGCGACTGGCCCTATCTCTACGACGGTTCGCTCGACTACGAGCGTGCCTATATGCAGACCTACCGCGACAGCCCCGGTGCGCTGCTGGTGGCGGCCTTCGATGGCGACCGCATCGTCGGGGCCTCGACCTCCACCCCGATGGAGGACCACGCCGCCGAATTTGCCGCACCGATGAAGGGCACCGGCATCCCGCTCGACCGCATCCTCTATGGTGCCGAATCGGTTCTGTTGCCCGCCTATCGCGGCCAGGGTCTGGGCCACCGCTTCTTTGACCTGCGCGAGGCGCATGCCCGGGCGCTGGGGCGCAGCCATGTGGCCTTCTGTTCCGTCCTGCGCCCCGCAAGCCATCCGATGCGCCCGGCACATTACCGCACCAACGATGCCTTCTGGCTGGGGCGCGGCTATGCCACCCTGCCCGGCGTTCTGGCCGAATTTGCCTGGCGCGATGTCGGCGACGCCGCCGAGACGACGAAATCCCTGCAGTTCTGGATGCGCGCGCTCTGATCTCTGGCACGGCAGCCGGCAGGGCGGGCGGCACAGGATCGGCGGGCAGGTCCCGCGCGGCCCCGGGGCCAATCCGACAGCGCCTGCCGGTCGCCGGCGCCCGCGGCTGCCCCCCCCGCCCGGCCCCTTGCCGCAAGGGCCCGGCAAGGCCGCCATCGCAGGCCAATCGCCTTCCGGGGGCAGATTCCCCTTGAAACCCCGCCGCATCAGGCGCATATGCGCCGCAGACGGCCTGCATTTTCCGCGGGCCACCCCCCTATCCGGAGTGACCATGGCCAAGGAAGACATTCTCGAATTCCCCGGCGTCGTGAAGGAACTCCTGCCCAACGCGACGTTCAAGGTCGAACTCGACAATGGCCATGAACTGATCGCGACGATGGCAGGCAAGATGCGCAAGAACCGCATCCGTGTTCTGGCAGGCGACAAGGTGCAAGTGGAAATGACGCCCTACGATCTGACGAAGGGCCGCATCAACTATCGCTTCAAGTAAATTGAAGCTGATTCTCGGCAGTGCCTCGCCGCGCCGGAAGGAACTTCTGGCGCAGATGGGTCTGGTGCCCGACCTGATCCTGCCGCCCGACATCGACGAAGATCCCCGCAAGGGCGAACTTCCCCGCCCCTATGCTGCGCGCCTGGCGCAGGAGAAGGCGGCCGCCGTGCCGTCCGACCCTGATGACATCGTGCTCTGCGCCGATACCACCGTGGCCCTGGGCCGCCGCATCCTGGGCAAGCCCGGCGACGCGGCCGAGGCGGCGGCGTTCCTGGCACTTCTTGGCGGGCGGCGGCATCAGGTGATCACCGCTGTTGCGGTCCGGCGCGGCGACCGGATCCGGCTGCGCGAAAACGTCTCGGTGGTGAAGATGAAGCGGCTGTCGGATGCCGAGATGAATGCCTATCTCGCCAGCGGCGAATGGCGGGGAAAGGCCGGCGGCTACGGAATCCAGGGCCTGGCCGGCGCTTTCATCCCGTGGATTTCCGGCAGCTATTCCGGCATCATGGGCCTGCCGGTCGCCGAAACCGCCGCATTGCTGGCCGCAGCGGGCTGGCCCGTCTGGAGCCAGCCATGAAGGGCCGCGTGGTTCTTCTGGGTGTCGCGCGTGGCCGCGGCGCCGCCGCGCTGATGGTTGATGGCCGGCTGGAAGACTTCGCCATCGATGCCGAGGGCGATGCGCCGGTGCCCGGCGCGATCTACCGCGCCGTCGCCGACCGGCCGATGAAGGGCCAGGGCGGCATGTTCCTGCGCCTGCCCGGCGGCGAGAAAGGGTTCCTGCGCCAGACCTCGGGCATTGCGCCCGGCCAGCGCCTGCTGGTCCAGATCAGCGGCCCGGCCGAGGCTGGCAAGGCCCTGCCCGTGACCACCCGCCTGCTGTTCAAGTCGCGCTTCGCGATCCTGACCCCCGGAGCACCCGGCCTGAATGTCTCGCGCAAGATCCGCGACGAGGCGGCGCGCAGCGAGCTGGCGGCAATCGCGGCCACCGGCATGGCCGGCGCCGATGAAACGCTGGGGCTGATCCTGCGGTCGGCTTGCGCCGGGGCCGCAGCGGAGGAGATCGCCCAGGACCTCGCCGCGACCCGCGCCCTTGCCGAGGCCGTTCTGGCCGATATCCACGGCGACCCGGAATTGCTGCTCGATGCGCCCGGCGCGCATGACCTCGCCTGGCGCGACTGGCTCGATCCCGCCCCCGACGAGGTGATCGAGGCGCCAGAGAGCCTTGCCGATCACGGCGCGCTCGATGCGGTTGCGGCACTGCTTGCGCCGCGCGCGGCGCTGGAGGGCGGTGGCCATCTCTGGATCGAGCCGACGCGGGCGCTGGTGGCGGTCGATGTGAACACCGGAGCCGACACCTCGCCCGCGGCCGCGCTGAAGGCCAATGTCGCCGCCGCCCGCGACCTGCCGCGCCAGCTGCGCCTGCGCGGACTTGGCGGCCAGGTGGTGGTGGATTTCGCGCCGATCCCCAAGCGCGACCGCCATATCCTCGACCAGGTGCTGAAGGCCGCCTTCCGGACCGAGGGCGAGGCGAATCTGGCCGGCTGGACCGCCCTGGGCCTGTACGAGCTGACGCGCCGGCGCGACCGTCCGACCCTTTCGGAGGTGCTGAAATGACCTGTCCGATCTGCGGCAAGCCCACCGAACCGAGCTACCGCCCGTTCTGCTCGCGCCGCTGCGCCGATGTCGACCTTGCCCGCTGGCTGGGCGACGGCTACCGCATCCCGGGCGCCGAACCGGCCACGGACCCCGCGCTGCCACCACGGGACGAAAGCGCCGACTGAGCACGTTTTGCTCTGGACAGCCCCCCCGCCC
>JACSRN010000104.1 GCA_014879735.1 Paracoccaceae bacterium
GGCGCCGTGGAACTTCAAGCCGTCATCCTGAGATGGCTGTGCCTGTCAGGCACCGCTTACTGCGATCGCTGGTATCATATCACTCTCTCTTCCTTATGCTTCGCGGTCCCGTAAAACGGGCCGCCGTCAACTGTTCGAGACGGTGAGGGGAGGCGTGATCAGCCTGCTAGAGATCGTGGTCAGGCCACAAGGTGTTCAGCGCTGTATCCTACCCCATCGCGGCTCCTGGCCGGGAGCTACGATGGGGATAATGCAGCAAGTCCGAGACACATAAGATGTGGACACCCGGTTACCGCCAAGCCTAATGCCGATGAGGCGCCCGAGGGTTGGGTCGAGACGGTATCGCCGCCTTGGCAAGCCTTCGCCCGCACTGCGGGCACGACACTCGCTTTCCCGGATCAGATGACGCCTCCCGAGCATGTTACGGCGGCACCTGCCCGATGCCTTGCCTTAGTTTCAAGGCGGCAAGACGGGTGGCCGAACTCGTTGCGCGCCCTTCTCCTCGGTTCCGTTCACCGTAAGCGTGGAGCAACTCCCGTGGGTTACTGCTATTTTGTTGGGGGGTTATGGTCCTGTCGTGCGTGACGGTGGGAGGATATGCGTGCATGACTATCTCTACGGTCATCCCTACGACTGGTAGCTTCCAATTAGTGGAGGCTGTCGTGGAACAGTTTGACGGTGCAGCTGTTGGCGAGCGGCGCCGATGGTCTGATGGTTTCAAGACCGAAGCGGTGGAGGCATCGCTTGAGCCGGGGATCAATGTTTCCGCGCTGGCGCGGCGGTTGAGGCTGACGCCGTCGCAGTTGCTCGGTTGGCGCAAGGCGTTCCTGGACAAGCAGGAGGCCTCGCGAGGCGAGCATCCCTGGATGCCTCCGGTGCTGATTGAGATTTTGGTCGGCGATATCACCATTCGCGTTGGGGCTTACTTGGGTGCGCAGGCGCAGATGCTGCGCCCCGACGGAACGGTGACCAAGGGGCTGAATCGCGCGGATGTGGCCATGGCAATCCATCGGCGCCAGGACCATTGCGGCCAGCACGCCGATCGGATCGAAACCGACCTAGGGATATGCCCTGGGACGAATGGCACCTGCGGCCCCGTCAAATGCGAAAGCCCCCGACCGCAGGGTGGGGGCTTCCAGTCGGTGAGGGACCGAGGAGCAACGACCGGTCCTGGAAGGCAAGGCTCAGGGAGCGTTGCGCTCGCCCATCGGAGTGCCTGACAGGACGTTGGCCTTGATCAGGTCCAGCGACGGCAGGTTGGAGACGGCGTCATTCGCCTCGACAATGGCCTGCCAGGTGCCATTCTCGTGGATGATGCGAAGCGCCTCGATCAGGGCTTGCGTCAAGGCGACGTTGTCCTTCTTCACCGCGATCCCGGCCAGGCCCGAGTAGAACTCACGCGATTGCTCTTCGGGCAGCTGAACCGCCTCGAAGCCTCCCATATTCGCGGCCAGGTGGTCCAAAGCGACAAAGTTGTCGATCGTCGCATCGGCTTGGCCCGATCGCACTGCGGTGACTTCATCGCCCTGATATTCCAGGACGGTGATCCGCTCCAGCCCTGCGGGCGTGCAATAGACGTCGCTGGCGTTGTTCATCGTCTGGACGAAGATCGAGCCAAGGGTGACGGCGACCGAATGCCCGCAGGCAGTGGTCCAGTCGACGATGCCTTCGGGGTTGCTTTCGGGAACCAGGAAGCCCAG
Organism: Paracoccaceae bacterium; assembly: GCA_014879735.1. Classification (GTDB taxonomy): domain Bacteria; phylum Pseudomonadota; class Alphaproteobacteria; order Rhodobacterales; family Rhodobacteraceae; genus Pseudogemmobacter. Next base: position 1,701 of record JACSRN010000104.1, read on the forward strand.
GATCTGCGCCGACCAGGGGATCAGGTCATAGAGTTCGCGCTCGCGCTGCTCGGTGACCGAAACCTGACCCCATGCCACATCGAAGGTTCCGCCATCGACGCCCGGCAGTTGGCCCGGCCATTGGGTGTTGCGCCATTCCACCTTGACGCCAAGCACCTCGCCCACGGCGTTGCCGAGCGACGGAGCGATCCCCACAGCCTTGCTGGGATCGTTCACATCGGCATAAAGGCCAGGAGGGTTGTCGAAGGATCCAGTGGCGATGATCGCCCCGGCCGTCTTCACGTCGTCGGGCAGCATGTCATGCAGGTCCTGCCGCATTTCCTGTACCGGAATGTCCTGCGCGAGCACCTGAGTGACCTGTAGGGTGGCAAATGCCAAGGCGGACAGAGCTAGGTACCCGGGGGTCCGGATGTTGGTTCTGCCGCGCGAAGTTTTTTTCATGGGTTGTTCCTCTCCTGTGGGTCGAAATCCTGCGGCACGGGGCGGACCTCTGCTTTTTCCGCTGCGTGACTTTGCCGTGCCATCCTGAAGCGCGCGGTATTCTGGTGTTGGTCCCTCTTCCAGCGGCTGCCCGCGGCCTTCTGCCAGTCCCGCCGCGCCGACCTGCATTGTCCTGCGGAAGCGGCGCCGTTCGGTCGATACTGTCGGGATCCTGGCGCGGCCGCGAGCCGCGCCAGGATCCGACTGACAAAGGGGTGATCCTCTGGGTGATCACGGGGCCGTTCGCGCGCGGGGTTCAGCTCAGTAGTTCTGCCAGATGCTGTCGGTCGGCTTGCCCGTGCCACGGATCGCGGCCAATTGCGCGATGGTCGGGCCCATCTCCTTCAGAAAAGCGCGCATCCCCTCATCAGACTCCCACTCGTCAATGTCCATAATCTCACGCAGTTCGGTGTTGTAGATCCGCTTGTGCGACAGGCAGCCATAGCGATTCAGGGCATTCCGCAGCTGTTCATGCAACTCCTTGTGGGTGACAGCCGCCTCACGGACCTTGTCGATGTCCACATTCGGGATTCTCACGATGACGACGATGCTCATGGGTCAACTCCTCTGTTCATAGCAGGGAGTGTAGAGGCATCTTCCGGCGGGCCTGTATCATCATCGGTTGTGACAGGACCGGGGCTTCAGTCGATCAGTTCGCGTAGCAGCAGCCGCATCAACTCGTTCTGGGTCGAGATGTTTAGCCGGGCATAGGCGCGCCGCCGGAAGGTCAGCACGGTGTTGATGCTGATCCCCAGGGTCAGGGCGATCCCTTCCGAGCTGATTCCGATAGCGATCATGCTGCAGACCTGGCGCTCACGGTCCGACAGCTGGGGATACTTCTGGGCCAGTACCTCGGCAAAGCGTTCGGGATCTTCGTCGTCACGCCTGTTGGTCGTGATCTCGTGATGGCGCAGAAGCAGCGAAGCGAGCAGCTGCCCGCTGTCGATCATGTCGTCGATCAAATCGTCCTGGAAGACGCCGGCGGTCTGGGGGCGGTGGAAGCTGATCTTGATGACGTGACGGTCGGTTTCGGCGATCACCGATAGGCGTTGGGCGATCCCGGTCTGCGTGTAGCAGTCCCGGCGGAAATCCCTGTCGACCACGTCGTCATCCGTCATCAGGAGGGCGCAGCTTCTGCCACCGAGGCGTCCGCGATGGAAGATGTTCGTCGGGTCCGACTGCCAGTAGCTCTGGACGTAATGGTCAGCAGCGCGGCGCACCGCCTCGACCCGGAAATTCGACATGAGCCCCAGGATTTTCGGCGCCCGCTTCTGACCGAAGGCGAATGCCGTCATGTGCCTGCAACAAAGTTTGCTTTCAACGAACTCGGTCAGCAGGGACTCGAACCTGTCGGATCCGAGATGCCGGGTCAGCTTGGCGATCCCGGACTGCATCACCGTGGCCCGGTTGGTGGCAGCGTCGGTTTCTAGTATACGCATCGGCCTTCCTTTTCTGGGCGGTCCGGGCGACAGCTCCTGTCGAAAGATCATCCTGATGCCATGGCAGTGCCGAAAATGCGGCGCTCCGGATGCTGCGTCAAGGGTGCTCCCCTCGCAGGCCACCCGGGAGCGGTCCGCGAGGGGAGTGCAGGCGGATCGGGGCCTAGAGCAGGATGGTGATGGCCTTCTCGACGGTATGCGAGTGCAGCGCAGCCACGCCCAGCTCGCGGCCGATCCCGCTCATGTTGTCGCCACCCCAGACCGTGCGGGGGTCAGGTGTCCCGCCGCCGTTGACCCAGACCGAGCCTGCACGCACTTGATCCGCCACCCGATGGCCCCGCGAGATATCACGCGTCCAGATATTGGCCGACAGGCTGTAGGCGCTGTCATTGGCCAATGCGATCGCTTCCTCCTCGGTGTCGAAGGCGATCACGGCGGCGACCGGTCCGAAAATCTCTTCGCGCGCGATCCGCATGTCATTTTTGACACCCGAGAACACCGTGGGTCGGACGAAGAACCCCGGGCCTTCGGGCGCGCGGCCGCCGGTTTCCAGGACCGCGCCCTCTGCCAGCCCCTGGTCGATGTACCCTGTCACCGTGTCATATTGCTTGCGGCTGATCAGCGAGCCCATGGTCGTGCCGACGTCGAGCGGATTGCCCAGCACGCGGCCCTCGGCCTGTGCCGAAAGGCTTCGGACGAAGGCGCGTTCGATGGAACGGTGGACCAGAATGCGTGAGCCTGCGGCGCAGATCTCCCCCTGGTTCGAGAAAATGCCCAACGACACGGCGAAGGCGGTCGATTCGATATCGGCATCCTCGAAAATGATCTGCGGGGCCTTGCCGCCCAGCTCCAGCGTGACTGGACGCAGCAGTTCCGCCGCCTTCCTGGCGATTTCCTTTCCGACATGCGGGCTGCCGGTAAAGGTCAGTTTCGCGATTCCGGGATGCTGCACGAGCGCATTGCCTACATCCTGACCGTGGCCGGGAACGACGTTCAGCACACCCGCAGGCAAACCGGCCTCTTCGGCCAGGCGGGCGAGATGCAGCACGGCCAAGGGTGCCTCGACGGCGGGCTTGATGACGATGGTGCAGCCGACGGTAAGGGCCGGTGCGATCTTCCAGGCCGCGATCATCGTCGGCGCGTTCCAGGGCAGAATGGCGCCCACGACACCGACGGGCACCCGGGTCGTGTAGGAATGTGCCGGGCGCCCGAAGTGATCCGGCCCGGCCAGGCTGCGCCCGTCCAGCTTGTCCGCCCAACCCGCATAGTAGCGCAGCGTGGCAATGGCCGAGGGGATGTCGACATGACGTGGCTCGGCGACGGGACGTCCGATCTCCAGCGCTTCCAGGCGGGCGATGATCTCGATGTCGCGCTCGACCAGATCGGCAAGCCGGTTCAGCAGGACGCCGCGCTCGCGGCCCGGCGCCTTGCTCCAGGTCTGGAAGGCGTTCGACGCGGCCTCGACGGCAGCGTGCAGATCGGCGGGGGCCGCCAGCGGCACGGTTGCCAAATGGCTGCCATCGGCCGGGCAGCGGACCTCGAAGGTCCGACCGTCCTGTGCATCGCGCCAGCTGCCGCCGATGAACATCTTTGATTGCGGGCTCATGTCCTACTCCCTTGTTGCCCGATCGGGGCGTGTGCCCATGCGGGTGCGTTCTTAATGTCAATGAGGCGAACGGGATGGCCCGGTCCCTGATGGGGTCGCCCGCGCCATTGTCCCGCCCAAGACGCGTCAGGTCTGTCCCCACGTCTTGTGACGGGCCGGTCGCTGGCGGTGCCCCGCCGCGGACCGGGCCTTAATCCTTCGCAAGTCTGCGGGCACAGAAATCGGCGATGGTATCGGCGACCTGCGCCACCAGATCTGGTTGGCCGTGCAGATAGTGGTTGCCGCCCCTGACCGCATGGCGCTCTCCCCGCGTGCCATAGGCCCGTTCCCACAGCGACATCGTGCTGGGGAAGGTCGAGGCATCGCCGGTGTAATCGAACAGGCAGACCGGCACCGAGGTTCGGGCCAGATTGTCCGGCCCGTCCGCCTGCGAGCAGGAGGCCCATTGGCTGAGAAAGGCGGTCAGGGTGGTGAACCGGCCCATGGCATTCGCCGCGCGATTTACGCTGGCAGGATCGCCCCAGATCGACCCCGGCAGCCGGTCGTTGCGGTCCAGCGACAGATCCAGCATGCGCGGATCGGCATGGGTGCGGTGGATCACGAAGGCCTCATTGGCGGAGGGACCCTGCTCGTTACGCAGCCGGGCGAGCCGGTCCAGGACCCAAGTCTCGATCCTGTCCCGGCGCGCCAGCTGCGCCATCCTGAACCGTGTCAGGAATTCCTCCGAGAACGGCGGACCGTTGCGGGGATCATGGCAGTCCAGTTCGGGATCGACCAGATCAGGATCGCTTTCCGAAAGGACAGAAGGATCCAGCCATTCCGCCATCAGCCGCGACCGACCGGCATGTGCCGCACAGAGGACGATGCCATCCGCACGGGGCAGGTCCTCCGGTACCAGCCTCAGCTTCGTGCCATCCGGTGCCTGGGTGACCGTCAGCTGCTCGGCCTGTGCCTGGTAGAAGCTTGCCAGCGCCGCCCCGCCGGAATTGCCGATCAGCAGCACCTTGTCGAAGCCCCGGTCGCGCATGTGGCGCACACCGGCGCCCAGATCCTGCAGCACACGTTCCATCAGCAGGACAGCATCATTGCCCTGAAATCGTGAGTTCAGCCCCAGGCAGGCGATCCCGCGCGCGGCCAGCGGAGAGATCAGATAATGGCCCATGAAATTTGATGTCGGGTGCATGATGATTGCGCCGACCCGCCGGTTGCCATCCACCGCCTCTTTCAGGGCGCCGTAGATCTTCGGGCTGTTGTTCTGAAGGCCGGACTGGCTGTCCATCGCCGCGCCAGGCCGGACATCAATAGTGACAAGCTGACGGTCAGGCATTCAGACGCGCCGCCTTTTCCCGACTCCAAGCCGCCAGCCCCGCCCGTGCATCCGGGATGCCGCGATCCAGCTCTTCCTGTTCGGCGATGCGGGTGGTCAGTTCGAGGCGGATACCGTTCGGATCGAAGAAGTAGATCGACTTGATGATCTCGTGATCCGTGACCCCCACGATCTGGATCCCCTGTTCCTCCAGCCGCTCTTTGGCCGCCTGAAGTTCCTCTTCGGTGTCGAGTTCCAGGGCCAGGTGGTTCACCCAGGCGGGCGTGTTGGGCGAGGGCTCTGCCGCGATGTTGTCGCCCAGATCGAAGAACGCGATGTAGGATCCATCGCGCAGTTCAAAGAACACATGCACATAGGGGCAGAACTCGCCAGTCGACGGCACATGGTCCGACTTCACGAGATGGGCGAGTTTCAGGCCCAGCACGTCCTCGTAGAAGGCGCGCGTCTCTTCGGCATCGCGGCAGCGCCAGGCAAAATGGTGAAGGCATTTGATGTCCATGGTGTGTCTCCTCCCGGAGGATTGGGGCTGCCTCCCGGCTTGTGCCGGGTTTCCCCATCCTGTTCGGAAGGCATAATGGCTGAGCGGCAGGCCCCGCTCTGTCGCAAGCGCTGATGACACTGTGGCGGTGCCGGTCGGGCTTGCGCCGCTTGGGTCTCGCGGCCCCTAGACCGGCAGGCCGGACACGGCGCGTCGGGGGCAGCCTCGCGCTACCGAAAGGACCCGCTCTGCACCGTGGGACATGGGAGAGGACGCCGCAGACGTCCGGCAAAGCCGGTTCGGCCAACGGCATTCTTGCCGCTGGCGCGGCAGGCTAGGCGTCAATTCAGCAGTTCGCGGTAGAGAAGACGCATCAGCTCGTTTTGGGTCGAGATGCTCAGCCTTGCATAGGCGCGCCGGCGGAAGGTCAGAACAGTGTTTATGCTGATGTTCAACGTCAGCGCGATGGCTTCCGAACTCATTCCGATGGCAATCAGGCTGCAAACCTGCCGCTCGCGATGAGAGAGCTGCGGGTGCTTGATGGCCAGGATCTTCTCGAACCGCTCGGGATGCTCGCCACTGGATTGCGACGACACGATCTCGTGATGGCGCAGCAGGACCGATGCGAGCATCTCGCCGTTCTCGACCAGATCATCGATCATCGAATCGGAAAACTCACCCTTGGCCTCGGCCCGGTGGAAGCTGATCTTGATGATGTCGATCTCGGTTTCGGTGATCAGCGAAAGTCTCTGGGAAATCCCGGTCTGTGTGTAACAGTCCCTGCGGTAATCGCTGTCCGTCACCTCATCGCCATTCATCAGCACGGCACAGCTGCCGGTGGGAATCCGGCGCGCGTTGAACAGATTCGTCGGGTCGCACTGCCAGTAGTTGCGGACATACTGTTCGGATGCCCTCCGCACGGCATCCACGCGCTCACTTGCCACAAGGCTGATCACCTTGGGCGCGGCATTCTGGCGGAACGAGAAGACCGTCATATGCTTGCACATCAACTTCGATTCTACGATCTCTGTTATTGTGCGGTCGAACCGCTCCGAACCGAGATGACGAGTCAGGGATGCAAAGCCGTCGGCAACCGACTTCGGTCGGACCGTTGAGCCGCGTTCAAGCACAATCATCCCTTGCCTCCTTGTTAGGAGAGAACGGGCGTCGGGAGGGGCCGTCAGGAAACGGTCTTCATCCGCGGGGTCCGTTCCCGTCACCAGGCAAGTGAAGCCTCAGACTGAACGGAACGCAAGGCCTTCCCCGTCACATTCCATTGTGAGTTCTTTGCGCTCGATTGGCAAAACGCTCCATCGAGAACGGGGAGGGGTCCACAAGTGGGACACGTCCGGCGATCTGATCCGCGATCAGCCGCCCTGCCGCCGGGGCCATGGCAAGCCCATGCGCCGAAAAGCCGGTACAGAGGTAAATGCCGGGGGCTGAGGATGTCTCGCCCAGGATGGGCACACGGTCTGGGGTGACGTCGATCACGCCGCCCCAAGCGCAGACGATGTGCGTGGATGCGAAGGCCGGAATGGCTTGGGCCAGGTCGCGGCAGAGCGTCTCGGCCCCCTGCGGATCACCGGTATTGGCGAGCAGACGCACCGCCTCGAACGGGCCGGGGCGGTCAAGCGGCGAGCGCCGCCTCGCAAGGAACGATGCGATGAGGTCGCGGTCTATCGTCAGCGCCACGCTGTCGCCCATCTCGCGCAGGGCGGGCAGGAACTGGCGGAACAGGCGGAAGCTGTCGGCGGTCAGCGGGGCGGTGGCGTCGTTGCGCCCGACCAGATAGCTGCCGTCGGTCAAGGCGTTCCAGCCGGCCACCGGCAAGGCCCCACATCCCGCCGGGCCGTTGGAGACGGGGCCGGTGCGGGCCAGGGTGGATCTTGCGGTTAGTAGGGGCAGGTCGATCCCCAGGCTGCGGGCGAAGCGCCGTGACCAGACCCCTCCGGCCAGCACCACCGCCGCAGCCTTGATCGGGCCCTGCTCGGTGAGCACGGCCGAAATCCGCCCGGCGGAGCGTTCGATCCCCCGCACGGCGCAGTTCTGGACGACGATCGCCCCGCGCGCCGTGGCCAATCCGGCCAGCACGGCGGCGATGGCCGCGGGATCGACCAGCCCGGCCTCTGCCTGACAGGCCCCGGCGATGGTGCCCTGCGGGACCGTTCCCCCCAGACGCTGGGCCAGGGCTGCCCCGCGCAGGATGCTGGAGCCGCCTGCCGCATCATGCCGGTCGATCCAGGCCTGAAATCGCTCGACCTCCGCTTCGGTCTGGCAGGCGAGCAGCACGCCGTCCCGGCGGAAGGTCAGGGCAGGGCCGCAATCGCGGGCGTAGCCGTCCCAAAGCGCCGCACTTGCGAGGGACAGGTCGACCCGCCCGGGCCCATCGCCGAGGCTTGTCACCCATCCCATGGAGCGCGAAGTCTGTTCGCCGCCCACCACGCCCTTCTCGCAGAGCGTCACGCGCAGCCCGACCTCGCGCAGATGTAGGGCCGTCGTCAGCCCGCCGATTCCGCCGCCGATGACCACGACATCCGTCCTGTCGGGGATCCGCGCCTCGCCCGTGAAGGGCATGGCAAGGGACCGAGCATCCCTGTCGCGACCCTGACGGAAGGGGTTGATGCGGCGAAACTTCATCTAGGCGACCGCGGCGATGGCTGCGGCCACGCGCTCGACATCGGTCTCCCGCAGGGCGGCAACGTTCATCCGGCCATCCGGTGGCATGAAGATCGCATGTTCCGATTGCAGCTTCTGAAGCGCCGCCGGCTCCAGTCCGATCAGCGAGAACATGCCCTTCTGACGGGAGACGAAGTCGAACCTGTCCGAGTTCGTCGCCTGACGCAGGGCGGTTGCGAAGACCGCGCGAGTGCCGACCATGCGCTTGCGCATCGATTCCAGCTCTTCGCGCCAGTCGGCGGCCAGGGTCGGGTCGTTCAGGATAGTCGCCACGGTCGCGGCGCCATGGTTCGGCGGGAAAGAATAGTTGACGCGGCCCTTGGCCAGAAGCACCGCCTTTGCACGATCGGCGCCTGCTGCATCTTGGCCCAGCAGGATCGCGGTGCCGACCCGATCGCGATAGACGCCGAAATTCTTCGAGCAGGAGGTGGCGATTGCCACTTCGGGAAGCTGGGCCGCGATATGGCGCAGGCCCGCGGCATCCTGATCCAACCCGTCGCCAAAGCCCTGATAGGCGATGTCGATGAAGGGCAGCAAGCCGCGTTTGGACAGTAGCGACGCAAGTTCGGTCCATTGCGTCGCTTCCAGATCGACGCCCGAAGGATTGTGGCAGCAGCCATGGATAAGCACGACATCGCCCGCCTCGGCCTGGGCAAGGTCCTGAAGCATCCGCTCGAAGGCGATGGCCGAGGTGACGTGGTCGAGATAGGCATATTCGCGCACGACCAGCCCGGCGGAGCGGGCGATCGGGATATGGTTCAGCCAGGTAGGCGAGGGAACCCATATGGTTTTCGCCCCGCCCTCGACCAGCATGTCGCAGATCAGCCGCACGGCGGCGCCTCCGCCGACGGTCTGGATGCTGCGCACCCGCGCCCGGTCCACTGCGGCCCCCAGGACCAGATCGTCGATGGCCTGCGCGAAGGTCTCATCGCCGCCCAGCCCCAGATAGGCCTTGCTGCCCTCGGACTGCCAGACGCGCTTTTCGGCGGCCTTCACAGCCCGCATCACCGGCGTGGCGCCAGCGCTGTCTTTGTAGACGCCGATCCCGAGATCGGTCTTGCCGGGCCGCTGATCGGCGCGGAAGGCCTGGGACAGGGCAAGGATGGCATCGACAGGGGGGGCGGCGAAGGAATTGAACACGCGGGAGTCCTTGAGGTCTGAGGGGGGAAGGGGGGGCAGGGCGCAGCCCGCTGTGACCGGGCCGCCGCGATCACGACGCGGCGGCCTGTTGATCGCGTCAGCCGCGATTGCGCGGCATCAGAAGCATGTCCCAGGCACTGGGCATCTCGCCACATTTCACTTGGATCAGGGAAGGGCCTCGTTCGGCCAGCGCGGATTTCAGCGTGGCCTGCAATTCGGCAGGGGACTCGGCAAGATGTCCAGCCACGCCGAAGGCGTCGGCCACCTTCACGAAGTCCGGGCTTACGAGATCTGCCGCGAGAATGCGTCCATCATACCGCTCTTGCTGGATGCGCTTCACATTGCCGAACATGGCATTGTCGAATACCACCACGACCAGCGGCAACTGGTGCTGAGCGGCCGTCGCCAACTCTCCCACCTGATACATGAACCCGCCGTCTCCGGCGATCGCCACGACCGGGCGGTCGGGATTGGCGGCCTGCACGCCCAGGGCCGTGCCATAGCCCCATCCTAGGTTGTCCTGGTAGCCGGGCGAGATGAAGCTGCGCGGACGATATGCCGGCATCAGGAGACGGCTGGCGAACCCCACCTGCGTCACCTCGTCCACAAAGATGCCCTCAGGCGGAAGCGCGGCGCTGATCGCCTCGATATAGCCGCGCTGGGGTTCCAGCCGCGAGATGCGTTGCTCGAACCAGGCCAGATGCGGGCGCAGGTCCAGCCCGGGGCCAACCGGGGTGACGCTGCCCGCGGCCAGCACCGTGTTGAGCGTGCCGACGATGGCCGCGGCATCTCCGATCATGGCGATGTCCGGCACCTGGTTGCGGCCGGGCGCCTCGGCATCGGCATCGATGCGGATCACCTTCAGATCCTTGTCCGTGCCCCATTGCAGTTCCTGGATGAAGAACCGCGTCCCGATGGCGATGACCAGATCGACCTCGGGCCACAGCCGGTGGCCGACCGGCAGGCTGATTGCCAGCGGATGGTTGGTCGGGATGACACCCCGCCCGCGCCGGTAGGACAGCACCGGGGCGTTCAACCGCTCGGCCAGGGCTCGCACCTGTTCCGGCGCGTCCAGCGCACCGCCGCCCACCACGATCATCGGGCGGCGGGCCGCACGGATCAGACCGACCGCCGCCTCGATCCGGGCCAGATCCACCGGATCGACATGGGCCTCCGCCCTGTGGGCGGGTAGGGAAACGGCGTCCGACATGGCCCAGACATCCATCGCGCATTCGACGACCGACGGACCCGGACGCCCGGAAAGCGCCTGGGTCAGCGCCTCGGTCACGATCCGCGGAGCTTCGGCGGCCGAACGGATGCGGCGGGCATATTTGGTCACATGCGAGGCCATGCCGATCTGGTCATGGATCTCGTGCAGGTGGCCGTGGTTGCGGTCGATGTCGCGCTGCGGGATCTGCCCCATGATGCCCAGGACCGGCGCACAGGTGCCCTCGGCGGACAACAGGGCCGCCGTGGTGTTCAGGAAACCCGGTCCGGGCACGGCCGCGAAGGCCTGAGGAAGCCCGGTCGACATGGCCGCTCCAAGCGCCATGTAGGCAGTGGCCTGTTCGTGGCGGGCATGAAGAACCCGCAGGGCTCCGTTCGTCTTGTACGCGGCATCGAACAGCGGGTCATTGTGCAGACCGGGCAGTGCAAATAGCGTCCCGATTTCATTGTGAAGAAGCGTCGTGACCGTCGCTTCGGCGGCATTCATGGTCACATTGACCGCCGGCTGATCTAACTTCATTCCCTCGCTCTCCGTCGTGAACTGTTAGTGAACAGCCTGGATCGCTCCAGAGCCGTCCTTGTCGTCAGTCTGGCATATGGCTTCGGGTAGGTCTGTCGTCTTGGGATGTGAACGCAGGGTCGGCCGGGACCCGGTCACATCCCGTGGTGATTTACCCTCGGAATGGTAAGGGCAAGTTGGGAGCCAAGCTGGCTGCAGATTTGGCCGCGTAACATAAACACTATGATAGAGAGGAGGCGCCACATGGATACGAAACTGCCGTGGCCATTCTATACCGAGCCGAAATGGATTGACGTCCACGGCCTCAAGACCGCCTATCGGCGCGAAGGGGCGGGCGAGCCGGTGCTGTATCTGCACGGCAATGGCATGACCCGCCGCTGGCTGCCGTTCTACGAGGAGCTATCCCGTTCGGTCGATCTGATCGTTCCTGACCACCCCGGCTTCGGTGATACGGAAATGCCGGAATGGCTGGACAATTTCAGCGATGTCGTCCTGCATTACGCCGAGCTGCTTGACACTCTCGGTCTGGAAAAGGTCCATGTCATCGGCCATTCTTTCGGTGGCTGGATCGCCGCCGAATTCGCGAGCTTCTATCCCGAGCGCCTGAAGTCGCTGCAACTGCTGACGCCGGCCGGGTTGAAGGGCGCGAACCTGCACGATTCATTCCGTCAGTCCGGCGAGGAAGCGCTGGAGCGGATCTTCAACGGCGGTGCCGACAAATACGCCGAATACACCGATGACGGCGATCCGACCGAGTCTCTGATCAGCAATTACAAGCAGCAAACCACCGTCGCGCGCCTGGCCTGGCAACCGCGCCACAACATCAAGCTGCCGCGCCGCCTGGGCCGCGTGACCGCGCCGACGCAGGTGATTCTGCCCGACGAAGACCGCATCCTGAATGCCGATGTCATGCGCAAATATGCGGAATACATTCCGGGCGCGACGCTCGCCTCCATTTCGAACCCAGATGCGCCGACGAGCCATGTGCCCTTTGTTCAGGCGCCCAAGGCGCTTGCCGAGATGCTTTCCGGCTTTGTCGCCGCAGCCAGCAAGGACTGATGCCATGAACGAACTTGAATTCTATGTTTGCAACGGCGGAAAATACCCTTTCGCACCGCGTCGCGACCAGATGGACAAGACCCGGTTCATCACCACGCCGACCACCTGGTACGATGATCTTCGTGGCCAGCGACTGGTGGAAGACTATGTCGAGAACGTCGTCTTTGCCGAGAAGCTGGGCTTCGACGGCTGCGTGATCCTGGAGCAGCACGGCGGCCCGACCGCGCTGGTCGGTCAGGCGAACATCATGGCGGCAACCATCCTGGCTAAGACCCAGCGCATGCGGGTCGGCGCGGTGGGTGCGATCATGAACAGCTATGCCTCGCCGCAGCGCTATGCCGAAGAGATTGCCACGCTCGACATCGTTTCGCGCGGCCGCTACTTCTTTGGCCTGCCGATGGGGATCGGGCCGAACTACCACACGCTGGGCATGAACCCGACCCATGCGCGCGAGAAGCTGCGCGAAGGCCACGACTTCCTTGTGAAGGCCTTCACCAGCGACGAACCCTTCGCCTTCGACGGCAAGTTCTTCCAGACGGAATATGTGAACCTCTGGCCCAAGCCGCTGACGAAGCCCTATCCCGAGTGCTGGATTCCGGCGGCGGGCTCGAAGGACTCGCTCAGCTTCGCGGCAAAGAACGGCTATACCTATGTCGCCGTGCTGGTCCCCTGGCCGATCCTGATGAAGAACTGCGAGACCTTCCGCAACGAAGTGGCAGCCGCAGGTCAGCAAATGGATCCGCGCCGCATCGTCGCCACCGCCCATGTCCATGTGGCGGAAACCGATGCCCAAGCGCGCCTGGAATCCGAGGCGCATCTGATGTCGCTGATCCAGAACAACCTTGGCTCGCCCTTCCATGATAGCTTCCCGCCCGGCCATGTCACATCGGAATCGCTGCGCGGGATGATGGCGGGCGGCTACCGCAGCAAGGACATCGGTCAGACGACCTTCGAGGAAGCCCAGGCCAGCGGCCAGATCATTGTCGGCTCGCCCTCGACCGTGGCCGAGCGCATTGAAGAGATCACGACCAAACTCGGTGCGGGCCGTCTGCTGGTCACAGGTGACAGCTGGACCATGCCGCATTGGATGGCGCGCAAGAACATGACCATCTTCGCCGAAGAGGTCATGCCGCGCTTCCGCAGCCGCACCGGCAAGCCGATCTGGGATCAGGACGCACCGCGTGCTGCCGCGCTGACCAACAGCGAATACGGCGCCCGTGTGCAGCCGCCCAAGGCCATCCCCAGCGCCAGGATTGCCAACGTCGGCAATGTCGACATCCGCACAGCGCATGTTCCCGAGCTGCGCAAGGTCGTCGACTGACAACCCTATGGGGCGCGCAGTGATTGCGCGCCCATTCTCCACGGAGGCAAGATGAACGATTCCAATCAGCCGGACGATCTGGTCAGCCGGGTCAAGATGGTCCATCGGGCCTTTCCCTCCGGCGTGACGATCGTCACGACAGCCCTGGAGGGACAGCCTTTCGGCCTGGCGGTGAACGCGTTCGCCAGCATCACCCTCGCACCACCCATGGTGCTGGTCTGCATCAACGAAACGTCCAGCACCTATCCGCGGTTCTTTGCAGGCAGCAGTTTTGGCATCAGCATCCTTGCGTCCGACCAACTGGATGTCGCGCGCCGGTTCGCGGTGTCGGGGGGCAACAAATTTGCCGGTCTGGACTGGCTCCCCGGACCTCAGGGGCAGCCGCTGATCAATGGTGCGGCGGCACAGCTGGAGCTGGACATCGTCAGCATGCTGCCCGCCGGGACACATACGATCTTCATCGGTCGGGTTGTCACGGCGGCGGCGTCGGGCAAGGCGCCGCTGGTCTATCACAACGCAGGTTTCTTCGACGGTGGCGCGCTCACCCCTGCCACGGACAGGAAAGGCACGTCGGCATGACCTCGCACAAAGAGACGATCCTGGAGCTTTGGATCGCGGTCAACCGCGACGGACCCGAGGCGATGCGGCGCTATCTTTCCCCGGATTACCTCCGACATGGATCGGACCGGGATTACGGCGCCGACGACTGGTTGGAGGTGTTGGCGGATCGGCAGAATGCATTTTCCGACAACACGACCTCGGTCGACGATTTCGTGATCGAAGGCGACCGGGTCGCCTATCGGTGGCACGCCGAGGGCACGCATACCGGGACCTATCTGCGGATCCCGCCCACCGGAAAACGGGTGAGGGCCGGAGGGCTGACCCTGCTGCGCTTCGAACAAGGGCTGATCCGCGAGGAATGGGCCTCGTGGAACAAGACCACGGTGCTGCATGTCCTGGGCGTCATGCCGATCATCTGAAGGAGAGCCCGGATGGAGCCGATCCACGCCGCCCGCGCCTGGGAGGAACTAACCCGCGAGGAAATTCTGCGACTGGCCCCCGACGCGCTGGTCGTCGTGCCGCTGGGTGCCATCGAACAGCACGGGCCCTTCCTTCCAACCGGAACCGACAGCCTGCTGTCCATGCACGCCGTTCGGCTTGCGGCCGATGCGGCGGCAAGGGCGGCGGGAGTGAACCTTCTGCTGGCACCTTTCCTACGGATCGGCTCATCCGATCATCACTTGCCCTTCGGCGGCACGATTTCGCTTCCGCCCGCGACCCTGCTGCAAGTGCTGACCGATGCGATCCGCAGCATGGCCCACAGCGGCGTCCGGCGGGTGGTGCTGGTCAACGGCCATGGCGGGAACACCGGCATCTGCCACGCCGCCGCCGCCGCCATTTCGACCACCTCGCCGATCTCGGTCGCGGCCGTCGACTATTGGGAGCATGGCGGCGACTGGACGCCCGAAGTGCCGGTTCCTGGCCATGCCGGGCGCTGGGAGACCGCGTTGATGTTGTCGCTGCGGGCCGACTTGGTCAAGGCGCCGGTGGCGCTTGCGAAGGCGCCGGGCGCCCGGGAGCCGGGTCGCGGTGTCTACAGCGCAGCCATCTGGAAATCCATCGACGGCTATACCGACCGTCCCGACAAGGCCCGCGCTCAAGACGGCGCCGCGACCTGGGATCTGGTTGCCGCCGGGCTTGCCGACCGACTGGTCCAGCTTGCCGAGGCCATGTGATGGCTGTGCGCTACCTGTCGCGCGCCGACGTGATGAAGCTTGCGCAGGATATGGACTGCGAGGCCGCGCTCCGGGCGGTGCTGCTGGCGGAACACGCCGGCATGGCGGGGCAGGAGGTCCGGCAGGAGATGCGCGCGGCCGCGCTGAACGGTGTTATCGGCCTCATGCCGTCCTGGTCCGCTGGGGAGGATTCTGCCCTGGCGGCAAAGACGGTCTGCGTCATGCCCGGCAATCCCGCCCTTGGTCTGCCTGCGCATCAGGGGATCGTGACGCTGTTCGATGGCACGACCGGCGCGGTCAAGGGCTTGGCCGAGGCCGGGGCGGTGACCGAAATCCGCACGGCGGCCATGGCCGCGCTGGCCACGCGGACCTTGGCGGCATCCCGGGAAGGGGCCGTCTCGCTGGTCGTCGGGGCGGGGCATCAGACGCTGCCCCATCTGCAGGCGCTGGCCCGTGTGCCCGGGGTCACGCGACATCTGATCTGGGCGCGACGGGCCGAGGCCACCGCGCCCGTCGTGCATGCCGCGCGGGTCATGGGCTTGACGGTCGAAGCGGTCGTGGATCTGCCGACCGCCGCCGCCGTGGCGGATGTCGTTACGCTGGTCACCAGCGCGGCCCAGCCGGTGCTGCGGGCTGAATGGCTGCGCCCGGGCACCCATGTCAACGCCATGGGATCGAGCACGCATCGGGTGCGCGAGTTCGGTCCCGATCTGTTGCGCCGCGCCGGGATCTTCGCCGATCACATCCCTTCGGTGCGGGCACTTGCGGGCGAGTTTGCTGACCAGCTCGACACGTTGCCGATGACGGCCTTGGCCGCGGTGCTGGCCGAGCAGGGCGCTTCACCGTCCCCGGCAGGCGACATCACACTGTTCAAGAGCGTCGGAATGGCCTTGCAGGATCTGGCGGTGCTTCAGCCGCTGTTGGCCTTGGCCGAAACGCGGGGTCTGGGGCAAAGCATCACGCCCTGAAGGGGTGAGCCGTGAGCTGCGCCGCACAGGCGAAGGCCTCTCTCCACGCGATCGGCAGTCAGACCGTCAGGTCCACTTGCCAATCGAATTGCAATTCCTCGCGGAAGGCAAAGCGCAGGATGTGCGACTCGACCACATCGAACAGGCCGGACAGCGCCGCCGGATCCGGGCATGTCACTTGGACCCGCAGCATCGCGGCATCGGCCGACAGCCGGGCCGACTTACCGCCGCCGAAGTCGATCATGCCCTGCGCCGGATCGAAGGTTACCGCATAGCGGTGCGACCAATGCTTGCAGAGCTGCTGGAGGTATCGGCTGCCGTGGGGCGTGGCTATGGATGCAGTCGAGATCGGCATGTCTGTTCCTTCCATCGGGTCTCAGGTGTGTACGTGGGCGACGTCTTCGATGGCATCGCGGGCGGCGAGAAGATCAGGCAGGTATCTTCGCTCGGATGATGGATGGTCCGGCCGCCGAGGCAGCCGTTCCGAAGACGGTGATGATCGACGCGACCTGGCTGAAGGCACACCGCACGGCGACCAGCCTGCGGTCGGAAAAAGGGGGGGGCCGGCGACCAGAGAGGCCGTCCGATCGGCCGAACCGGGGGCGGCATGAACACCAAGTCGCATGCCGTCACTGACGCTGAGGGGCGCCCGCTCCGCTTCTTCATGACCGCCGGCCAGGTCAGCGACTACACCGGTGCGGCGGCCCTGCTGGGCAGCCTGCCAAAGGCGGAGTGGTTGCTGGCCGACCGCGGCTATGATGCTGACTGGTTCAGGGAAGCGTTGAAAGACAAGGGCATAAAGCCCTGCACCCCTGGCCGGAAGTCTCGCGGCAAGCCCATCAGGCACGACAAGCGCCGCTACAAACGCCGTAACCGCATCGAGATCATGTTCGGAAGGCTCAAAGACCGGCGGCGGGTCGCCACACGCTACGACAGATGCCCAAAGGTCGCCCTCGCCGCCGTCGCCCACGCCGCAACCATCATGTTCTGGCTAGGACGCGAGAAAGAGTCCTGACCCTAAATAGTTCGTCGTAAGCCAAGGGTTTTCGGGCGAACTGAGGTCCGACGCAGCCGGAGCAGGTGGTTTTGGGAGCCCGGATCGCGGAGATGATCCATGCAAGCCAAGCCTGAAAGTAGGCTAGGAACTTGCAGAAGTTGTGGCCGCAGGCGCAAGAGGACGGCGAAGAAGGCGTCCCTGAGGGTGTCCTGTACTGATCACGGGAAATCTGCTCCGGCTAAGCCACCAATCTGCATGCCTCGGCGGGGGGTCATGTCCAGCGCCCGATGCGGGCGCCGGTGTTTGGGATGATCCGCTCATTCTTGACGGGGTGCATCCGTAGAACTTGCGCGGCCATTTGCAGCTTTATGGCGGGTGTGATGCCACCGATGCCCATGTTCGGGGGGCGGTGGTGTATGGCCAGAGCCATTGCCATTCCCGCGGGGGCGGGAGAGCCCCCGCGGGAATGGCAATGGCTCTGGCCATACACCACCGCCCCCCGAACATGGGCATCGGTGGCATC
>JACSRN010000108.1 GCA_014879735.1 Paracoccaceae bacterium
GCCAGCCCCGTCGCGCAGGTTCTGGTCGATGAATCGCTGCTCGGCTGGAAGGAATACGAGATGGAGGTGGTGCGCGACCGCGCCGACAACGCCATCATCGTCTGTTCCATCGAAAACGTCGATCCGATGGGCGTGCATACCGGCGACAGCATCACCGTGGCCCCTGCCCTGACCCTGACCGACAAGGAATACCAGATCATGCGCAACGGCTCCATCGCCGTGTTGCGCGAGATCGGCGTGGAAACCGGCGGCTCCAACGTGCAATGGGCGATCAACCCCGCCGATGGCCGCATGGTGGTGATCGAGATGAACCCGCGGGTGTCACGATCCTCGGCGCTGGCGTCCAAGGCCACGGGCTTTCCCATCGCCAAGATCGCCGCGAAACTGGCCGTGGGCTATACGCTGGACGAGTTGGACAATGATATCACCCGGGTCACGCCGGCAAGCTTCGAGCCGACGATTGACTATGTCGTGACCAAGATCCCGCGCTTTGCCTTCGAGAAGTTCCCGGGGTCGGAGCCGTTCCTGACCACGGCGATGAAATCGGTGGGCGAGGCCATGGCCATCGGCCGCACCATCCATGAGTCCTTGCAAAAGGCGCTGGCCAGCCTTGAAACCGGCCTGACCGGCTTTGACGAAATCGCCATCCCCGGCGCGCCCGACCGGGCGGCCATCTCCAAGGCGCTGTCGCAGGCCACCCCCGACCGGCTGCGCGTCATCGCGCAGGCGATGCGCGAGGGGTTCTCAAACGACGACATTCAGGCCATCACCGCCTTCGACCCCTGGTTCCTGGCCCGCATCCGCGAGATCATCGAGGCCGAGGCGCGGATCCGCCGCGACGGCCTGCCCTTGTCGGCCGATGGCCTGCGCAAGCTGAAGATGATGGGCTTCACCGATGCCCGTCTGGCCAAGCTGACCGGCCGCGATGAAGGCCAGGTCCGCCGCGCGCGCCGCAACCTTGGCGTCACCGCCGTCTTCAAGCGCATCGACACTTGTGCTGCCGAGTTCGAGGCCCAGACGCCCTACATGTATTCCACCTATGAGATGCCCGCGATGGGTGACGTGGAATGCGAAGCCCGCCCCTCGCCGGCGAAGAAGGTGGTCATCCTTGGCGGCGGCCCCAACCGGATCGGGCAAGGCATCGAGTTCGACTATTGCTGCTGCCACGCCTGTTTCGCGCTGACGGCTGCGGGCTATGAGACCATCATGGTCAACTGCAACCCCGAGACCGTCAGTACCGATTACGACACCTCGGATCGCCTCTATTTCGAGCCGCTGACGCTGGAGCATGTGCTGGAAATCCTGCGGGTCGAGCAGGAAAATGGCACGCTGCACGGCGTCATCGTGCAGTTCGGCGGCCAGACGCCCTTGAAACTGGCCAATGCGCTGCATGAGGAAGGCATCAAGATCCTCGGCACCACGCCCGATGCCATCGACCTTGCCGAAGACCGCGAACGTTTCCAGCGCCTCTTGCACAAGCTGGGCCTGCGCCAGCCGGTGAACGGCACCGCCCGGTCGCGGGATGAGGCTTTCGCCGTGGCGCATGAGGTGGGCTATCCGCTGGTGATCCGCCCGTCCTTCGTGCTGGGCGGCCGCGCGATGGAGATCGTGCGCGACGACGCACAGCTTGAGCATTACATCAACACCGCCGTGCAAGTGTCGGGCGACAGCCCGGTTTTGCTGGACAGCTATCTGTCGGGCGCGGTCGAGGTTGACGTCGATGCACTGTCGGATGGCGACGCGGTCCATGTCGCCGGCATCATGGAACATATCGAGGAGGCGGGGGTTCACTCCGGCGATTCTGCCTGTTCGTTGCCGCCCCACCAACTCAGCGCGGAAACCATCGAGGAGTTGAAGCGCCAGACCGTCGTCATGGCCCGCGCGCTGAATGTCGTAGGGTTGATGAACGTGCAATTCGCCATCAAGGATGGCGAGATCTACGTGCTGGAGGTGAACCCGCGCGCCAGCCGCACCGTGCCCTTCGTCGCCAAGGCCACCGATAGTGCCATCGCCTCCATCGCCGCGCGGCTGATGGCGGGTGAGCCGCTCAGCCATTTCCCGCAGCGTCCGCCCTACCCCGCCGGCGTCGGCCCCGACACGCCGCTGCCCTTGGCCGACCCGATGACGCTGGCCGACCCGATCACGCCGTGGTTTTCCGTGAAAGAGGCCGTGCTGCCCTTCGCCCGCTTCCCCGGGGTCGATCCGCTTCTGGGGCCGGAAATGCGCTCGACGGGTGAGGTGATGGGCTGGGACCGCACCTTCCCGCTGGCGTTCCTGAAGGCGCAGATGGGCGCCGGCATGACCCTGCCGGAAAGCGGCCGGGTGTTCCTGTCGGTCAAGGACAGCGACAAGACCGCCGCCCTTGCCGCCGCCGCGCAGGATCTTGTCGCCATGGGCTTCGAGATCGTCGCCACCCGTGGCACCGCCCAATGGCTTGCCGGAAACGGCGTCACGGCCGAACTTGTCGTCAAGGTCTATGAAGGCCGGCCCAATATTGTCGACCGGCTGAAGAACGACGAGATCGCACTGGTGATGAACACGACCGAGGGCACGCAAGCCGTTTCTGACAGTCGCGACATCCGCCGCGTGGCGCTGATGGACAAGATCCCCTATTTCACCACGGCCGCCGCCTCGATTGCCGCCGTGGCCGCGATGAAGGCGCGCGGCGAGGGCTATGGCGTAAGGACGCTGCAGGGGTAAGGTCGGGTCGCGCCTGCCGGGCCGGGTCGAAAGCCGCCCCGGTCAAGCGCTTTCAGCGCCGGGCCGCCCGCAGTTGCAAAAGCCTGTCCCGCCGATCAGGCCATTCCGGCGGCCTGCCCGCGGACAAGCGCAGGGCCGGCCGCTGGCCATCCAGGCTTGCCGCATTGTTCATCGGCCAGCGCCCGGCTGCGCCGCCTGCTTGGCGGCGACATGTCGGGCCGCCCCTGCCGCATCCGGCCCCGCCGCCGCGTGGTCTGGCCGGCAGGCAGGGTTTGTGGTGTCGCGGGGCGCCGCCAGTTTCCGCTTGCCCGCGCCGCGCGCGCCCGTCCCCATCCGGCCTGCGCCGCCTTTGACCGGGTAGCCCCGGGGTCCGGGAAACCGCGGCTCACCCTCCTGCCCGCCTTGACTTTCCCCACCGCCGCCGGCTCAGTGGCGGCGATCCTTCACCCCGCACCACCCGCGCCATGATCCTTCCCACCGCTCCGACCCGCCGCCCGTGCCTTGCCGCGACACCCCCCGGCCGCCCGCGGCGGTGCCGGGCCCTCGGGCAATGAGCGTGGCAGATACCGGCATCGCCGAGATCACCCACCGGCGAATCTGGCGGATCGCCGGGCCCATCGTGCTGTCGAATGCAACCGTGCCGCTGCTGGGGGCCGTCGATACCGGCGTCGTCGGGCAGATGGGCGCGGCGGCGCCCATCGGGGCGGTGGGCCTTGGCGCGATCATCCTGACCACGGTCTACTGGATCTTCGGCTTTCTGCGCATGGGCACCTCGGGGCTGGCTGCACAGGCGCAGGGCGCAGGGGACATGGCGGAACGTTCGGCCATCCTGTTGCGCGCGCTGGTCGTGGCCGGTGTGGCGGGGCTGGCGCTGATCCTGCTGCAGTTGCCGCTGGTGGCTGCCGCCTTCGCCATTGCCCCGGCAGGACCGGAGGTCGAGGCGCTGGCGCGCGACTATGTCGCCATCCGCATCTGGGGGGCGCCGGCCACCATCGCGCTTTACGCGATCACCGGCTGGCTTCTGGCCGTCGAGCGGGCGCAGGGCATGATGGCGGTGCAGCTCTGGATCAACGCCGTGAACGTGATCCTGGATCTGTGGTTCGTCCTTGGCCTTGGCTGGGGGGTCGGGGGCGTTGCCGCGGCCACGCTGATCGCGGAATGGACCGGGGTCGTCCTCGGTCTCTGGCTCTGCCGCGAGGCGTTCGGGCCGGTCCTGCGCGCGGCACTGGCCCGGCTCTGGGATGCGGCGGCGCTGCGGGTGATGGCGGTGGTCAACCGCGACATCATGATCCGTTCGGTCGTGCTGCAACTGTCCTTCACCACCTTCATTTTTCTTGGCGCGCGCGAGGGCGACGTGACGCTGGCCGCCAATCAGGTGCTGATGCAGTTCCTGGGGATCACCGCCTATGCGCTGGACGGCTTTGCCTTCGCCGCCGAGACGCTGGTCGGCCAGGCGGTCGGGCTGCGGCGGCCGGCGATGGTGCGGCAGGCCACGCGGCTGGCGCTGATCTGGGGTTTTGCCGGCGCCGGCGCGCTGGGGCTGGTCTTCGCCCTGGCCGGCGGGCCGCTGATCGACCTGATGACCACCGCCCCCGATGTCCGCGCCGAGGCGCGGACCTTCCTGCCCTGGGTGGCGGTCTCGCCGCTGCTTGGCACCGCCGCCTGGACCTGGGACGGCGTCTACATAGGCGCCACGCTGACACGGCTGATGCGCAACCTTATGCTGGCCAGCGTCGCGATCTATGCCGTGGCGCTGGCCGTTCTGGTGCCCGCCTTCGGCAACCACGGGCTCTGGGCCGCGCTGAGCGTGCTGAACATCGCCCGCTCGATCCTGATGACGCGGCATGCCCGGGCCGCCGTCGAAAAGGCTACCTGAAGGCTTGCCTTTCGGCCGCACGCCGGTTCAAACTCCGCCCGTCAAACGGAGTGCCGCCCATGCGCAAGTTCCTTGTCGTGCTTGACGACAGCCGCGAGTGCCTGAACGCGATGCGCTATGCCGCCTTGCGCGCCGCCCATACCGGCGCCGGCGTCACCATCCTGTCGGTCATCCCGCCCGAGGCGTTCCAGCACTGGATGGGCGTGGGCGATCTGATGCGCGCCGAGGCCCGCGAGCGGATCGAGGCGCATTTCGAGGTCTTCGCCAAATGGATGCGCGACAAGCAGGGCGTCAACCCGCAACTGGTGATCCGCGAGGGCAATCCGGTGACAGAGATCCTCGGCCTGGTGAACGACGACCCCGAGATCGGCGTGCTGGTGCTGGGTGCCGGAACCGAGAAGGCCGGCCCCGGCCCGCTGGTGACGGCGATGACCCGCAGTTCCGGCAGCCTTCCCATTCCCGTGACCATCGTTCCCGGCGACATGTCGAAGGATCGGCTGGAAAAGATCACCTGAACAGATCCCGCGCCAGCGCCGCGGCCCGGTCATGGATCGCGCGCCGGTCGACACCCGGCGCATCGCGGCAGAGGGCCGGCTCGGCCTCAAGGCCGAAGGCGGTACATTCGTCGAGAAAGACGTAATGCCCGACCTCCGGCCCCAGATGCGCAAGCGACGCCGCGGGCAGTTGCGCGGCCAGCCAGTCGGCGCAAGGCCCTGCCGGCGCCTCGCGGTCGGCGCCGCCGACGACCAGCGCCACCGGACGGTCGATCGCGGCAAGGCTTTCGGTGGAAAAGCCGCGAACGGTCGGGGCCGGTGCCATGGCGAAACCCGAGCGCAGCCGGGCGTCGCCCCAGTCCTGGCCCTGTCGGTCCAATGCGGCGCGGAACGGCGCGCTGTCGCGCAGCAGCACCGGGATGCGCGCGCTCAGGTCGGGAAATTCACGCGGGCCGGCGGCAAAGGGCGTGCCCGCGGCCCAGTCGAGAAACCGCGCCACATCGGTGCGCGCGCCAAGCGCCGCAAGAACGGTATAGCCGCCGAGGGAAAAGCCCGCAGCATGGAGGCGGCCGGGATCTATCCGGCCGGCAAAGGGGCCATCGGCCAGATGATGATCGAGCAGAAGGCTAAGGTCGCCGGCACGTTCCCACCAGCAGAGAAACCCCTCGGCGCGGTAGGGTTCCACGGCGGTATTGCCGTGGTGGTCGGCTGCAATGACGATATGCCCCATCCGGGCCAGACGCTCGCCAAACCAGCCCATGCCCTCGGCCGTGCCGCCCGTGCCATGCGACAGCAGAACCAGCGGAAACGGCCCGCCCTCTGCCAGCGGCGCACCGAACAGCCGCCGGGGCGCGCGAAACAGCCGCCGGTCCCGCGCGGTGCCATTGGCCGGCGGCACCGCGGAGGGGACCGCCGGATACCAGGCCGACCAGGCGACGGGCCGCGGGCCATCGCCCGCCCAGTTGCTGCGCGCGGCATCGGCCAGCCTGCCGCGCCGGAACCCTGCCTCATGCATTGCCCTGCCCTTCCCTTTCGCCCGAGCGTGCAGATGAGGGCGGAAAAATCAACCCGTGTCGCGGCATCGGCGCCGGACCTCAGGATTCTCTGACCCCGGTCCTGCGAAAGTTTACTTCCCAAACGACGCAATCCGGGGCAGCATGGCCGCAATCCATTGCTTCGACTTTTCCGGGGATTAGCGACATGCGCGGGCTCCTTTCGATCATCGTTCTGGTTGCGGTCGTCATTTTGTCACCTCTGAAGGCGGGGGCGCAGGGCTGGACCGAGCAGACGTTCGACGCCGCGATGATGAGCCGCGAGGACACCGCCACGCTGCAGGCGGCGCTGGCCTTTTCCGGCGATTATTACGGTGTCGTCGATGGCATATGGAGCAGCGATGCCCAGACGGCGCTGGAGGCCTATGTCCAGCGCGAGCGCGGCCATCCGGTGCCGGTGTTCCGCGACCTTGAGGATCTGATCATCGATTTCGAGGAAGAGCGGGTCGCGAACAACTGGCAATTGTTCTACGACGAACAGGCCAATATCTCCTACCTGCATCCCTTCCAGCTTCTGAAGGAAGTTCAGAACGAGAATACCCTGGAATACCTGTCCGAGGACGAGGGCTTCTCGATGATCGCCCGCTATGACGATTTCGCCGATATGAAATCCGTTCACGACTGGTTTCGCGGCAAGGTGAAACAGGGAACGAAACCGTTTGAATACAATGACGACAGCCTGTGGATTACCTCGGCCACGATCGACAATGACTTCATCGCCTATGCGCGGTCCGACCTGAACAAGGGCAAATGGGCAACGCTGTCCATCGTGATCGAGCAGAAATATCTGCGCCACCTGAACCTTCTGGCCACCTCGGTGATGGTCGGCGGCAGCCCCGCCACCCTGATCTGGACACCGAACGGCGTGATCGACCAGGTGGTCAACGGCGACGGGTCGGGCAACATGCCCGAACCCGTGGCATCCGGCCCCGGCGATCCCAAGGACCAGGTGCTGCGACCGAAGCCGCCGGGCGTCGCCGAGACCCCCGAGGCGCCGCCGGTCGTTGCCGAACCGCCCGCACCGGGCACCATAGACATCGCCGGCGTGACCCCCGGACCGACGCCAGGCAGCAAGCCTGCCGGCGATGTGCTGGGGACGCCTGCGCCTGGCAGCCCGGTCGCGGCCGCGCCGGCAGAGGTGCCGCCGGTGGCGGATGGCGGCGGCGCACTCGGCACCCCCCCCCCCGGCGGCGGGCTTGGCACCGCGCCCGGCGGTGCGGCGCCCGTTGGCGTGCCAGAGACGATTGCCGGCACGGCCCCCGTCGATCCGGGCAAGGTGGCAGAGGTCGAAACGCCGCGCGAGAAGGTGACGGGCGAACCCAAGGGCTCGGGGTCCGGCTTCTACATCGGGCCGACGACGCTGGTCACGGCGGCACATGTGATCGATGGCTGCCGCGCCATGGCGATGGCCGACGGCACGCCGCTGGACGTGATGGCCGCGGATTCGACGCTGGATATCGCGGTCCTGTCGGGCGCGCCCGATGCCGGCGTCTGGCTGAAGCTTTCGGCGCTGGAGGTGCCGAAGCTGGGCGAGACGATCACCGTGCTCGGCTTTCCCTATTACACCAGCCTCGATCAGGGCCTTGTCGTCACCTCGGGTAATGTCAGTGCGCTGCGCGGGCCGGACGGCAGTTCGAACCTGGTGATGATCACGGCGCCGGTGCAGCCGGGCAATTCGGGCGGGCCGCTGCTGAACAAGAAGGGCGCGGTGATCGGCGTGGTGGTCAGCCGGATGGATGACATGGCGGTGCTGCAGGAAACCGGCAGCCTGCCGCAGAACATGAACTTTGCCGTACCTTCGGGGCCGTTGCTGACCTTTCTGGCGCAGAACCGCATCAGCCGGCCGCAGGGCGACGGGTCGGGCACGGATCTGTCGGGCGAATTGCCCGATGGCGTCGCCCGCGCGGTCGTGCCACTGCATTGCTACCAATGACGGCGACCCCGCCCCCAAGGGCGTTGGCGGGGAGTTGACGGCGATGGCTGCGAAGGCGCCCCTCCCGGCGCCTTCGTGCTTTTCGGGCCGAAAACGGCGGCCGGGTCCGCGGAGACCCGGCTAGGCCATGCCGCCATCCAGCGGCCGGCCGGGACCGGATTCATGGCGATCCTGCGATCCCCCGTCGCTGTCGCCGCCTGCGGGGTCGGAACTGGGCGCCTCCCGCGCGCCCTTCGCCGGTGACGCGGAAGCGGCCCTCGGTCGGGTGCGGCCCCGGGATCCCCGTCCCGATCAGCCGATCGGCGGTATCGCCCCCTTCCCGGGGCTTCGCTCCGCGATTGGACCGCCTGCCCGCCCTGACCAGCGCGTTTGCCCTGTGCGGCCAGCGATCCGGCCGGGTCCTGCCGTCATGCGGCGCCTGCATCGCGGACATGCGCAGCAGGCTGTTTCCCACGCCGCGCCAGGCGCCTATCTTTCGGGGGCGGGAGGAGATCGCAGGAAGGAAGGACGCCATGTCGCTGCCGAAACCCGTTCCATTGCCATCCCTCACCCCGGCACAGGCCGCCGTGCCACAAATCGCCCGCCAGGCCGACGAGTACGCGATGCTGCGTCGCGTCGATCTGCGCAGGTTGAGCGCAATCGACCAGATGTATGCCTATTACGGCGCCGATCTGGCCTGAGGCCCGCCCGGCCGCCCGGCCGCCTGCCTGGGCGCCGCAAGGTTGACTCGGGCGGCGGCCGAGCGCATATCCGCCAGGTAACAGCCGGAGGGCAGACCATGTTCATCCAGACGGAATCCACTCCCAACCCCGCCACGCTGAAATTCCTTCCGGGCCAGACCGTGCTGGCGGCCGGAACCGCCGATTTTCCCTCGGCCGAAGCGGCCGCCGCATCGCCCCTGGCCACTCGCATCTTTGCGGCAGGTGGGGTCGGGGCAGTGTTTCTCGGCACGGATTTCGTGACCGTGACAAAGGCCGAGGATGTGGAATGGCCCCATATCAAGCCCCAGATTCTCGGTGCGATCATGGAGCACTACCAGTCCGGCGCCCCCGCCCTGACGGGCGAGGCCGGGCCGGGCCATGCCGGGAACTTTGCCGAGGAGGATGGCGATATCGTCCGCCAGATCAAGGAGTTGCTTGATACCCGTGTCCGGCCTGCCGTGGCGCAGGATGGCGGTGACATCACCTTCCACGGCTTTGACCGCGGCGTCGTCTACCTGCATATGCAGGGCGCCTGCGCCGGCTGCCCCTCTTCGACGTTGACGCTGAAGATGGGGATCGAAAACCTGTTGCGGCACTATATCCCCGAAGTGACCGAGGTCCGCCCTGTCGCGGCCTGAGATCACGCTGGCTTTCGATACATCGGCGGCGCATTGCGCCGCCGCTTTGCTTTTGCCCGACCGCAAGATCCTGCGCGAGGAGGCGATGGCCACCGGCCAGGCCGAACGGCTGATGCCGCTGCTGGAGGATTTGCTGGCCGCGGCCGGGATCGGCTGGCGCGACCTTTCGACGCTGGCCGTCGGTACCGGGCCGGGAAATTTCACCGGCGTGCGCATCGCCGTCGCCGCCGCGCGCGGGCTGGCGCTGGCACTGGGCGTGCCGGCGGTGGGCGTCACCCTGTTCGAGGCGCGGGCGCATGGCTTGCCGCGGCCGCTGCGGGTGATCGAGGACGCCCGCCGCGGCATGGTCTATCTGCAGGACTTTCCCGCCACGGGCGCGAATTCCCCCGCGCGGCTGGCCGAGGCCGGGGCATTGCCGCCGTGGTCGGGCGCGGTAGCGGGCAGTGCGGCGCAGCCGGGCGCGGCCCTTTCCCCGGCAATGCCACTGGCCGAGGCCATCGCCCGGGTCGCCGCCGCCCGGATCGACGCTGCCCGGATCGACGCTGCCCGAACGGCGGGCGGGCAAGAGGGCTTGGCGCAGCCGCGCCCGGCCCCCTTCTACCTGCGTGGCGCAGATGCCGCGCCGCCGTCCGATCCGCCGCCGGTGATCCTGCCGTGACCCCAGATCAGCTTGCCGCCCTGCATGCCCGCGCCTTCCGCATGCCGCCGCCGTGGTCTGCCGCCGATTTCGCGGCCCTCATCCTCGACCCGCTGGCCTTCCTGCTGGTCGAGGGCGACGCGGGCTTTCTTCTCGGCCGCGCGGTCGCGGGCGAGGCCGAGCTTCTGACCCTTGCCGTCGCGCCCGAGGCCCGGCGCCGCGGGCTGGGGCGCCGGCTGGTCGGGCGGTTCCTCTACCAGGCCCGCCTGCGCAGCGCCGAAACCGCCTTTCTCGAGGTCAGCGCCGAAAACGCCGCCGCGCTGGGGCTTTACGATTCGGCGGGTTTCCGGCTTTCGGGGCGGCGACGCGGCTATTACGCCACATCCGAGGGCCGGCGCATCGACGCCCTCGTCCTGAGCCGGACGCTCTGACACCCCGCCACCAGCCCCGCAGGGGCCGTTCCACCGCCGCCACCCGGCGCGTGCACCGTCAAAGCCTGACCAACGGGTCAGGTTTCAGGCAACCCGACGTGAAATTCGTCTTGACCCCCCCTTTGGCTTGACGGCTATCATGGCGCCAATCCACCCGCGACCGGCCGTCAGACGACGCGCCGGCGGACTGGGCGGAACATGGTTCATCAACCGGGAGCAAGACCCATGACCTTTCTGAAATCCCTGTCGGGGGCTACGGCCGTTCTGGCGCTGATGGCGGGCGCCGCGCTGGCCGAACCGGCATTGATCTATGATATTGGCGGCAAGTTCGACAAATCCTTCAACGAAGCCGCCTTCAACGGCGCCGAACGCTGGGCCAAGGAAACCGGCGGCACCTACAAGGAGCTGGAGATTTCCGACGAGGCCCAGCGCGAGCAGGCGCTGCGCCGCCTGGCGGAATCGGGTGCGAATCCGATCGTCACCACCGGCTTTGCTATGTCGGATCCGCTGACGAAGGTGGCCCCCGACTTTCCCGATACCAAATTCGTGACCATCGACGGCTGGGTCGACCCGGCCACCAACCCCAATGTGTTGTCGATCGGCTTTTCGGAACATGAGGGCGGCTATCTGGTCGGCATGATGGCCGCCATGGCCACCAAGACCGGCACCGTCGGCTTTGTCGGCGGCATGGACATTCCGCTGATCCGCAACTTTGCCTGCGGCTATGCCCAGGGCGCCAAGGCGGTGAACGCCGACATCAAGATCGTCTCGTCGATGACCGGCACCACGCCGGCCGCCTGGAACGACCCGGTGAAGGGCGCCGAACTTGCCCGGGCCGAAATCGGCCAGGGTGCCGACGTGATCTATGCCGCAGCGGGCGGCACCGGCATTGGCGTCCTGCAGGCCGCGGCCGACGAGGGCATCCTGTCGATCGGTGTCGATTCGAACCAGAACCACCTGCACCCCGGCCAGGTCCTGACCTCGATGCTGAAGCGCGTCGACAATGCGGTCTACAACAGCTTTACCGCCGGCGAGGCGCTGGACACCGCGCCGCTGACGCTGGGCCTGAAGGAAGAAGGCGTGGGCTATGCGCTGGATGACAACAACAAGCCGCTCGTCTCGGACGAGATGAAGGCCAAGGTCGACGAGGCTGCGGCCAAGATCGTCGCGGGCGAGATCTCGGTGCATGACTACCGCACCGACGACACCTGCCCGGCCATGACGTTCTGAGCCGACCGAATGGCAAATGCAGAGGTTGAGGGGCGGCCCGGCGTGGCCGCCCCCCCCGATTCCCCCTATGCGATCGAGCTGAAGGGCATTTCCAAGGCCTTCGGTCCGGTCCAGGCGAACCGGGACATCAACATCTCGGTGCCGAAAGGCACGATCCACGGCATCATCGGCGAGAATGGCGCCGGAAAATCGACGCTGATGTCGATCCTCTACGGCTTTTACCGCGCCGATTCCGGCGAGATTTTCATCAATGGCCGGCTGACCGCCATCCCCGACAGCCAGAGCGCCATCCGCGCCGGCATCGGCATGGTCTTCCAGCATTTCAAGCTGGTGCAGAATTTCACCGTCCTGGAAAACGTGATCCTCGGCGTCGAGGATGGCCCGATGCTGCGGACCTCGCTGGCCAAGGCGCGGGCCGAGCTTGAACGGCTCAGCCGCGACTACGAGCTGGACGTCGATCCCGATGCGCTGATCGAGGACCTGTCGGTCGGCCACCAGCAGCGGGTCGAGATCCTGAAGGCGCTGTATCGCCAGGCCGAGATCCTGATTCTGGACGAACCGACCGGCGTTCTGACCCCGGCCGAGGCAGACCACCTGTTCCGCATCCTCAAGGGGCTGAAGGAGCAAGGGAAGACCATCGTCCTTATCACCCACAAGCTGCGGGAGATCATGGAGGCGACCGACAATGTCTCGGTCATGCGCCGCGGCACCATGGTCGATACGGTGAAGACCGCCGCAACCAGCGCCGAGCAGCTTGCCGAGCTGATGGTCGGCCGCAAGGTGCTGCTGGAAGTGTCGAAGGGCCCGGCCCATCCGGGCGAGGTGGTGCTCTCGGTCGAAAACCTGCAGGTGCGCGACGAACACGGTGTGGACCGGCTGAAGGGCGTGAGCTTCGAGATCCGCGCCGGAGAGATTCTCGGCATTGCCGGCGTCGCCGGCAACGGGCAATCCGAACTGCTGGCCGTCCTGGGCGGCATGCTGGAGCCGGGAAACCGCGCCTCGGGCCGCGTCGTGCTGGAAGGCGGCCAGATCGCGCTGCAGGGCCGTGGTGCCGACGGCCAGAGCCGGCGCCGCGCGGGCATCGCGCATGTTCCCGAAGACCGGCAGCATTTCGGGCTGATCCTTGACTTCACCGCCTGGGAAAACGTGGCCTTCGGCTATTACAACGAACCGGAATACCAGAAGAACGCCCTCTTCATGGACAATGATGCCTTGCGCGACGACACCCGCCGCAAGATGGAGAAGTTCGATGTCCGCCCGCCCGATTGCTGGCTGCCAGCCAAGAGCTTTTCCGGCGGCAACCAGCAAAAGATCGTGGTGGCGCGCGAGATCGAGCAGAACCCCGACCTGCTTCTGGTTGGCCAGCCGACGCGCGGCGTCGACATCGGCGCCATCGAGTTCATCCACAAGCAGATCGTCGCGCTGCGCGATGCCGGCAAGGCGATCCTGCTGGTTAGCGTCGAGCTGGACGAGATCCTGTCGCTCTCCGACCGCATCGCGGTGATGTTCGATGGCCGGATCATGGGCTTCCGCGATCCCGAGGCCACCAATGAGGCCGAACTGGGCCTTCTGATGGCCGGCATCGCCGGCAACGGGGAGGCCGCCTGATGGATCGCCTGCCAAGATGGGCCGATGTGGTCCTGGTGCCGCTGGTGTCGCTGCTGCTTGCCGCGATCATCTCTGCGCTTGTCATCCTTTCCATCGGCGAGGACCCCTGGGCCGCGCTGAAGGTGATGGTCGAGGGCAGCCTCATGACCGGCCTCGGCTGGGGCTATACGCTTTATTACACCACCAGCTTCATCTTCACCGGCCTTGCCGTGACGCTGGCGTTCCATGCCGGCCTGTTCAACATCGGCGGCGAGGGGCAGGTGCAGCTTGGCGGCCTTGGGGTGGCGCTGGCCTGCCTCTACATCCCCTGGCCGCACTGGTCGCTGGCGCTGGTGGGGGCGACGCTGGGCGCGGCGGCCTTTGGCGCGGCCTGGGCGGCCATTCCGGCCTGGCTGCAGGCCAAGCGCGGCAGCCATATCGTGATCACGACGATCATGTTCAACTACATCGCCGCCAGCCTGCTGGTCTATCTGCTGGTCGACGTGCTGCGCCCGCAGGGCGAGCAGAGTCCGGCCACGGCGCGCTTTCCCGCGACGACCGTCCTGCCGCGGCTGAACGAGGTGCCGGGCCTGAACCTGATCTTCACCGACAAGGTGCTGGTCAATGTCACCTTCTTCCTGGCGCTGGCAATGGCCGTCGCCGTCTGGGCGCTGCTGTGGCGGACGCGGCTTGGCTATCAGATCCGCGCCTTCGGCAAGTCGGAATCCGCGGCGCGCTATGCCGGGATCAATCCGACCTGGATCATCATGGTCGCCATGCTGATGTCGGGCGCGCTGGCAGGGATGATGTCGGTCAACAACACCATGGGCGAAGCGCAGAAGCTGCTGGCAAACTCGGCCGCGGGGGCGGGGTTCATCGGCATCGCCGTGGCGCTGATGGGGCGCAACCACCCCTTCGGTGTGGTTCTGGCCGCCTTTCTCTTCGGCTTCCTGTTTCAGGGCGGCGCCGAACTGGGCCTGTGGACCAAGATCCCCATCGAGATGCGGATCGTGGTGCAGGGCCTGGTCATTCTCTTTACCGGCGCGCTGGACATGATGGTGCGGATGATTCTGATCCGCCTCTTCGCGCCGTTCCGCCGCGTCAAGCCGGGGACAGCCTGATGGATTACGACACGCTTCTCCAGCTTCTGGCCTCGACCGTCCGGCTTGCGACGCCGCTGATCCTGGCCTGCATCGCCGGGCTGTATTCCGAACGTTCCGGCATCTTCGACATCGGGCTCGAGGCGAAGATGCTGGTCGCCGCCATGTGCTCGGGGGCAGTGGCCTATGCCTCGGGTTCGGCCTGGGTCGGGCTCATGGCCGGAATCGGCGGCTCTATGGTCTTTGCCGCGATCCACGGCGTGGCCTCGATCACCTTCCGCGGCAATCAGTTGATTTCCGGCGTGGCGCTGAACTTCCTCGCCTCGGGGATCACGGTTCTGGTGGCGCAGAGCCTGTTTCGCCAGGGCGGCCGCACCCCGCCGCTGTCCGGCGACGCCCGGTTCAATCCGATCGACCTGCCCGGTGCGGATGCCTTGCAGGGCGTGCCGATCCTCGGCCCCTTCTACCACGAGGTCGTCTCGGGCCATTCGATCCTGGTCTATGCCGCCTTTGCGGTGGTCGTGCTGACCTGGTGGGTGCTTTCGCGCACCCGCTTCGGCCTGCGGCTGCGCGCCGTGGGGGAAAACCCGGCGGCTGTCGACACGTCCGGCATCTCGGTCACGGGCCTGCGCTATGCGGCGGTGATGATCACCGGCGTGCTGTGCGGCCTGGCGGGCGCCTATATGGCCACGGCGCTGCAGGCGGGTTTCGGCAAGGAGATGACGGCGGGTCGCGGCTATATCGCGCTTGCCGCGCTGATCTTTGCCAAATGGCGCCCGGTGGCCGCGCTCTGGGCCTGTCTGCTGTTCGGCTTTTTCCAGGCGCTGGCGCTGCGGCCCGACGTGGTGGAGGGCGTGCTGCATTTCAAGGTGCCGGGGCCCTTCCTTGACGCCCTGCCCTATATCCTGACCGTCCTCGTCCTGGCCGGCTTCGTCGGCAAGGCGATCCCGCCGCGCGCCGGCGGCCAACCCTACGTCAAGGAACGCTGACCGGAATGCCCCGCCCCGGGGCGTCTTGACCCACGAGAGACCTCTGGCCATGTCGCAGACTGCCGAAACCGCCGCCCTGATCCGCGCCCGTGCAGGGGACGCGCCCGTGCGCCTTGGCCTGATCCTCGGCTCGGGGCTTGGCCATCTTGCCGGGGCGGTCGATGGCCCGGCCATCCCCTATGCCGATCTGCCGGGCTTTCCCCATGCCGGCGTCTCTGGCCATGACCCGCATCTGCATATCGGCATGCTCGGCGGCGCCCGCGTCGCGGTGTTCGGCGCGCGCGAGCACTATTACGAGAATGGCAATGCCGCCGCGATGCGCGGTGCGCTTGAGGTGCTGCGCGAGCTTGGGGCGCGGGAACTGATCGTGACGAATGCCGCGGGCAGCCTGCGGCCCGACATCCGGCCGGGCGACCTGATGCTGTTGTCCGACCACATCAACTACAACGGCCGGAACCCGCTGATCGGCGAGAAGACCGATGCGCGGTTCGTGCCGATGACCGATGCGCATTCGCCCGCGCTTCGGGCGGCGCTGAAGGCGGCGGCGGCGGCCGAGGGAATCGCCCTGCCCGAGGGCGTCTATTGCTGGTATTCCGGGCCAAGCTTCGAAACGCCGGCCGAAATCCGCATGCTGAAGCTGCTGGGTGGCGATGCGGTGGGCATGTCGACGGTGCCCGAGGTGATCCTTGCCCGCTTCCTGGGGCTGGAGGTGGCGGCAATCTCGACCATCACCAACATGGCCGCCGGGATGAGCGACGAAAACATCAGCCATGCGCATACCAAGGCGATGGCACCGCTGGGTGCGGCAAAACTGGAACGCATCCTGCGACATTTCCTGCAAAGCCGGATTTAGGGCAAAACCCCTTTGACTTCACAGTCAAATCGACGCAACCCTTTGGGCGACATGCGTCGTCCTGTCCGGCATTGCCCATGCAACTCTATCTTCCCATCGCCGAAATTTCGGCGAATATCTTCCTGATCCTCGGCATCGGCGGAATTGTCGGTTTCCTTTCCGGCATGTTCGGGGTGGGCGGCGGATTTCTGATCACGCCGCTGCTGTTCTTCGTCGGCGTGCCGCCGGCGGTGGCGGTGGCCACCGGCGCGAACCAGGTTGTCGCCTCGTCCGTCTCGGGCGTGTTGGCGCAGATGAAGCGCAAGGCCGTGGATTTCCGGATGGGGACCGTGCTTCTGGTCGGCGGCTTCGGCGGCTCGATCATCGGTATCTGGGTCTTCGAATGGATGAAGCGGCTGGGCCAGGTCGATCTTTTCGTGCAGTTGTCC
Organism: Paracoccaceae bacterium; assembly: GCA_014879735.1. Lineage (GTDB taxonomy): Bacteria > Pseudomonadota > Alphaproteobacteria > Rhodobacterales > Rhodobacteraceae > Pseudogemmobacter. Next base: position 16,650 of record JACSRN010000108.1, read on the forward strand.
TATGTGCTTTTCCTTGGCGTCATCGGTGCGATGATGTTTCAGGAATCGCTGCGTGCGCTTTTGCGCAACAGGGACGGCAAGGCCCCGATCCGGCGGGCGCATTCGCACAACTGGGTGCATGGCCTGCCCTTCAAGATGAAGTTCCGGGCCTCGGGCTTGTACATCAGCGTGATCCCGCCGGTGCTGATCGGCGCCCTGGTGGGGTTTCTGGCGGCGATCATGGGCGTGGGCGGCGGCTTTCTCCTGGTGCCCGCGATGATCTACCTTCTGGGCATGCCGACGAAGGTGGTGATCGGCACCTCGCTGTTCCAGATCATCTTCGTTTCGGCCTTCACCACGCTGATGCATTCGGTGAACAGCCATTCGGTCGACCTGATGCTGGCGTTGCTGCTGATCTTCAGCGGGGTGATCGGGGCACAGTTCGGGGCGCAGATCGGCCTGAAGCTGAAGGCCGAGCAATTGCGGATCCTGCTGTCGCTTCTTGTGCTGGCGGTCTCGCTGCGCATCGCGGCCGATCTGCTGCTGCAGCCCGACCAGCTTTACTCCGTGACCCCGGGAGCGATGCCGTGATCCGCTCCGCGCTTCTCTGCCTGTCGCTGACCCTGGGTCTGGCCGCCGCCGTGCTGCCCGCCGCGGCCCAGACCGAAGCCGGGGCCGAGGCGGAGGCCGAGACGGGCGCGGGAACCGAAGCCGAGGCGGGCACCGGGGCGGCTGCGGGAACCGCGGGGGCCACGACCGAAAGCATCGTATCGGGCCTGTCGCAGAACCGCGTCTCGATCACCGCCGATTTCAACGGCTCGGAGATCCTCGTCTATGGCGCGGTCCGGCGCGAGGCCCCGCCCCCGCCCGGGCGGCTGTCCGTCGTGATCACCGTCGAGGGACCCTCTGGCCCGGTCACGGTACGGCGCAAGGGCCGGGTGGCGGGGATCTGGATCAACAATGCCGCGGTCGATGTCGACAGCGCGCCCAGCTTCTATGCCGTGGCCACGACCGGGCCGATCGAGGAGATCCTTACCGCGACCGAGAATTTCCGCCAGTCGGTCACGATCGACCGTCTGATCCGCGCCGTCGGCATCACCACCCAGGCCGAACAGTCCGAGGATTTCCTGCGCGCCCTGGTGCAGGTGCGCACCGAGGAGGGGCTGTACCGGCTGCTGGAAGGTTCGGTGGAACTGACCGAAGACACGCTCTTTCGCGCCGATGTGACGCTGCCGACCAACCTGACCGAAGGCGAATATACCGTCCATCTGTTCCTTCTGCGCGATGGCAAGATGATCGCGCGGCAGGAACGGGTCATCGACGTGCGGAAAGAGGGGCTGGAGCGGATGATCTACAATCTCGCCCAGACCCAGCCGCTGCTCTATGGCGTGATCGCGCTGCTGCTGGCCGCGGCGGCGGGCTATGGCGCCTCGGCCGCGTTCCGGATGATCCGGAACTGAGGCTCAGCCTCCGGCCTGCTCCGCGCCGGCCTGCTCCGCTTCGGCCAGCCCTGCGCCGGCCTGTCCTGCCAGCGCCGCCTCCAGTGCGGCGATGCGGGCGGCCAGCGCCAGGTTCTCTTCGCGGGCCTTCTGCGCCATCGCACGCGCGGCCTCGAACTCGTCACGGGTGACGAAATCGCGGTCAGCCATCCAGCGGTCGACAAAACCCTTCATCGCCGTTTCCGCCTCGGTCCGCGCGCCCTGCGCCACGCCCATGGCATTCGTCATCAGCTGGCTCATGTCGTCGAAGAACTTCGTCCGGCTCTGCATCCACCCTCTCCTTGCGCTGGCCCCTATATGCGCGCGCCGTCCGCCCTTCACAACCCCGTGCCGCGGTTGACTTCACCCGCCCGCCGCAACAGAACGACCTGATCCCAGGAAGGACCGTCATGATCGCTTTCCCGAACATTTCGCCCGAGATCTTCAGCATCGAGATCGGCGGCATGACCTTTGCGCTGCGCTGGTATGCGCTGGCTTATATCGCCGGCCTGCTGGTCGGCTGGGCGCTTGTCACCCAGGCCGTGCGCACCCCGCGGCTGTGGTCCGCAGGCGCGCCGATGACGCCCGACCAGGTGGAGCGGCTGATGACCTGGGTCATCCTCGGCGTCATCATCGGCGGCCGGCTCGGCTATGCGATCTTCTACCAGCCCGGGCATTTCCTCGACGATCCCGCAGGCTTTTTCCGGGTGTGGGAGGGCGGCATGTCCTTTCATGGCGGCTTTCTCGGCGTCGTCGTGGCGGGATTGTGGTTCTGCCGGCGCGAGAAGATCCCGGTGCTGTCGGCGGGCGACCTTTTCGCCTATGCCGCCCCGGCGGGACTGTTTCTCGGCCGGATCGCCAATTTCATCAATGCCGAGCTTTGGGGCCGGCAGACGGATCTCCCCTGGGGCGTGGCCTTCCCCGGCGCGGCCGCGCAGGCCTGCCCGGGGGTTGCCGGCCTTTGCGCGCGCCACCCGAGCCAGCTTTACGAAGCGGTACTGGAGGGGTTGATCCCCGGTCTGCTGCTGCTGTGGCTGATCTGGCGACGGGGTGCTTTGCGCTTTCCGGGCCGGGTGATGGGGGTGTTCCTGATCGGCTATGGCCTGGCGCGCTTCGTGGTGGAATTCGTCCGCCAGCCCGATGCGCAGTTCATCTCGGAGGGCAATCCCCTTGGTCTTGCGCTGCACTGGTCCGGCTACGGGCTGACGATGGGCCAGATCCTGTCGCTGCCGATGATCGCCGTGGGGCTGTGGTTCGTGCTGCGGGCCCGGCCGGCAACAGCGGCATGACCGGCAGCCCGACGCCGCTTGCCGCGCGGCTGGCGCGGCGCATCCGGGCCGGCGGACCGATCCCGCTGAGCGAATTCATGGCCGAATGCCTTCTCGACCCCCAGCACGGCTATTACGCGACGCGCGACCCTTTCGGTGCCACCGGCGATTTCACCACCGCCCCCGAGATCAGCCAGATGTTCGGCGAGCTTCTGGGGCTTTGCCTCGCGCAGGCCTGGCTCGACCTGGGCATGCCCTCGCCCTTCACGCTGGCAGAGCTTGGTCCCGGTCGCGGCACGTTGATGGCCGATCTGCTGCGCGCCACGCGCGGGGTCGCGGGGTTTCACGCCGCGGCCCGGATCGTGCTGGTCGAAGCCTCACCGACGCTGCGCGCGCGGCAGCGGCAGGCGCTGGCCGGCCATGCACCCAGCTGGGTCGATACCGCCGATGCCCTGCCCGAGGCGCCGCTGTTCCTGGTCGCGAATGAATTCTTCGATGCCTTGCCGATACGGCAGTTTACCCGGACGGCGGCGGGATGGGCGGAAACCGTCGTCGGGTTGGCCGATGATGGTCGGCTGGCGCTTGGTCGCGCCCCCGCGGCACCGCTGGCCGCGCTGGCGCCCCGGCTGGCCGATACCGTGACCGGGGATGTCGTCGAGACCTGCCCCGCGGCGCCCGCGATCATGGCTGCGATCACGCGGCGGATATTGTCCCATGGCGGGATGGCGCTGATCCTTGACTACGGTGGCTGGCGGGGCCAGGGTGATACTTTCCAGGCGCTGAAGGACCATGCCTTCTGCGACCCGCTGGCCGCCCCCGGCGAGGCCGACCTGACGGCCCATGTGGATTTTGCCGCGCTGGCCGCCGCCGCGGCCCCGGCACGCACCGCCTTCCTGCCGCAGGGCACGCTTCTTGCCCGTCTCGGCCTTGACGCGCGGGCCGACCGGCTGGCCGCGTCGCTGGATGGCGCGGCGCTGATCGCACACCGGGCAGCACAGCGGCGCTTGACCCACCCGTCGGAAATGGGGACGCTGTTCAAGGCGCTGGCCGTCTTCGCGCCCGGTGCCCCGCCGCCACCCGGATTCGCCGATGCTTGAGATTGTCACCTCTGCCGCCCTGCCCGCCCGACACGGCTTTTTCACGCGCAAGGGCGGCGCCTCCTCTGGCATCTTCGCCGGGTTGAACTGCGGAACCGGCTCCAGCGATCAGGCCGAGATCGTGGCAATCAACCGGGGCCGCGCCGCCGCGGCAATGGAGGTGGAACCTGCCGCCCTGATCGGCGTGCATCAGGTTCATTCCGCCGATGTGCTGGCCGTGACCGCCGCCGTCGACGACGGCCCGCGTCCGAAGGCCGATGCCATGGTGACGGCCACCCCCGGCCTGGCGCTTTCGGTGCTGACCGCCGATTGCCAGCCGGTGCTTTTCGCCGATCCGCGGGCGCGGGTGATCGGCGCGGCGCATGCAGGCTGGCGCGGGGCGCTGGCCGGCGTGCTGGAGGCGACGCTCGACGCGATGGAGGCGCTCGGCGCCCGGCGCCGCGACATTGCCGCGGTGATCGGCCCCTGCATCAGCCAGCGCGCCTATGAGGTCGGGCAGGAGTTCCTCGACACCTTCCTGACCGAAGATCCCGACCATGCCCGGTTCTTTGCCAATGGCACCGGCGGGAAATACCTGTTCGACCTGCCCGGCTTCGGCCTTCACCGGCTGCGTGCCGCGGGGGTGGCATCGACGGAATGGGTGGGCCACTGCACCTATTCCGATTCGGAGCGCTTCTACAGCTATCGCCGGACAACCCATGCGGGTGAGGCGGACTACGGCCGGCTGATCTCGATCATCCGACTTTAGCCACGCATTCGCCACAATTGCCCGTGGCCCTGGCGGGAAAATGGCCGGCGCAGTCCGCCAATCCCCAATAGAACTTGGTTAATCCTTCACTAATTTCGCCAGACCAGCCGCACGCCCTTCTTGGGTGGCACCGGGGTGGCGGGCTTTGCAATGGCCCAAATCCGGCACGTTCGCGGCCAATCGCCGCCACAGTACGGGGGCATATTCAAATCAACCCAGAAGGGTGCAAGACGAGGAGATCGAGAGATGACGCAGAAAAAGGACAAGACAACCGAACGCCGCTGGCTGCGCTCGGTCATCGAGGCCTCGGCCGAGCCGCTGCCCGATTTCACATGGATGCGCAGCAACCGCTCCAAGCCGGAAAGCCTGGACGAGGCCGCAGCGAAGAAGGCAGTTTCGCCCCGCCGCCCCGCCGGCCCGTCGCGCAATTCGATCGCGGCACGGTGAGCCGGTCCTGCGTCCCGGGGCCTGTGCGCCTGCATCCGCCCCTGCATCCGCCCCGGTATTGACGCCGGCCGCAGCCAACCCTGCGGCACCGAGGCCTAGTCGGCCCGGCAACCCGGAATTGTTGCCACTTTTGCGCAATCTTGCGGTGCAGAATTGACAGCTGGCCACAATTCCACCAATTTTCCCCATAGCAGCGATCCCAGCTGCTGTACCAGGTGTCGGACCCGAGGGTCCGGTTTACGCCAGAAGCCGCGCTCACGGTGGAAGGGCAAGACAGGATGAACGGCCCCGGTGCACCTCTGGCACATCAACGGGGCCGTCATTCATTTCCGACGTTCGTTGCCGGACCGGCAGATGCGGCCCTTCGGGTCAGGCGCTGCGCGACAGCCGGTCTTCCAGCACATCGAAGGGCACGCCCGATTCGTCCTTGGCGCAGCGGATGACCAGGCTGGTCTTGACGTTCGCCACATTGGCCGCGCGCAGCAATTCGCCGGTCAGAAAGCTCTGGAAGGTCGACAGGTCGGGCGCCACGCATTTCAGGATGAAGTCGATCTCGCCATTCAGCATGTGACATTCGCGGACCAGCGGCCAGGCTCGGCAGCGGTCTTCGAAGACGGCCAGATCGCTTTCCGCCTGGCTGTTCAGCCGTACCGTGGCAAAGACCGCCACTTCGAACCCCAGTTCGCGGGCGTTGATCTCGGCGTGATAGCCAGTGATGTAGCCCGCTTCTTCCAGCGTGCGGACCCGGCGCAGGCAGGGCGGCGCCGAGATGCCGACACGGCTGGCCAACTCGACATTGGTCATCCGGCCATCGGCCTGCAACTCGGCCAGAATGCGCCGGTCGATCTCGTCAAGCTTGTGGCCCGCCATGTCTTTCCGTCTCCGTCTTGCCCCGCCTATCTAGGGCTTTGCCCCCCCCTGCGCAACAAAGTTTCAAAGATACCTTCGTTACCGCCCGGTGCATTGCGCCGGACACCAGCAAACCGCAATGCGCACGGTGCGGTGACGCCGGGGCTTTCGGTCGCCGCCGGTGGCGCATATATCGGGGTCGGGTTTCCCAAAGGGGGTTCGGCATGGGCGAGACGCGGCATTCCAAGGTTCTGATCATCGGCTCGGGCCCGGCGGGCTATACCGCCGCAGTCTATGCGGCACGCGCCATGCTGCAGCCGGTGTTGATCCAGGGCCTGCAGGCGGGCGGGCAGCTGACCCAGACGACCGATGTCGAGAACTGGCCCGGCGACAAGATGGTGCTGGGTCCGAACCTGATGGTGCGGATGGAGGAACATGCCCGCGAAACCGGGGCCGAGATCGTCTCCGATTCCATCACCCGGCTGGATCTTTCGGCCCGCCCCTTCGTGGCCGAAGCCGACAGCGGCACGACCTTCACCGCAGATGCGCTGATCCTGGCCACCGGCGCACAGGCGAAATGGCTGGGCCTGCCGTCTGAGGAAAGGTTCAAGGGCTTTGGCGTTTCCGCCTGCGCCACCTGCGACGGCTTCTTCTATCGCGGCAAGGAGATCGTGGTAATCGGCGGCGGCAACACCGCCGTCGAGGAAGCGCTGTTCCTGACCAATTTCGCCAGCAAGGTAACGGTCGTTCACCGTCGCGACAGCTTTCGCGCGGAAAAGATCATGCAGGAGCGGCTGTTCAGGAACCCCAAGATCGCCGTGGTTTGGGACAGCGAGGTGGTCGAGGTTCTGGGCAGCGACATGCCGCCAAGCGTGACCGGCGTGAAGATCCGTGGCGTCAAGACCGGCGCGGAAAGCGTGATCCCCTGCGACGGCTTTTTCGTCGCAATCGGCCATGCGCCCGCCAGCGAATTGGTGAAGGACCAGCTGGAGCTGCACAACGGCGGCTATGTGAGGGTAGAGCCGGGCAGCACCCGCACCTCGGTTCCCGGCGTCTTCGCGGCCGGCGATCTGACTGACCACATCTATCGCCAGGCCGTCACCTCGGCCGGAATGGGCTGCATGGCGGCGCTGGATGCCGAACGCTGGCTGGCTGCACAGCACGGCTGAGACCCCGGACCCCGCGCGTTCTGAAGGCGTCTGAGCCTCGGCGCCCGCCCGCCGGACGGCGGCCACCCTCCGCCCGCACCGTCAGGGCGGAGGCGGATTTCTGCTTGCGTCACGGCCAGGAAAGGCCCGGCGGAGGTGGCGAAACCCGCCGTGCCGGAACTTTCCGCTTTTCCGCGGGGGCAAAACATGGCATGTGTTCAACGGTGAACACACTTTGAGCCTGCAATGATCCCCCTCCCCTCCCGCCAGCCGCTGCCAGAGGAAGACCAGCTCTTCCGCCTGCTGCGTCAGCTTGACCGGGCGCCCGATGCCTCGCAACGGGCAACGGCCGAGGCGTTGGGAATCAGCCTCGGCCGGCTGAATACGCAGTTGCGCGCGGCCGCCGAGGCCGGGTTGATCCAGGTTTCCGATCGCGATGGCCCCGACCGCCGCCAGCGCTTTGCCTATGCGCTGACCGTCAGGGGCGCGACCGAGAAGGCCCGCCTCACCGACAGCTTCCTTTCCGGAAAACTGGCCGAATATCACGCCCTACACGCCGAACTGACCGGAACCGCGCCCGGTTTCGTCTCCCCAAAACACAGGACACAGGTCATGCAGAACAACCTTGCCCCCATTCCGGAGCTTTACGTCTCTTATGACAGCGCACAGAAACTGAAGCACGAGGCCGCCGCGCTGCCAAGCTGGGATCTGACCCAGCGGCAAGTCTGCGATCTGGAACTGCTGATGAACGGCGGATTCGCGCCGCTGAAGGGCTTCCTCGGCCAGGCCGACTATGATTCGGTCGTTGAAAACATGCGGCTGGCCGACGGAACGCTCTGGCCGATGCCGATCACGCTGGACGTGGGCGAGGACTTTGCCGCCAAGGTCGAGATCGGCCAGGATATCGCGCTGCGCGACGCAGAGGGCGTGATCCTTGCCATGATGTCCGTCACCGACAAATGGGTGCCGAACAAGGCCAACGAGGCCGAAAAGGTGTTTGGCGCCGACGACCTGGCCCATCCGGCGGTGAACTACCTGCATCACCGGGCCGGCAAGGTCTATCTGGGCGGGCCGATCACCGGCATCCAGCAGCCGGTGCATTACGATTTCAAGGGGCGCCGGGACACGCCGAACGAGATGCGCGCGCTGTTTCGCAAGCTGGGCTGGACCAAGGTCGTGGCCTTCCAGACCCGCAACCCGCTGCACCGTGCCCATCAGGAACTGACCTTCCGCGCCGCGCGCGAGGCGCAGGCGAACCTGCTCATTCACCCCGTCGTCGGCATGACCAAGCCCGGCGATGTCGACCATTTCACCCGCGTGCGCTGCTACGAGGCGGTGCTGGACAAATATCCGACCCAGACCACGCAACTGTCGCTGCTGAACCTTGCCATGCGCATGGCCGGCCCGCGCGAGGCGGTCTGGCATGCGATCATCCGCAAGAACCACGGCTGCACCCATTTCATCGTTGGCCGCGACCATGCCGGCCCGGGCAAGAACAGCCAGGGCAAGGACTTCTACAGCCCCTATGCCGCGCAGGACCTGGTGGCCAAGCACCAGGCGGAAATTGGCATCCAGATGGTCGACTTCAAGCACATGGTCTATGTGCAGGAAAAAGCGCAGTATTTCCCGGCGAACGAAGTTCCCGAGGGCTGCACCGTGCTTGATATTTCCGGCACCGAACTGCGCCGCCGCCTGCGCGAGGGGCTGGATATCCCGGAATGGTTCAGCTTCCCCGAAGTGGTGGCCGAACTGCGCCGCACCTCGCCGCCGCGGGCGCGGCAGGGGTTCACCGTCTTCTTCACCGGCCTGTCGGGTTCGGGCAAGTCGACCATCGCCAACGCATTGATGGTCAAGCTGATGGAGATGGGCGGGCGTCCGACCACGCTGCTGGACGGTGATGTGGTGCGCAAGCACCTGTCGTCGGAACTGGGCTTCTCGAAAGAGCACCGCGACATCAACATCCGCCGCATCGGCTATGTCGCCTCGGAGATCACCAAGAACGGCGGCATTGCGATCTGCGCGCCGATCGCGCCCTATACCGCAACCCGCCGCGCCGTCCGCGAAATGATCGAGACCTCCGGCGCCTTTGTCGAGGTCCATGTCGCGACCAGCCTCGAGGAATGCGAGCGGCGCGACCGCAAGGGGCTCTACAAGCTGGCGCGCGAAGGCAAGATCAAGGAGTTCACCGGGATCTCGGATCCCTATGAAGAGCCGGTGAAGCCCGAACTTCGCGTCGATACCGAAGGCACCGATGTCGACCATTGCGCCCATCAGGTCATCCTGAAGCTGGAAGAGATGGGTCTGATCCGGGCCTGACGGGGCTTCCCCCAGGGTGAAAAAACGGCGCGCGCCCCGCCCCGGTGTTCCGGGGCGGGGCGCCTTGCTTTCCAATGCCACGGCCAGCGGCGATCAGGCCCGATCAGACCGGGCGGATCAGACCGGCCCAATCAGACCGGCCCAATCAGACCGGGCGGATCATCCGGCTCATGACCCCGTCCTTCAGCACCACCGCATGATAGATCGCCATCGCCGCATGCCCGAGCGCGAGGATCACCATGAGATTGGCCAGCACCGCATGGACCTCTCCCAGCGCCTCGATCCCGCCGAACCAGGTCAGACCGCCGGCCAGTGGCACCAGCAGGATCAGGGCATAAAGCGCGACCTGCATCCAGATGGCCAGCCTGCCCATCAGGCCCGGCTCTTGCGCCGGCGCCCCCTTGACCAGCCGCAGCGCGATGCGGACCAGCACCAGCACCAGCAGCACGACACCGACCCAGACATGCAGCGGCGCGACGGCCACCGTGACCTCCTGGCCCTCCAGGCGCTGATCCAACGCCTTTCCCATGCCGTCGCTGAAAATGTAGTTGAACACCACACCCGCCGCGATCAGCCAATGCAGGCCGATCTGCAGCATTGTGTAACCTTGCGATGTCTTCATGCGGGCCTCCGGCCTCCAACGGTTGACTGGACCCGCATGATACGCATTGCGCCAACGATCCCGTCGCGGAAAACCGTCAGCAATCGCTGATTTTGTGCCCGATGCGCCTAATGCACACTTTGCGGCGCGAAATCGTGGGCTTTCGCAAGATGGAAGGCCAGATTGCGATCGGCAACCAGCGCCAGCCGCTGCCCGTCGGGCGCATGGACGGAATAGATCACCTCCGCCTCGCCCACCTGTTCACGCACATCGTCGGGCAGATCTGCCACGGCCACCGGCCGGACATAGACGATACGCGGCCCGCCCTGCGGGAAACCGTCGAATGACGTATTCATGTCTTCACCCCTTCTTTCCGACCGATGGCAATGCTCTGCACCACGCTCGACGGCGCGACGCGCCGCAGATCGACATGCAGAAGCCCCAGTTCCAGATGCGCTCCGGCGACCTCGACCCCTTCGGCAAGAACAAAGCTGCGCTGGAAGGCGCGCGCCGCGATGCCGCGGTGCAGGAACACGCGATCCTGCGGATCGTCGGCCTGCCGGCCACGGATCACCAGTTGGCGATCCTCGACCGTGATCGACATGTCCGCTTCGCAAAAGCCCGCCACGGCCAACGAGATGCGGTAGGCATTCTCGGCCACGGCTTCGATATTGTAGGGGGGGTAGCCGTCAGCCCCGGTCTTCGCCGTCCGCTCGACCAGCCGTTCCAGCTGTTCGAAGCCGAGAAGATAGGGATGCGCCCCAAAGCTGAGTTTCGTCATCCTCGGACTGTCCTTTGACAAAGCGACAATTCGCAACCCCGACCCCATATCGGGCATCCGGGCCATGGCTTCGATATGGGGCCGCGCGGCGCACACCGCAAGGGCCGCAACCCGTCGCCATTGCCCGAAAATTTCAGGTGATTTCTTCTCCGAATCGCGCCGGACCCTATATGGTGTGGAAGAATAGCCAGCACAGAGCCACCGCTGCCATGAATGCGCCAACGGAAATGAGCTTCGAAGATATGGTCCGGGTGAAGCTCGGTGTCCTGCGGCGCGAACATCGCGACCTGGACGAGGCGATTCACGCGCTGGAGACGACCGGCCGGCCGGATCCGCTGACGCTGCGGCGGCTGAAGAAGCAGAAGCTGGCGCTGAAGGACCAGATCACCAAGGTCGAGGATCAGCTGATTCCCGACATCATCGCCTGAAGGCCGCGCGCGGGGGCCGGCATGCGGCATGGCGCGGTGGCTGGCCAACCCTGGGGATTGGCGCTGACGGATCTGCACAGATCTGCCGGGGCGTGATGCCAAGGCCGGGCAGGCCGGCAATCCGCCGCCATCATCTGCCCGGCCATCGGTCTGCCTTGCATCTGTGGATCGGCGTTCTGGGCCTGCCCGTGCAACCGTTCAGCCCGCCGCGGCCAGGACTGCGCGGATCTCGGCGGCCAGCGCCGCAACCTCGGCTTTCGCCGGCCCGGGAAGTTCGGCCGCGGCATGGCCCTGCCCCAATGCCTCGGCATAGACCTGCCGCGCGGCAAGCCGCGATGCGGCCACCCCGCCCGCGGCCTCGGCCGCCGCCGCCACCTCGGCTGTCAGCCGCGATCCGGCACGCACGCGGTTCAGCACGATCAGCGCGCGCCGCCCCTCGCGGCTGATCAGATCCATCAGCCCGTCGACGGCCCAGAGATCGACCATGGATCCCGTCACCGGCACCAGCACCAGATCCGCCTCGCGCAGCGCCGGGCGCAGATCTGCATCGACCTTGGGCGGCGTATCGACGATCACGATATCCGCGGTCTTGCGCAGCTTCTCGCATTCATAGGCGACGCCCCAGGCGGATGCGGTGGCAAATTCCATGCCCGCACCGGCCGGCAGATCGCGGCGCAGCAGAAACCACCGGCCGAGCGATCCCTGCGGATCGGTATCGAGCAGCGCAACCCGCAGCCCCTCGCGGGCGAAGGCGGCGGCTAGATTGGCCGCAAGCGTGGTCTTTCCGGCACCGCCCTTCTGCTGGGCCACCGTAATCACATGGGCCGGCGTCTGCGCCATGGCGATTCCTCCGATGCTGCGACGCAGCGTAGCGCAGGCGGAAGGAATCGGCCAGCGCCACCGTCAGCCGGCTGCAGCTTTGCCCGACTATTGCCGCATTCCGCCGCCTAAACTTGGTTAAAGACGCAAGGGAGAGGCGGATGGCCACGATTGTTCTTCTTGCCGGCGGCCTGCTGGGATTTCTCGTCGGATGTGTGGCGCTGCTCCTGGGCCTCGAACCCGCGACGGCGCTGGCGCTCTGGGTCTCGGCCGGGCTTGCCGCGGCCGCTCTGGCCGGGCTGTTTGCACTGGTGCCGCAGCGGCGCAAAGGTCGTGTGCCGACCTGACCCGAGGCTTGAGTTTCTACCGCGCCAACGGCATAAGAGGTTCGCGACGTTATCTTTCCTCGACCTGTCACCGATCCTCGGCCGCAGCACTCGACCCCAAGCTGACCGAGCCGGGCCGCCGCATTCCGCGGGCGGCAGACCAGACAGGAGACCTCACGATGGCCAAGGGCACCGTGAAATGGTTCAATGAGACCAAAGGCTATGGTTTTATTGCCCCGGAAGGCGGCAAGAAGGACGTGTTCGTTCACATCACCGCGCTTGAGCGCGCCGGCCTGCGCGACCTGAAGGACGGCCAGCCCGTGACCTTCGACATCGAGAAAGGCCGCGACGGCCGCGAATCGGCGACGAATCTCGCCCTGGCATAGGCCTGAGACCGAAAATCCCCGGGGCGCGCCGCCGCAGGCTGGGCACCCGGACCGGGGCGGCAGATCGATGCCGCCCCCTCGACAGACCCAGCCCCGACATGGCAGTCTCCTCGCCAGGGCTGCGGCGGCGGATTGCAGTGCCGACCCGTGATCGCGACCCTGCGATCACCCGACACATCGGCCGCCGCCTCTTCTGTGCCCATGGCCGGCTGCGGCCTGCCCGAAGGAGAATCCGCATGAACGCTCCCGCGAACCTCGCCCATCAGGCCGAACGGATCGACCTTGCCGCCGCCTTCCGCTGGACCGCCCGGCTGAACCTGCACGAATCGGTGGCCAATCACTTCTCGCTGGCGGTGAACCCCGAGGGCACCCGGTTCCTGATCAACCCCAACGGGCGGCATTTCGCCCGGATCACCGCCGCATCACTGGTCGAGATCGACGCGATGGACCCGGCCACGCTGGCACGGCCCGATGCGCCGGACCCCACGGCCTGGGGCCTGCATGGCGCCATTCACCGCGCCCTGCCGCATGCCCGCTGCGTGATGCATGTGCATTCGCGGGCTGCGACGGTGCTGGCCAGCCTTGCCGATTCCACCCTGCCGCCGATCGACCAGAACACCGCGATGTTCTTCCGCCGGCAGGTCGTCGACGAACATTACGGTGGCATGGCCTTCGAGAGCGAAGGCGCCCGCTGTGCCACGCTTCTGGCCGATCCGAAGATTTCGGTCATGATCATGGGCAACCACGGCGTGCTGGTGATCGGGCGCGACGTGGCCGAGGCATTCAACCGCCTGTATTATTTCGAGCGCGCCGCCGACACCTATATCCAGGCGCTGCAGACGGGCCGCCCGCTGCGCCTCCTGCCCGATGCCATCGCCGAGAAGACGGCCCGGGAATGGGAGGATTACCCCGGCTTCGCCGAAAACCACCTGCGCGAGCTGAAGGCGATCCTCGACGCCGAAGGGGCGGATTACCAGGCCTGATCAGGGGACCATGAAGGGCTTGGCCTTCATCGTGGCCGGCACCGGCACGCCCATCCGCGTCAGGATCGAAGGCGCCAGCGCAAGCTGGTCGAGCACCACCTCCCGGCCCGGCATCTCGGCGGTGCCGAAATAGTAGAAGGCGAAATCGCGCTGCGCATCCGTGGTGCCACCATGGTGGCCACGGGCATCCTGGCCATGGTCGGCGGTAACGATCACCTCATAGCCCGCCCGCCGCCACCGGGCGATGAAAGGCGCAAGGGTCGCATCCAGCGCAAAACACGCGTGGTCCATTTCTTCGCAGTCGTGAAAGAAGCGGTGGCCCATGCTGTCAAGCGTGCAACTGTGCAGGATGCCATAATCGATCCCCTTTGCCTCGCACAGCCGGGTCAGGGTCCCGAACAGATCATAATCCGCCGGGGTCATCTGGTTGGCGTGGCCATAGCCCTTCATCGTGTGAAAGCGGCCATGGGTGATCGGGCCCTCGGGCTCGTCATATTCGATGTCGTGCACCACGTCGAAGGGCGCGCGGTTGAAGAACTCCGACCAGTAGCTATGGGTGACGGCGCCGGTCTTGCGGCCTGCACGCGTCAGCTCCGAAAACACATCGGGAAAGTCCAGCCGGCGGATATCGGCATTGTCCCAGACGTGATGCACCTGCGGCGGCACGCCGGTGTGGATCGAGGCATAGCAACAGGCGCTGGTCGAGGGCAGGACGGCCCGCATCTTCCAGACCCGGGCATCGCCGTGCTCGACCCACCCTTCCAGATTGCCGAACAGCCGCCGCCAATTGGCATAGGGCACGCCATCGAGAATGATGAGGAGCAGCTTCGTCATGTCCTTGCCCACCTGTCCCCGCCCCTCCCGCCAAAGCTTGCCCGCCGGAGTTTTCGAAAACTCCGGCCCGGAGCCTTTGAAGGCTCCGCACCGATTTCTTTGAAGAAATCGGCGCCCTGCCGCCTGGGGCGTATCACCGCGCCGACCTCTAGTTGCCTGCGCTTTCCATCTTCCGATGCGCGATCACCTGTTCCAGCCATCCGACCTCCATCTCGGGCACCGAGGAAAGCAGCAGATCGGTATAATCGTCATAAGGCGGTGCCAGCACATCCGACTTCTGGCCGTAGCGGCGCACTTCGCCCTTGTACATGACAGCGATCTTGTCGGCGATGGCCCTCACCGTCGCCAGATCATGGGTGATGAACAGATAGGCCACATGCGCCTCGGCCTGCAGGTTCAGGAGCAGCTTCAGGATACCATCTGCCACCAGCGGGTCCAGCGCCGACGTCACCTCGTCGCAGATGATCAGCTTCGGATCCGCGGCCAGCGCGCGGGCGATGCAGACGCGCTGCTTCTGCCCGCCCGACAGTTCGGCCGGGTATCGCTGGGCAAAGCCCTTGCCCATCTCGATCTGGTCCAGAAGATCCTGCACCCGCCGGTCGCGTTCGGCGCCCTTCATGCCGAAATACAGCTCAAGCGGCCGACCGACGATCGTGCCGACGGTCTGTCGCGGGTTCATCGCCGTGTCGGCCATCTGGTAGATCATCTGGATCTCGCGCAGATCGTCTTTCGTCCGACCGGAAAGATCGGCCGACAGCGTGCGGCCGGCAAAAGTGATCCGTCCCTTCGATGGCGGCAGAAGCCCGGTGATCGCCCGGGCGAGCGTCGATTTGCCCGAACCGGATTCGCCGACCACCGCCAATGTCTGCCCGGCCGGCAGGTCGACCGAGACATTCTTCAGCACGTCGAACCCGGTGCCCCGATAGCGCGCCGTCACGCCCTCTATCTTCAGGACGGGCGGCGCGGGGGCCTTTTCCACATGCTCCAGGCTACGCACCGACACCAGCGCGCGGGTATAGGCCTCGCGGGGGGCATGGATGATCTGCTCCGTCTCGCCCAGTTCCACCCGGCGTCCATGGCGCAGCACCATGATCTCGTCGGCAACCTGCGCCACCACCGCCAGATCATGGGTGATGTAGAGCGCGGCAACATGGGTGTCCCGGATCGCCTCCTTGATCGCGGCAAGGACGTCGATCTGCGTCGTCACGTCCAGCGCCGTCGTCGGCTCGTCGAAGATCACCAGGTCGGGCTTCGGGCACAGGGCCATCGCCGTCATCGCCCGCTGCAGCTGCCCGCCCGACACCTGGTGCGGAAACCGCTGCCCGAAGGTTTCCGGACCCGGCAGGCCCAGCTTGCGAAACAGGCCGACCGCACGCACCTCTGCCTCGGCCCGGCCCATCAGGCCATGGGAAAGCGTCGTCTCGATCACCTGATCCATCAGCCGCTTGGCCGGGTTGAAGCTGGCCGCCGCGGATTGCGAGACATAAGTGACCTCGCGCCCGCGCAACTTGCGCAGTTCTGCCGGGCCGGCCGTGCGGATCTCGCGCCCGTTCAACCGGATCGTCCCGCCGGTCAGCCGCACGCCGCCCCGCCCGTAGGCCATGGCCGAAAGCCCGATGGTGGATTTTCCCGCGCCGGATTCGCCGATCAACCCCAGGACGCGGCCGCGCTGCAGTTGCACGTCGACGCCATGGACCAGCGTCACCTCTTTCGGCGGCTCACCGGGCGGGTAGGAGGTGGCCTCGATCACGAGGCCCCGAATGTCGAGCAGCAGATCTTCAGCCACCGCGGCCCCCTTTCAGGCTGGAGGTGCGGGTCAGCACCCAGTCGGCGACAAGGTTCACCGAAATCGCCAAGAGGGCGATTGCCGCCGCGGGCATCAATGCGGCCCCCTTGCCGTAGATCAACCCGTCCTTGTTCTCCTTCACCATGCCGCCCCAGTCGGTCAGCGGCGGCTGGATGCCGAGGCCGAGAAACGACAGTGTCGAAATGAACAGCACCGCAAAGATGAAGCGCATGCCGAACTCTGCCACCAGTGGCGACAGCGCATTGGGCAGGATCTCGCGGAAGATCACCCAGCCCTGCTTTTCGCCACGCAGCTTCGCCGCCTCGACATAATCCATCACCGCGATGTCCATGGCGACGGCACGGGCCAGACGGAACACCCGGGTGGAATCGAGCACACCCATGACAAGGATCAGCACCGTCAGATTCAACGGCAGCACCGACAGCATGACAAGGGCCACGATCAGCGAGGGAATCGCCATCATCAGATCGACGATGCGCGACAGGATCTGGTCGGTCCAGCCGCCTCGAACGGCGGCGAGAAAGCCGAAGAACGAGCCAAGTCCGAACGAGAGCAGCGACGAGGCCAGCGCCACGAAGATCGTGATCTGGCCGCCATAGATCAGCCGCGAAAGAATGTCGCGGCCGATGGTATCGGTGCCCAGCCAGAACGTGGCCGAGGGCCCTTCCCAGACGCCGCCAACGGCCGCATCGATGGGATAGGGCGCGATCCATTGCGCGAAAATCGCCGTGAACAGGAACAGGCCGGTCAGTGCCAGGCCAAGGAGGGCGGAGGCAGGAATCCTCATTTCGGGTGCCTCAGGCGCGGGTTGGCAACAATGGCGATCACATCGGCCAGGATGTTCAGCCCGATATAGACCCCTGCAAAGACCAGCCCCACCGCCTGCACCACCGGCAGGTCGCGCTTCGTCACATGGTCGACCAGATACTGGCCCAGCGCATTGTAGCCGAAGACCACCTCGACAACGACAACGCCCACCACCAGATAGGCCAGGTTCAGCACCACGACCGAGACGATGGGCGCGATGGCATTCGGAAAGGCATGCCGCCAGATGATCTGGATCGGGCGCAGGCCCTTCAGTTCGGCCGTCTCGATATAGGCCGATTGCATGACGTTCAGGATCGCGGCCCGCGTCATCCGCATCATATGGGCCAGCACCACCAGCACCAAGACGATGACCGGCAAGGCGACGGCATGCAGCTTGGACCAAAAGCCCATGCCCGGAAAGACCATGGCAACAGGCTGGAAGATCGGGAAGACCTGGGTCAGCAGATAGATGACGAAATAGGCGGCCACGAATTCGGGCAGGCTGATCGTCGCCAGTGTCAGGCCAGAGATCACCTTATCCGGCCAGCGCCCGGCATAGCGCGCCGCGATGATGCCAAGGACCAGCGCCAGCGGCACCGAGATCACGGCGGCGCAGGAGGCGAGAAACAGCGTGTTGCCCAACCGCTGACCGATCGCCTGCGCGATGTCGGTACCATTCGTCAGCGAGGTGCCGAGATCGCCGGTCAGGACACCGCCCAGCCAGTGGAAATAGCGCGTCAGCGCCGGTTCGTTCAGCCCCATCTTCTCGCGCAGGTTTTCCAGGGCAACGGGTGTGGCCGACTGGCCCAGGATCGCCTGCGCAGTATCGCCCGGCAATGCCTCGACGCCGAGGAAAATCACCGCCGACACGGCAAGAAGGAGAAGAAGGCCCAGCGCAACGCGCTGGACCACAAGTTTCAGGACGGGATGCACGTACTCCGCCTCAGGTCAGCCAGCAGCGCGACAATGCGCGGCCGTTTATCAGTTCGCCGTTCGGATCGTCATACCAGCCGCCGATCTCGTTGCGCACGCCTTCGACGAAATCGTTGAACATCGGCAGGATCAGGCCGCCCTCATCACGCAGGATCTGCGCCATCTGCGAATAATCGGCCTTCTTCTTGGCCAGGTCGAGTTCGGCCCGCGCCGCGATCAGCAGTTCGTCGAACGCCATGTTCTTGAACTTGGTGTCGTTCCAGTCGGCGGTCGAGAGATAGGCGGTCGTATACATCTGGTCCTGCACCGCGCGGCCCCCCCAATAGGAGGCGCAGAACGGCTCGACATTCCAGACGTTGGTCCAGTAGCCGTCATCCGGCTCAAGCTTGACCTGCAGCGGGATGCCCGCAGCATTGGCAGAGGCAGCGAAGAGATTGGCCGCATCGACCGCACCGGGGAAGGCGCCAGGGGCCGCGCGCAGGATGATCGGGCTGCCGTCGTGGCCGGATTTCTTGTAGTAATCCGCCGCCGCCGCCGCATCGTATTCCCGCTGCGGAATGGTGTCGTCGAACAGCGGATAGGCGGCGTTGATCGGAAAATCGTTGCCCCGGGAACCCAGGCCACCCAGGATCTTGTCCACCATCTCCTGCCGGTTGATCCCCAGCTTCAGCGCCATCCGAAGGTCGTTGTTGTCGAAGGGCGCCTTGTCCACATGCATGATGAAGACGAAATGGCCGCGGCCGGCAGTCTGCTTGACCGCCACATCGGGCGAGCCCTTCAGCAGTTCCGAGATCTTCGGATCCACACGGTTGATCATATGGACCTGGCCGGACTGCAGCGCGGCCGTGCGGGCGGTATTGTCGTTGATGACAAGGATCTCGACCTGGTCGGCATGGCCGACCGAACTGTCGAAATAGTTGGCATGCTTGGTGAAAACCGTCCGGACGCCGGGCTCGAAGGTCTCGACCTTGTAGGGGCCGGCACCGATGCCTTCGGTCGGATTGTCGAACCCGCCGTTCGGCTGGATGCCGAGGTGGTAATCAGCAAGCAGATAGGGCAGGTCGCTGTTGCCCGACGTCAGCGTCAGGACAACCTTGTCGCCTTCCGCCTTCATCTCGGCAATGCCCTGCACGATGCCAAGCGCGCCGGACTGCGACTTCTCGTCGGTGTGCCGCTTCAGCGTGGCCACGACATCCTCGGCCGTCACGGTCTTGCCGTTGTGGAATTCCACGCCCTGGCGGATCTTGAAGGTCCAGACCTTGGCATCGGGCGAGGAACTGGCCTCCTCTGCGACCCGCATGTCCAGCCCGCCATCGGGCGTCACGTCGCAGAGCATTTCGCCCCAGGTCGAACAGGTGATGACCGGAACCGGCGATGCCGCCAGTGCCGGATCGAGCGAGTTGGTGCTTTCGCCGCCATAGATCCCGCCGCGGATCACGCCACCCTTCTTCGGCTCATCCGCGCGGGCAACCTTGCCGTAAAGCGCCGATGCGATCCCGGCCGACACGCCCATGGCTGTGGTCCGCGCCATGAATTCGCGGCGCGACATCACGCCCTTTCGAGCGCGTGTCAGCATGGTATCGAGAAGATCGGTCATAGGCAGTCTCCCTAGTTTGGCCCGGGCTGATCCGGGACGTTTTTGTTGATTTGCAGATCAATAGACCCCGAAGAACCCGGGACGGCAACGATTCGTGGCAGCGTGCCGGACGAAATTTCGACCGGCCGCCCCGCCTCTGCCCCCTCGCAGACAGCGGCTGCACCCGCGCGGGTGCAGCAGGGGGTTGCCGCCCGCAACTGACTGGCGCCGAAGGCGATTTTTCCCGGGCCACCAAAGGCGGGACCCGGCCGCGCCGGGACGGTGGCCCGCCCGGGGCGAGGCCCCCGACAGCGGCGCCCGCTCGCGCCCGCGCCCGGCATCGGCGCCGTCGCCGGGAATTCCCGCGGCGATCCCGCCATCCCGCCCGGGCGGAAATCCCGCCATCCCGGGATCGCCGCGCAAATCCCCTGGCCTTCTTCTCTGTCCAAATATCCTCGGGGGGTCGGGGGGCAGACAGCCCCCCGTCCGCCGCCCCGTGCCGCGGACACCGGCCTTCCCGTGCCGCAGGGTCCGACGGCGCGGCAGGGAAATTCGGTCCTGATCGTCATGGCATTCCCGGCAGGCGTGGCTGGCCCCATAAGGTCATTCCTGCATCGCGGCTTGATGATCGTTTCCGCCGCTTCGCCCGCCAATTGCGACGTTTGTGGCAGGCAACCTCTTGCGCGGCGGCGCATCCCGCTGCACCCATGAGAGACACCGCCACGGAGTCGCCATGACCACCTGTCCCAACATCCTGATCCTGATGGTCGACCAGTTGAACGGAACCCTGTTCCCCGATGGCCCGGCCGATTTCCTGCATGCACCGAACCTGAAGGCGCTGGCCGCCCGGTCGGTTCGCTTTGCCCATGCCTATACCGGCTCGCCGCTCTGCGCGCCGGCACGCGCCTCGTTCATGTCGGGACAACTGCCGCGCCGCACCCGCGTCTATGACAATGCCGCCGAATTCTGTTCCGACATCCCGACCTATGCCCATCACCTGCGCCGGGCCGGCTATCAGACCGCATTGTCAGGCAAGATGCATTTCGTCGGCCCCGACCAGATGCACGGCTTCGAGCAACGGCTGACGACCGACATCTACCCCGCCGATTTCGGCTGGACGCCGGATTATCGCCGCCCCGGCGAGCGGATCGACTGGTGGTATCACAACCTGGGCTCCGTCACCGGGGCCGGCGTGGCCGAGATCACCAACCAGCTGGAATATGACGATGATGTCGGCTTTCAGGCGGTGCAGAAACTCTACGATCTGGCACGCGGCGGCGATCCGCGGCCCTGGTGTCTGACCGTCAGCTTCACCCATCCGCATGATCCCTTCGTCGCCCGGCGCAAATACTGGGATCTCTACGAGACCTGCGCCGAATGCGAACCGCCCGAGGCGATCCCGCACGAGGCCATGGATCCGCATTCGCAACGCCTGCTCGCAGCCTGCGACTGGCAGGCCTTTGACATCACCCCCGACCATATCCGCCGTGCCCGCCGCGGCTATTTCGCCAATATCTCCTATGTCGACGACAAGATCGGCGAAATCCTCTCGGTGCTGCAGGCCACCCGGCAGGAAGCGATCGTCGTGTTCCTGTCGGATCACGGCGAGATGCTGGGCGAACGCGGGCTGTGGTTCAAGATGAACTTCTTCGAGGGCTCTGCCCGGGTGCCGCTGATGATCGCGGCCCCCGAGCTGCCGCCGGGCCTGGTTGACACGCCGGTGTCCACCGTCGACCTGGTGCCGACGCTGGGCGCGCTGGCCGGGATCGACCTGTCGGAGGTGATGCCCTGGAGCGACGGCGTGAACCTGGTGCCGGTGGCGGCGGGGCTGTCGCGCGGGCCGGTGCCGATGGAATATGCCGCAGAAGGATCGGTCGCGCCGATGGTCTGCCTGCGCGATGGCGCGTGGAAATATATCCGCTGCGCCGCCGACCCGGACATGCTGTTCGATGTGAAGAACGACCCCGAGGAGCGGCTGAACCTCGCCTCCGATCCGCGCGCGGCCGGCATCCTTGCGCATTTCCGTGCGCTGTCCGAACAGCGCTGGAACCTGGCCGCCTATGACGCCGAGGTGCGGCAGAGCCAGGCGCGGCGCCGCGTGGTCTATGAGGCGCTGCGCAACGGCGCCTATTTTCCCTGGGATTACCAGCCGCTGCGCGCCGCCTCGGTCGGATCCTCGGGCCAGGGGTGGCGGGGGTATTGGCCGCGCATATCCTTGCGGACATCGGCATAGCTCGTCGCCCAGAAGCGCGGCAGATCCAGCGTGACCTGGATCGGGCGCTGCGCCGGCGACAGGAGCGTCACCCGCAGCGGCAGGCGTTTCTGCCCCACGACCGGGTGATCGGTCAGGCCGAACATTTCCTGCAGGCGGACCTCGATCGCCGGGTGATCGCCCTCGTAATCGATCGGGATGCGGCGACCGAGGGGGGTGGTGAACTGGGCCGGGGCCAGCCGGTCCATTGCGGCCTGCCGGTCCCAGCCGAGCCGCGACAGAAGCGGCTCGGTCAGGTCGAGGGCGCGCAGTTCGGCCTCGGTCCGGCGGGTGGCGAGATGCGGGAGAAGCCAGTCGCCGGCATCGGCCAGGAGCGCCTCCTCGGTCATTTCGGGCCAGTCCTCGCCGCGGGCCAGTGCGATCCGGGCGCGCAGGCGGCGGGCGGCGGGGGTCCAGGGCAGCCCGATCTGGCGCAGGCCATCCAGTGCGGCGCGGGCGATCCGTTCGGGCGGGGCCGCGGGCCAGGGTCTTTCGTCAAGGACCAGCGCGCCGAACATCTCTTGCCGGCGGGCCGTGACGCGGCCATCGCGGCGGTTCCATTCCACCGTCTCGCGCCAGCCGATCCGGTCGGCGAACAGCGCCCGCAGCCCGGCCTCGTCCAGCGCGGTTCCCTGCCGGACCAGCGCTTCGCGCGGATCCCCGTCGAGATCGGTCGCGACGATCAGGCGGGCGCGGCCGAGCGGCGCGCCTTCGGCGAGGATGGCGCCGCGGCCGCCCGAAAGCAGATAGCGCGCGGCCTCGCCCGGGCGGCGCAGGCCGATGCGGTCAGGATAGGCAAGGGCTGCCATCTGGGCCGGCGACAGGCCCGGCTGCGCGGCCTGCGGCACCGCGCGGGCAAGGCGCTTCGCCTCGGCCCGGATGCGCTCGAGCGTGGGACGATGCGCATCGGCCGGCGGCCGGTCGAGGGCGCGGAGCCGGTCGAGAAGCTCGGGGCCGGAGCCGCGCAGCGGATCGCGCTCCTCGAGCAGCGCGGCCAGCGGTGCTGCCGCCGGACCGGCCATCGCCAGCATATGCGCGAGGCGCGGATGGACCGGCAGCGCGGCAAGGCGGCGGCCGTGGCGGGTGATCCGGTCATCCTCCAGCGCGCCAAGGCCGTGCAGCAGCGCCCTCGCCTCGGCCAGCGCGGCCTCGGGCGGGGGGGTCAGGAAAGGCAGCGCCTCCGACCCCCAGAGCGCGAGTTCCAGCGCCAGGGGGGCGAGGTCGGCCGCCAGGATCTCGGGCGGGGGGAAAGCGGCAAGCCCGCCCTCCTCGCCGCGGGTCCACAGCCGGTAGCACAGGCCGCGGGCAACGCGCCCTGCCCGGCCGCGCCGCTGTTCCGCCTCGGCCTTCGTCACCCGCTCGGTCACGAGGCGCGACATGCCCGAGGCGGGATCGAACCGCGCCCGCCGCGCACGGCCGCCATCGACCACGACGCGGATGTCGGGCAGCGTCAGCGAGGTTTCGGCAATCGCCGTGGCAAGCACCAGCTTGCGCCCTGCCACCGGGGCAAGCGCCGCACGCTGGGCGGCAAAATCCATCGCCCCGAACAACGGCCGGACGGTGCAGCCGGGCAGTCCCTGCAGCGCGGCCTCGACGCGGCGGATCTCGCCCTCGCCGGGCAGAAAGGCCAGAAGCCCGCCTTCGGTCTCGTCGACCGCCTGGCGGATCAGCGCCGCCATCGCCGCCGTGAAGCGCAGCGAAGGGTCGAGGGCGCGCGGCAGCCAGCGGGTCTCGACCGGGAAGGCGCGCCCCTCTGCCGTGATCACCGGCGCCTCGCCCATCAGGGCCGCGACGGGGGCGGCATCGAGCGTGGCCGACATCACCACCAGCGCCAGATCGGGGCGCAGCGCCGCGCGAACCTCGAGCGCGAGGGCGAGGCCGAGGTCCGCCTGCAGGGAGCGTTCG
Organism: Paracoccaceae bacterium; assembly: GCA_014879735.1. Classification (GTDB taxonomy): domain Bacteria; phylum Pseudomonadota; class Alphaproteobacteria; order Rhodobacterales; family Rhodobacteraceae; genus Pseudogemmobacter. Next base: position 40,417 of record JACSRN010000108.1, read on the forward strand.
TGAAATTCGTCAAAGATCACGCAGGCGACGCCCGGCAATTCGGCATCGGACTGGATCATCCGGGTCAGGATGCCTTCGGTCACGACCTCGACCCGGGTCGAGGCCGAAACCCGCGCCTCGCCACGGATGCGGTAGCCGACGCGCTGGCCGACCGGCTCGCCCAGGGTTTCGGCCATGCGCTCGGCGGCGGCACGGGCGGCGAGGCGACGGGGTTCCAGCATCACGATCCGGCCGGAAAAAAGGCCGGAGGCAAGCAGGTCCAGCGGCACCAGCGTCGTCTTGCCCGCGCCGGGCGGGGCCTGCAGGACGGCCAGGCCGCGGGCGGCAAGGGCCGCGCGCAGATCGGGCAGGACGGCGGTGACGGGAAGTTCGGGGCCGGTCATGCCCGCCGTTATCGCCGCAGCGCCGCAGGCGCCGCAAGAGGGGGCGTGCTAGAACGCGCGGTAGGTCATGGTCGTCAAGGTGCGGACGATGCCGGCAATGTCGAAAAGTCGCGACGCGAGGAAATGCCCGACATCCTCGCCGTCGGGGATATAGACCTTGGCGATCAGATCGTATTCGCCCGAAGTGGAATACAGTTCGCTCACCACCTCGCGGTCCCAGATCGTGTCGGCCACCTCGTAGGTCTTGCCCGGCGTGCAGCGGAACTGAACGAACACCAGCGCCATATCGGCTCTCCATTCCTTGGACGGCTGCAGCCTAGCTCAGGGCCGGCGCAAGGGAAATCCCCGTCGGGCGACGGCCGTGTCAGGCCGGGTCCTCCATCGGCGCCAGTTCCAGCCGCGGCGCCGCGGCCCGGCGCAGATCCTCGACACCAAGCGCCGCCTTGGGCCGGGCGAGCCGGTTCCTGACCACCCAGTGCAGCCGGGTTTCGGCCCGGGTGATTGCCACATAGGCCAGCCGTTTCCACAGCGGCATGCCGGCCTCGCTGCGCCCGGCCTGCGCCGCGGCCCAGAGGTCGGGCGCGAAGACCTGCACCTCGGGCCATTGCGAGCCCTGCGCCTTGTGGATCGTGACCGCGGCGCCGTGCAGGAAGGCTGCACCCATGGTGGCGGCATGGGGGATGAAGGGCTCTTCCTCGTCGGGCTTCTCGATCTTGATGATCGAGGCGGCAGAAAGCTGGGGATCCTCGGCGCCGATCACATGCAGCTTGGCAAATCCGCTGCGCGATCCGGGACCGAGATAGATCACCTGCGCGCCCTTGATCAAGCCGCGCGCCTCGAGGTCGATACGCTTCTTGCGATGTTTCAGCGGCAGTTCGATCCCGTCGCAGATCAGCGGCTCGCCGGCGATCAGATCAGTGTCGGGCGCGCCATGGGCCATGCGGAAGGCGGTGATCAGCTTCACCCGCGTGACATTGCGCCAGACAAGAACCGGCGAGCGCGCCATCAGGTCGGCATCCACCCGTTCCGCCCAGATCACCCGGTCGTCGCGGCGCGCCTTGTCCTGCACCAGCGCCTCGAAATCCTCGAACTCCAGCCGTTCGTCGGCCAGCGCATGGGCCAGGTCGAGGATCGGGTTGTCGTCGGCCTGGCGGTGGATGCGGTGCAGCACCAGCTTGCGCGCCTCGGCCAGCCGGTCGAAGACCATCTGCCCCGACTGGCCCACCGGCGCCAGCTGCGCCGGGTCGCCGAACAGGACCAGGCGGGGAAAGATCTCGCGCAGATCGTCGAGTTGGCGCTGGTCCAGCATTGAGGCCTCGTCCACGAAGCCAAGGTCCAGCGGGTCTTCGCGCCGTTTCCAGCCGGTGATGAAATCCGATCCGCGCAGGCCCGCCGCCGCCAGCGCGCCCGGGATCGAGGCCACCGTCTGGTAGAAGGCATGCGCCCGGTCGAGCGCCTGTTCCGTCAGCCCCTCGACCGTGGGTCGCGGCGCCTGTCCGGAAAGCCATTCGGCGATCTTCTCGTATTGCGGGTCGTAGACCGGGGTATAGAGGATGCGGTGAATCGTCGTTGCCGGCACGCCGCGCAGGCGCAGGACGCTGGCCGCCTTGTTCGTGGGGGCAAGGATCGCCAGCGTCCGGCGGTCCTTGCGCCGCCGGCTCTCGTAATCGCCCGAGACCACCTCGACGCCCGCCGCCTTCAGCGCCTTGTAAAGCTCGGCCAGCAGCAGGGTCTTGCCCGATCCCGCCTTGCCCACCACCGCCATCACCGTGGCGCTGCCCTCGACCGCGGGGGTCAGCAGACCTTCGGCAAGGTCGATGCCCTGGCCGGCGAGTTCGGCCGAAAGCCGGTCCCAGGCCTCGGCCTGATCTTCGGAAAAGCTGGGGGCCGCGGGCAGGGTCATCGGCGCACCCTAGCCTGCACCGGCGCCAAGGGCCAGCCGTGCCGCGGCCGGTGCGCCCGGGTTCTGCCGCTAATGCGCGAGGCCCGACCCGCCGCGTCCGCCCTCTGGCCCACCGCCGCGACGCTGGGCGGCGATCTCGACCTCGGCCACCCGCAGGGCCTCTTCCGCCTTGGCGGCAAGGGCCGGCAGGCCGTTGGCCAGCGCATAGGTCCTAAGGTCGCGAAGGACGTCGAAGATCCAGTCGTGGCTCATGGCGGGGGGCCGGAAACATGGTAAACCATGCATCCACCCTAACACTCGGCCCCGGGTAGAGAGTATCCCGCCCTTTGCGGACAACGCCGGCTGACTGTGGCCCAGAAAGAAACACCCGCGCGCCGGGGCCAGGCCGGGATGCGGGTGTCGGATGGCGTTGATCGGCGGGCGCCGGCCAGTCGCAGCCGCCAGCCGTCGCCAGTTGCCGCGTTCAGTCCTTGCGGCTGGCTTCCAGCGTGTCCTCGAGGGTGCGCAACCCGGTGCGCGGCGCCTGCACCAGCACGGCCATGTTGCCGGGCTTGTGCCGGTTCTTCCACATCAGCGTATGCGCCTTGGGAATTTCCGCCCAGGGAAAGACCTCGGACATGCAGGGGTCAAGCCGGCGCTCGACCATCAGCTTGTTGGCCGCCGCCGCCTGTTTCAGATGGGCGAAATGGCTGCCCTGCAGGCGCTTTTGGTGCATCCACATGTAGCGCACGTCGAAGGTGCAGTTGAAGCCCGAGGTGCCGGCACAGATCACCACCATGCCGCCCTTCTTGCAGATCAGCGACGAGACCGGGAAGGTGGCCTCGCCGGGGTGTTCGAACACCATGTCGACGTTCACGCCCTTGCCGGTGATGTCCCAGATCGCCTTGCCGAAGCGGCGGGCCTCTTTCAGCCAGGCGTTGTATTCGTCGGAATTGACCTTCGGCAACTGGCCCCAGCATGTGAAGTCATTGCGGTTGATCACACCCTTGGCGCCCAGGCCGATGACGAAATCGCGCTTTGATTCATCGCTGATGACGCCGATCGCATTGGCGCCGGCAGTATTCGCCAATTGGATGGCATAGGAACCAAGCCCCCCCGAGGCCCCCCAGACCAGCACGTTCTGGCCGGGCTTCAGGTCATGCGGGGCATGGCCGAACAGCATGCGGTAGGCGGTGGCCAGCGTCAGCGTATAGCAGGCCGATTCCTCCCATGTCAGATGCTTCGGCCGCGGCATCAACTGCTGGGACTGGACGCGGGTGAACTGCGCGAAGCTGCCGTCATGGGTTTCATAGCCCCAGATCCGCTGGGTCGGGCTGAACATCGGGTCGCCGCCGTTGCATTCCTCGTCGTCGCCGTCGTCCTGGTTGCAATGGACGACCACCTCGTCGCCCACCTTCCACCGCTTCACCTTGTCGCCCACCGCCCAGACGATGCCGGCGGCATCGCTGCCGGCGATGTGATAGGGTTGCTTGTGGCCGTCGAAGGGGCTGATCGGCTGGCCAAGGCCGGCCCAGATGCCATTGTAGTTCACCCCCGCCGCCATCACCAGGACCAGCACGTCCTGGCTGTCAAGCTTCCAGGTGTCCACCACCTCAAGCTGCATCGCATCTTCGGGCGCGCCATGGCGTTCGCGGCGGATCGCCCAAGCGTACATCTTCGCCGGAACATGGCCTAGGGGCGGAATCTCGCCAATCTCGTACAGGTCCTTCTTGGGCGCGTCGTAGGTCATGATCGGTGCCTGCGTATCCAGAGCCATGGGTTTCCTCGTCCATGCCGCGCCGCAGAATCGACGCCGCTTGCGGCAAGGATTATGATTTGCCACGCAACTTTGCAATGCTTGAAAAGCGTTTTTTGTAATTTTATGTCTGCCGCGTTGCGGCATTCCAACAATCCGGCCAGAATTTCCCCAGGACCGTATCCGGAACCGGGCGCGCTATCGCCCGGTTCCGGCACCGGCCCGGCCGCAGTGTCAGGCCAGCAGGTCGTAGATCACATCGCCAAGCTTGAGGTTGATCGCTGCATCGTCGCCGCCATCGACCAGCGCCCAGAGAATCTGGCCGGTAGGGCGGTAGATCACGAAAGCCTCCGCCACATTGGCGGCACCGGCATTCGGGGTGGTCGCGTAATTGACCTGGAACTGGCTGCGTACAGCACCGCCGGGAATGAAGACCAGAGCGTCGCCCTGCGCCGACGAATAGTCCTGGATCCAGTCGCTGCCATGGCCGACAACACCCGCATGCAGAAAGCGGTCGGCGCCCGTGCCGCCATTCAGCCGGTCGTGGCCGAAGCCACCGTTGATCGTATCGTTGCCGGCATTGCCGGATATGGCATCGGATCCGGCCTCGCCCGCAAGCAGATCGTGGCCGGCATTGCCAACCACGGTATCGGCGCCGAAGCCGGCAATGATCAGATCGTCGTTGGCGCCACCGTTCAGATCGTCATTGCCATAGCCACCGCTGATCGTGTCGTTGCCATCCCCGCCATAGACCACATCGCGCAGATCCTCCGTGCTGGCACCACCCACGAGCGAATCCGCCCCTGCCCCGCCGTTCAGCGTGTCCATACCATCGCCGCCCAGAAGCGTGTCGTTGCCGCCCTCGCCGATCAGCGCGTCATTGCCATTGCTGCCCTCGATGCGGTTCGCCGCCGCATTGCCCGTCACACGGTCAGAGCCGGTGCCCGCGACCACATTCTCGATGACAGTCCCCAGCGCGATCTGCAGCGTGCCAAGATCGCCATAGACATCCGAGACCATGCCCTGACGCAGGTCGATACGCTGGTTCTGGCTGTCCGAGCGGAAGTCGAACGTGTCGATGCCGCCGCTGTCGACCACGGTCATCGCCACGGTGATGTCTTCGCTACCGTCGGTATTTTCGGCCGAGAAGCTGTTGTAGGTTCCCCCGGCATTCGACCCTTCGCCATAGGTGGTGTTCCCGGTGCGCAACTGGGTTGCCGTGCCGTACATCTGGGCAATCGCCGCTATGTCGGCAAGCATCGGCGTCAGAAGATAGGCCCGGGTGTCGGCGATGTGGCTGTTTTCGGCCTGGTCGAAATAGGACATGATCGTCAGCTGCCAGCTGTCGTTCAGCGCCAAGTTGTCGGTGCCGTAGGTTGCGGTCGAATTGTAGTTGCCGGCATGGCCGAGACCGATCGCATGGCCGATCTCGTGGATATAGGTCTGGAAGGTATAGGACGCCCGGTCGGTACCGGAGCTGTCCAGCCATTCCTGGTCGATGTTGACGGTGGAGGAGGCGATGAACCCGGAGTTCGTGATGCTGTTTGCAAAGGCATCGGGGCCGGGATTACCAGCGTCCGCCGTGAAGGTGATGCCGGCCGGGCCCGTGACCTCCCGAAAGACGAGGCCGGTCGTATCGGTCCAGGCCTGCATCGCCATCCGGGCAAGGCCGATCATGGTCGGGGTCAGCGCCGTCAGGTTCACGGTGATCGCGGTACCCACCTGCACGTCGAAATGCCGTGCGCCCCGGCCGTCGTCCTCCCAGTAGCCATTGATCAGCTGGTCGACCATCTGCGGCACGGTCCAGACCCCCAATGGCGGAGGCAGGGAGACGCTGATCGAATAGGTGCCGGGTCCCGCGTCGACGGGATATTGCGAGACTTCGAGGAAATAGAGGCCTGTCGCCGTTGCCGTGAAGGTCAACTGCGAACTCAGACCGGGGCCGCTATCATCGTCATCGGCGATCCTGATCCCGTTACCGGAAAACAGGGTCAGAAAGGTATCGTTCGTCGGCGCATCCAGGTTGAACCGATAGGTCTGGCCCGCCACCAGGTTGATGCCGACCCAATCCTCGTCAAGCGCGGAGGCGTAGCTGCCGTTGAACGTGTCTTCCACGCCCATGCGATAGGTGGACAGGGCCCCGGACGGGGCATCTATGCCTTCAAGGAGAATTGCACGCGACGGCGGCTCGGACAATTCGGCGGTGGCAGTCATTTGGTGTCACTCCGGTCAATCGATTCTGAAAGGGGGTCGGCTCACGGCGATTCGGGCAACGGGCCGGATCGAATCAGAATATCGGCCATCCTGTGCAGAGTGGAGCGCGAAATTTCTGCGCTGTCGACCGTGTCAACGCCGAACTCGGGTCCGGTCTTCTCGATCCCACCGTCGCGCAGATACAGCCGCACCGTCATGCCGGCCTTTCCCGCCCGCACCAGTTCAAGCCGCAGATCCGTGTCTGGCGCGGCAAGCTGCAGGGCCAGGTCGGCGCGCCCGGCCAGGGCCGTGCGCAACTCCTCGCAGAGCACGGCCAGAGCCTCGCGCATTTCCGGGGCAAGGCCGGGAATGGACGCCACCCCGGCCGGATCCGGCGCAAGACGGCAGGCCGTCGAGACACTCCCAGCCCCTGCCCCTGCCGGCGGCACGATCCCGCCCATGGCCGCCACGACCACCGCTGCCTTCCGCATCATCGCCCACCTCGCCCGATTGTTTTCCATGCGATCCGCCCCCTCCCCCGGGCCACCCGGGCCGGGACCGGCCCGCCATCCGCCCGGTTCGGGCCGAAGCCCGGCTTGGCTGCGCCATCTTACCGCAGATCCGGCACAGGACCATCGGCCAGATCGCCGCCCCCGCCGTTTCGTGACCGGCAGTCGATGACTCGTGATGGCGGCGGCGCAGAGACCGGCAAGCGGCACGCCGCAGCCTGCGGGGAAAACCGGCACCGCCCGGGGCGCAAGCCTGCCAAAGGATATCCGGAAAAGCGGCCGTCCGTCAGACCGGCAAGCCGCCATCGGCATCGTCGCCGGCTTCTTCCAGCAGGCGGTCGAAATCGGGAATGGTGATCGACCGCTTCCCATCCAGCCGGATCACGCCGTCACGCTTCAGCGCCGAGATCTGGCGGCTGACGGTTTCCAGCGTCAACCCGAGGTAATCGGCCATTTCCTCGCGCGTCAGCGGCAGGTCGACGGCCAATGCCCCCGCCGCACGGCGCAGGTTCAGCGAGGCATCGCGCCGCGCAATGATCGCGATCAGCGAGGCGATCTTCTCTCGCGCGGTCTTGCGCCCCAGAAGCAACATCCATTCGCGCGCCGCATCCAGCTCGTCGAGCGTCATCTCCAGCAGGCGCTGCGCGATATGCGGCGTGCGCGCCATCATGTCCTCGAAGGGCCGCTTGCGAAAGCAGCACATCAGCACGTCGGTCGTCGCCGTCACATCATAGGCCGCCGTTGCCCGCCCCGGCCGGCCGACGAAATCCGAAGGCAGCAGCAGCCCCACCATCTGTCGCCGCCCATCCTCCAGCGTCTGGGTCAGCGTGGCGATGCCGGTCACGACCGAAGCCACGAAGTCCATCCTGTCGCCCACCCAGACGATGGTCTGCCCGGCCTGGTAGCTGCGGTAATATTTCATCTGCTCCAGGCGCAGCAACTCGTCGGTGTCGCAACGGGCACAGACGGCGCGGTGGCGAATGGCACAATCGCCGCAGTCATGCTGAAGCAGGGTCTGATGGTCTTGCAGCACCCGGTCCTGTCCTTCCCGCCTGATCCGGTCGCACTTGATCTGTGTCAAAGCCCGGAAGCTGTCATGCCCTTTAACTAGCGACATGACAACGGACGCGCAACTCACGCGGCTCGGACTTTTTGACGCGCGGGTGCCTCGGTACACATCTTACCCCACGGCACCGCATTTCGGAAGTTCCGTCGACGCCGCCCTCTTCACTTCCTGGATCGAAGCGATTCCGGAAGGATCCGAAATTTCGCTCTACATGCATGTGCCGTTCTGCAGGCGGCTGTGCTGGTTCTGCGCCTGTCGCACCCAGGGCACGCTGTCGGACGATCCGGTCGTCGCCTATGCCCGGACCTTGCAGACCGAGATCGCGCTGCTGGCCCGGCATCTGCCGCGCGGCGTCACCCTGTCGCGGCTGCACTGGGGTGGTGGCACACCCACCATGCTGCCGCCCGACGAGATGCGGACGCTGGCGGCGGCGATCTTTGCCGTGGCGCCGATGGCCCGGAACGGCGAGTTCTCGGTCGAGATCGACCCCAACGAGATCGACGATGCCCGGCTGGATGCGCTGGCCGAGGCGGGGATGAACCGCGCCTCGATCGGCGTGCAGGACTTTGACCCCGAAATCCAGAAGGTGATCGGGCGCGAGCAGTCCTTCGAACTGACCCGTGACGTCGCCGAGGCGATCCGCGCCCGCGGTGTCCGCAGCCTGAACGCCGATATCCTGTACGGCCTGCCGCACCAGACCCCCACCCGGATTGCCGACTCGGTACAGAAGCTGCTGACCCTCGGCCCCGACCGGGTGGCGCTTTACGGCTATGCCCATGTGCCATGGATGAGCCGGCGGCAACAGATGATCCCGTCCGATGCGATGCCCACGCCCGAGGAGCGGCTGAAGCTGTTCGAGACCGCGCGCGAGCTTTTCGTCTGGGACGGCTATGCCGAGGTTGGCATCGACCATTTCGCCCGGCCGACGGACGGGCTGGCCGTGGCGCAGAAGGCGGGCCGGCTGCGGCGGAACTTCCAGGGCTATACCGATGATACCGCACCGGTGCTGATCGGGCTGGGCGCCTCGTCGATCTCGCGCTTTCCGCAGGGCTATGCGCAGAATGCCTCTGCCACTGCCGTGCATACCAAGGCGATCCGCGACGGCCGGTTCTCGATCTCCAAGGGTCATGTCTTCGCAGGCGAAGACCTGTTGCGCGCCCGCATCATCGAGGCGCTGATGTGCGATTTCCGCGCCGACCGGGCCGAGATGGTGCACCGCTTCGGCGTGGCCCCCGCACGGATCGACCAGCTTTTCGCCGAGGCGGCCGACCAGTTCGGCGACATGTTGCACCTGACGAACGGTGTCCTGTCGATCCCCGATCGGGCACGGCCACTGACCCGGATGGTCGCCCGTGCCTTTGACGCCTACGACCAGACCAAGGCCCAGCATTCCGCCGCGATCTGACTGGCGCGATCTGGCCGCCGCGTTCTGACCCGCGCGGCCGCGGGGGGCGGTCCGGGTCGCGTCCTTGCCGTCCTTCCGCCGCTTCTGCCTGCGGCGGCAGCAAGGAGACAGCCTTTCGGGCGGAATGGTTTTCGGGCGGGGTAGGCCAGCCCGGGACGGAGGCCATCTCCGCCCTAGCCTGCCAGCCCCTCGATCAGCGCGATCTGCCGCGGCAGGCAGATCGTCTGCAGGTCGTAGCGTTCGACCGCGGTCTTCCGCGCCGCCAGGCGCAGCGGGGCAAAGCGCTCGGGCTCGGCCAGGCATTCGGTCAGCACCCGGCTCCAGCCGGCAATGTCGAAGAAATCGACCAGCCGGCCATTCACCCCGTCCTCGATCACCTCCTCGACCGGCGCGGTGCGGCTGCCAACAATCAGCGCGCCGGCCGCCATGGCCTCGACCGTCGACCAGGACAGGACGAAGGGATAGGTCAGATAGGCATGCGCCCGGCTGATCTGCATCAGCCGGACGAAATCGGCATAGGGCACCTTGCCCAGGAAATGCACGCGAGAGAGGTCGAGGCGGTCCTTCACCTCGTCGAGGAAGATGTCCTTCCAGCCCTTGCCACCCTTGGGCGGCGCGCCGTAGCTGACCCCCTCGCCTCCGACGATCACCACCTCGGCGCCGGGGCGGGCGGCCAGGATCTGCGGCAGCGCGCGCATGAAGACATGATAGCCGCGATAGGGTTCGAGGTTGCGGTTGATGAAGGTCAGCACCTCGTCGCCGGCGCGCAGCACCCGGCCACCGGGCAGGACCAGCGCCGCAGCGGCATCGGGCCGCAGCCGCCGGGTATCGACCCCGTCGAAGATCACATCGATCGTGGCACGCAGGATGGGCGGATAGGTCGAGGCCTGCCAATGCGTCGGCGACAGGCCCTTGTCCGCATGCAGGAGCGACTGGCCCAGATGGCTGGTCCGCCCCTGCGCGATCATCACCTGATCGAAGGTCGGCGGGTTGAACTCGGGATCGAATCCCACATCGGCGCCGCGGCCGCGATAATAGAATTCGGCATAGACCAGCAGTTTCGCCTCCGGCCAGACCTCCTTCAGGAACAATGTCTCGCCCCAGCCGGAATGACCGACGATCACGTCGGGGACATAGCCCTCGCGCTGGCGCAACTGCAGGCAGGCCCGCGCCACGGTGACGCCGCGGTCGGACATCGTGGTATAGTTGCGCCCCAGCCGGGTGGCGACAGGGTCCACCGGCTCGGGCTTGTGGGTGTAGCGCCACACGGGCACCGGGCTGTCGCGGCCGTTCGTCGCATCGGTCAGCGCGCGGACATCATGGCCGCGGGCGCGCAGTGCCGGCGCGAGATGCACGAACTGGCCGGGGTAGTTCTGGTGGACGAAAAGAATTTTCACGCAGGCACCCCCTCCTCGGCAACTGGGGCGGCAAAGGCCGCCGCGATCAGCGCGCGGGTATAGGCGGTCTGCGGCGCATCGAAGATCGCATCGACCGGCCCGGTCTCGACGACATCGCCGGCGCGCATCACCATCACCTTGTGCGACATGGCACGGATGACGCGCAGATCGTGGCTGATGAAGACATAGGCCAGCCCCCAGCGGCGTTGCAGCCCGCGCAGCAGATCGACGATCTGCACCTGCACCGTCATGTCCAGCGCCGAGGTCGGCTCGTCCAGCACCACCAGCTTCGGCCGCAGGATCATCGCGCGGGCAATGGCGATGCGCTGGCGTTGCCCACCCGAGAATTCATGCGGATAGCGGCCCATCGTCGCCGGGTCGAGGCCGACCTCGGTCATGATCGCGGCCACCATCTCGGTCGGGTTGCGCCCGGGTTCGACGCCATGCACGCCCAGCCCCTCGGCAATGATCTGCCCGGCCGTCATGCGCGGGGACAGGCTGCCGAAGGGATCCTGGAAGACGATCTGCATCTCGCGTCGAAGCGAGCGCAGCGCCCGGCCGCGCAGGGTCGAGATGTCGCGGCCCATGAAGGTGATCCGCCCCTCGGAACCGATCAGCCGCATCAGCGCCAGCGCCAGCGTGGTCTTGCCCGAACCGCTTTCGCCGACGATCCCCAGCGTCTCGCCGCTGCGCACCGCGATGCTTGCGTCGTTCACCGCCTTCACATGGCCCGTGACCCTGCGCAGAAAGCCGTGGTGGATCGGGAACCAGACGCGCAGCCCTTCGGTCCGGGCGATCTCGGGCGCGTCGGGGGCTACCGGTGCGGGGGCGCCCGATGGCTCGGCCGCCAGCAGTTTCCGGGTATAGGGATGCTGCGGATCGGCAAAGATCGCGGCGGCCGGGCCCTGTTCGACGATGGCCCCGCCCTGCATCACGCAGACCCGGTCGGCGATGCGGCGCACGATGTTCAGATCATGGGTGATGAACAGCAGCGACAGCCCCTCGCTGCGTTTCAGATCGGCCAGCAGATCAAGGATCTGCGCCTGGATCGTCACGTCCAGCGCGGTCGTGGGTTCGTCGGCGATCAGCAGATCGGGGCCGTTGGCCAGCGCCATGGCGATCATGACGCGCTGCCGCTGCCCGCCCGAAAGCTGGTGGGGATAGGCCGAAAGCCGGCTTTCCGCATCGCGGATGCCGACCTTGGTCAGCAGGTCGATCACCCGCTCCCGCGCCGGCTCTCCGGTCAGGCCCTGGTGCAGCGCCAGGCTTTCGAGGATCTGGCGTTCGATGGTGTGCAGCGGGTTGAGGCTGGTCATCGGCTCCTGGAAGATGAAGCTGATGTCGTCGCCACGCAGGTTGCGCAATTCGGCCTCGGGCAGGCCGGCGATATCCTGCCCCTTCCACAGCACCTGGCCGCCCATGGTCGCATTGTCCGACAGCAGCCGTACCGTCGACAGAGCCGTCACCGATTTGCCCGAGCCGCTTTCGCCCACCAGCGCTACGGTTTCGCCACGCGCCACCTCGAAGGAGACGCCCGTGACCGCCGGGATCTCGCGCCCGTCCTGGCGGAAGGAAACGGTCAGGTTCCGGACCGTCAGCAGGCTCATCGGAAGGTCTTTCGCGGGTCGAAGGCATCGCGGATGCCTTCGAAGATGAAAATCAACAGCGTCAGCATGATCGCGAAGGTGAAGAAGCTGACGAAGGCCAGATGCGGCGCCTGCAGATTGGCCTGCGCCTGCCGCGACAACTGTCCCAGCGAGGGCGCCGAGGCGGGCAGGCCGAAGCCGAGATAGTCGAGCATCGCCAGCGAGCCGATTGCGCCGGTGACAAGGAAGGGCAGCATGGTCAGCGTGGCGACCATGGCATTGGGCAGCATGTGCCGGAACATGATCTGCCCGTCAGAGACGCCCAGTGCCTTGGCGGCACGGACATATTCGAAGTTGCGCGCGCGCAGGAACTCGGCCCGGACCACGCCCACCAGCGCCGTCCAGCCGAACAGGACCATCATCGCGACCATCAGCCAGAAGCTCTTTGACCAGACCGCCGTCAGGATGATGATGACGTAGATCGAGGGCACCGAGCCCCAGATCTCGATCACCCGCTGGAAGACCAGGTCGATGCGGCCGCCGAAATAGCCCTGGATCGCCCCGGCGATGACGCCGAAAATCGTGTTCAGCACCGTGACGATCAGCGCGAAGGTGACGGAAAGGCGAAAGCCGTAGATGACGCGCGCCAGCACGTCGCGGCTGGCATCGTCGGTCCCCAGCCAGTTCTGCGCCGTGATCGGCCCCGGCACCGTACCGCCGGTGTTCACGATGGTGTTGTAGCTGTAGGGCACCGGCGGCCAGAGCATCCAGCCAGTTTCGACCGGCTCGCCCTCGACCGTGCCCGTGGCCTTCGCCTCGGCGATAAAGCCCTCGGGGTCGTCCCAGCAGGCCTCGGCCCCGCCGGTGACGATCAGGCATTGCACCTCGGGCGTGGTATAGTTCGCCTCGGTGCCAAGATCGCCGCCAAAGGTCTTTTCGGAATAGAAGGTCAGGAAAGGCGCGTAGTATTCGCCGCGATAGCTGACCAGAAGCGGCCGGTCGTTGGCCAGCAGCTCGGCCCCCAGCGACAGCCCGTAGAGCACGGCAAAGATGATCAGCGACCAGAAGGCGCGGCGGTGCGCCCTGAAGTTCCGCCAGCGGCGCTGGTTCAGCGGCGACAGCTTCATCCCGCCCTCTTCTCGAAATCGATCCGCGGATCGACGAAGACATACATCAGGTCGGACAGGATGCCGACGACCAGGCCGATCAATCCGAAAGCATAAAGCGTGCCGAACATCACCGCATAGTCGCGGTCGATCGCCGATCTGTAGCCAAGCTGGCCCAGGCCATCGAGCGAGAAGATCATCTCGATGATCAGCGACGAGCCGAAGAAGACGCCAAGGAACAATGCCGGAAAGCCGGCGATCACGATCAGCATCGCATTGCGGAAGACATGGCCGTAGAGGATCCGCCGCTCGGACAGGCCCTTGGCGCGGGCGGTCATGACATATTGCTTGCGGATTTCGTCAAGAAAGCTGTTCTTCGTCAGCAAGGTCAGCGTCGCGAAGGCGGAAATCAGCTGTGCCGTGACCGGCAGCGTGATGTGCCACAGGTAATCCTTGATCTTGCCGAACAGCGACAGGCTTTCCCAATTGTCCGACACCAGCCCGCGCAGCGGAAAGATCTGCCAGTAGCTTCCCCCCGCAAACAGCACCATGAGCAGGATCGCGAACAGGAACCCCGGGATGGCATAGGCCGCGATGATGATCCCCGACGACCAGGTGTCAAAGCGCGACCCGTCGCGCACCGCCTTGCGGATGCCCAGCGGAATCGAGATCAGATAGGCGATCAGCGTCGACCACAGGCCCAGCGTGATCGAGACCGGCATCTTTTCCAGCACGAGGTCGATGACCGAGATCTTGCGGAAATAGCTTTCGCCGAAATCGAAGCGCAGGTAGTTGCCCATCATGATGGCGAAGCGTTCCCAGAACGGGATCATCTCCTTGTGGCATTCCGCGGCCTTCAGGTCGGGCGTGCCGGCATAGCCCGGGTCGCAGACGATGCGGGCAAATCCGAACTCCACCTCCAGCTTGGCGCGGAACTCGGGTGGCAGGCCGCGGGCACCGACATAGCCGTTCTCGCCACTGCTGCCCGCCTGCTGGTCCTGGCCGGCGGAATCACCGCCGCCGCCGCCCAGCGCCTGGATGGCGTCGCCCTCGCCCTGCAGCCGCGCCTCGATCTGGTCGAGCGGGCCGCCCGGAACGACCGAGGTCAGCGCAAAGTTGATCAGCATCATCCCAAACAGCGTGGGGATGACGAGGAGAAGCCGTCGCAGGATATAGGCGCCCAAGGTTCTGACCGTCCGTTATTTCAGCGCGCCTTTGGCTTTCAGCGCCGCCGCCCTGTCGGCGTCGTACCACCAGAAGCTGGTTTCGCCCAGCGCATAGGGCGGCATGTTCTGCGGATGGTCGTACATGTCGAAATAGGCGGTCCACCAGGTGGGCTTGTACCATTGCGGCACCCAGAAGCCCTGCAGCCGCAGCGCCCGATCCATGGCCTTCTGCGCGGCGGTGATCTCTTCGCGGGTCTTGGCCGCCATCACCACCTCGACCAGCCGGTCGATGGCCGGGCTTTTCAGCCCCATCACGTTGAAGACCGAGACATCCGCGGTGGCAGAGCCGTAGTACTGCTTCAGATCCGCACCCGAGAAGTAATCGGTCTGCGCATTGCCGGTGATGATGTCGAAATCATAGGTCGGGTTGCGGGTGCGGACCTCGAACTGCGCCTCGTCGATGGTGTTCAGCCGGGCATCGACGCCCAGCGCCTTCAGATTTTCGACATAGGGCGCGATGATGCGTTCGAACTGCGCGTTGTCGTTCAGGAATTCCAGCGTCAGCTTGTCGCCCGCGGCATTGCGGCGGATGCCATCGGCGCCCGCGATCCAGCCCGCCTCGTCGAGAAGTGCCGAGGCGGCGCGCAGGTTCTTGCGGTCAAGCTGGCGGTTTTCGCTCGACACCGGCGGCTCTGCCGGCGGGTCGGTCAGGATCGAGGCGGGAAGGAGCCCCTCGTCCACCAGCGGCTGCAGGATCGCCACCTCTTGGGGCGAAGGGGCGCCGGTCGCCTCCATATCGCTGTTTTCCCAGAAGGAATCGATACGCTGATACAGGCCGTAGAACAGCGCCTGGTTCGACCATTCGAAGTTGAACATCAGGGCGATGGCCTGGCGCACCCGCGGATCCTGCCATTTCTCGCGCCGCAGATTGAACAGGAAGGCCTGGCCCGAGGCCTTGTTGCCCGACTTCAGCTCCTCCTGCTTGACGATGCCATCGGTCGCCGCGGGAAAATCGTAACCCTCGGCCCAGATCCGCGCCGTCGATTCCTGGCGGAAGGTGTAGATGCCGGCCTTGAACCCCTCGAAGGCCGCGTTCGGCTCGTCGAAATATTCGAAGCGCAGGACGTCCAGGTTGTTCTGGCCAAGATTGATCGGCAGATCCTGGCCCCAGTAATCGGGGTTGCGGACATAGGTGATCGACCGGCCGACATTGATCCGGCCCGGCAGATAAGGCCCCGAGCCGAGAAACGGCGTCAGGCTGCTTTCCTCGAGATCGAGATTGTTCTTCTGGTAATGCGCCTTCGAGATGACCGGCAGACCGCCGGCCAGTTGCGGCAGGTCGCGCGTCGGCACGCCGGGCTTGAAGGTGAATTTCACCGTCAACGGATCCAGCATCTCGGCCTTTTCGATCTGCTGGCCCATGATGGTGCGGAAATCCGACAGGCCCTTGGCAAGGAAGGTGTCGAAGGAAAAGACCACATCCTCTGCCGTCAGCGGCGTGCCGTCCGAGAACTTCACGTCGTCGCGCAGATGGAACACCACCCAGGAGCGGTCTTCGGGATAGTCCATCGTGGTGCACATCAGGCAGTAGCTGGCGCCGATCTCGTCGGCGACGCCGGTCAGAATCGTCTCCAGCATGATGTTCGAGCCGACAGCGGCGCGGCCCTTCACCGAATAGGGGTTCATCGAATCGAACCCGCCGAAGGTGCCCTCGCTGATCTCGCCGCCCTTCGGCGCCTCTGGGTTGACGTAGGGCAGATGGGCGAAATCCGCCGGCAGCTGCAGATCGCCAAAGGTCGAGATGCCATGCGACGAGATGATCTTCTCTTCGGCCCGGGCAGGCAGCCCCGCGGCCATGGCCATGGCCAGGGTCGCCGCCAGACACCATGGTGCCGCCCGATCCATCCCCCGCATCCCTGCCCGCATCACAGCCCCCGTCCGTTCGATGTCCCGATGCTAAGGCCCCGCGCGCGCTAGGGGAAGGCGCGAATCTGTGACAGCGGCGTGAAAGCCATTGAAAAGGGCCGCACCCCGGTGGATGCGGCCCGATAGCCGGACGGTTGCTGAGGCTGCCCTCGGCTGTTCAGGCCGCCGCGATCAGTTGCTGGCCGCCAGATAGGCAATCACATTCGCGCGGTCTTCGGGCTTGGGCAGGCCGGCGAAGGACATCTTGGTGTTCGAGGCGAAACCCTTGGGGCTTTCGAGGAACTGGAACAGCACCTCGGGCGTCCAGTTCGTGCCCTTGTGCTCTTCCATCGAGGTCGAATACTTGAAATCGGCGATGCTGGCGATCGGGCGGTCCACCACGCCATCGAGGTGGGGTCCGGTGCCGTTCTTGCCGTCCAGCTTGTGGCAGGCCTTGCACTTGCCGAACACCTTCTCGCCCGCCGCGGGGTCGGCGGCAGCCATCAGCGCGGCCACGTCGACGGGGGCGGCGGCCTCGGCCTCGGCGGCCGGCGCATCGCTGTCGGTCGCGATGACATAGGCCTGTTCCGGGGCCCCGTCGCCACCGTGAGAGGACGTGTCCATGCTGTAGACTGCAGTCGCGGCCCAGTCGGCCAGAAGGTAAATCAGCAACGCGCCGCAAACGCCGCCAACCGCCTTGGTAACTGTCATGGTGTCGAACATGTCGAGCGCATCCCTTGGTCGTGTCTCGCGGTTCTTACCCGCTTCACCCCGCCGCGCGCAAGGTGTAGACGCGCGACCAATCGCCCCTTTGGGGCCGGAATGCCACGAAATTCGGAGGAACCATGGCCGGACGCATCGCCTTTCAGGGGGAACTTGGGGCCTATTCGCATCAGGCCTGCGCCATGGCCCGGCCGGCGATGACGGCGGTTCCCTGCCAGACCTTTGAGGATGTTGTAGAGTTGACGCGGGCGGGCGAGGTCGATCTCGGCCTGCTCGCCGTCGAGAATTCGACCTATGGCCGGGTGGCCGACGTCCACAGCCTGCTGCCCAGGGCCGGGCTGCATATCGTCGACGAGGCCTTCCTGCGGGTGCATGTGAATCTGCTCGGCCTCCGCGGTGCCCGGGTCGCGGATATCCGCGAGGCGCATGGCCATGTGGTGATCCTGCCGCAATGCGCGGCCTTCCTGAAGGCGCATGGCATCCGCGGCCGGGTCAGCAGCGACAACGCCCGCGCGGCCCGCGAAGTGGCCGAGGCGGGCGATCCCTCGCGCGCGGCGCTGGCAAGCGAGATGGCCGCCGAGATCTACGGCCTCGACGTGCTGGCGCGCCATATCGAGGACAACAAGGACAACACCACGCGGTTTCTGGTGATGAGCCCGACCCCCGAGAATGACCGCCGGGCCGCACGGATGATGACCACCTTCATCTTCCGCGTCCGGAACATTCCGGCCGCGCTTTACAAGGCGATGGGGGGGTTTGCCACCAATGGCGTGAACATGACCAAGCTGGAAAGCTACATGGTCGGCGGCCAGTTCACCGCAACCGAATTCTACGCCGACATCGAGGGCCACCCCGACGACCCCGCAGTCGCCCGCGCGCTGGACGAACTGCGCTTTTTCACCTCGATGCTGGAAATCATCGGGGTCTATCCCGCCGCCCCCGAGCGCGAATAGACCACCCCGGTAGGCCGCCCCCGGGGCCTCAGCCCCGCGTCGTGCGGGCGCGCTCCTCGATCATCCCGGCAAGCCGCGCCGAGACCCTGTCCAGCCGGTCCTGC
Organism: Paracoccaceae bacterium; assembly: GCA_014879735.1. Classification (GTDB taxonomy): domain Bacteria; phylum Pseudomonadota; class Alphaproteobacteria; order Rhodobacterales; family Rhodobacteraceae; genus Pseudogemmobacter. The sequence continues at coordinate 58,551 of JACSRN010000108.1, forward strand.
ACGCGGCCCTTGGCCAGCTTCACCGACTGGATCAGCAGCCGGGCCGCCATGGTCACGGGCCGGGTATCGGTGGTGATCGCCATGCGGGTGCGCCGCGGCGCCAGCGCGATCACATCGATGCGGATCTGGCCCTCGAACATCGGGCTTTCGAACTCGCATCCGATCAGCGAGGCCGGCGCCAGTTCGGTCATGCGCAGCGTCACGTTGCGCGTCTTGCCGCGGAAGGGAAACTGCAGCCGCCAGCCCATGCCGAGATCCGGACTGGGCGACGGGTCCAGCCGCTCGACCTCGGCGCCGCGGCGCAGGGCCATGCGTTCGAAGGATTCGAAATCCGTAAGCTGCGCATAGACGAAATCGAGAGGTGCCTCGATGTCCTGCCGGGTGGTAAGCTTCATGCGTCCGTCCTGCCTGTTTCTGCCTCTGTCGCCGCGCCGCCCCCCCCCCGGGGCCCGGTCGGGTCCGATCCGCCTCGATCCGCCTTGCGGCCTGCAGGCGGCAAATCGCGGGAGAATCCGGGGCGCGCCGGTGTCGTTTGCCGTCAATCCAAGCGGTCGGCAAGCCAGTTGGCAAGCAGGAACTGCGCGATGGAGCCGCGGCGTGGCTGGCGGATGCGCGGATGAAGGCCGGCGATCACCTCGACAACCTCCTCCCGCGCAAGCCAGAGCGCATCCTCCAGTTCGGCGGGGTCGAGCGTGATCGTCTCGCTTTCCGCCTCGGTCCGGCAGCCCAGCATCAGCGAGGCCGGGAAGGGCCACGGCTGGCTGGCAAGATAATCGACCCGGCCGCAGCGTACCCCCGTCTCTTCGGCCACCTCGCGGCGGACCGCGGCCTCAACCGTCTCGCCCGGTTCGACAAAGCCGGCCAGCAGCGAATACATCCCTTCGGGCCAACCCGCGCTGCGCCCCAGCAGCACCGAATTGCCGCGCGTGACCAGCATGATCACCACCGGATCGGTGCGCGGGAAATGTTCGGTGCCGCAGGCCGGGCAATGACGGTGCCAGCCGGCTTGCCGCGGCTCGGTCTGCGCGCCGCAACGGGCGCAGAAGCCATGGCTGCGATGCCATTCGATCAGCGCACGGGCCGTCGCCGCCAGTTCCGCCTCGTCGGCCGACAGCGCCGCCATCCGCGCCCGCAGATCGCCGAACACATGGTCGGCGGGGGCCAGCGGATGCGGCTGGCTGCCGGCATCAAGCGCGGTTTCGGCCGGGGTCTGCGCCGGCTCCCAGGCCGAGATATCGGCGGCAAAGACCCCCTGCCCGTTCCAGAACCCCAGGAAGACCGGCGCCGCGCCGCCGGCCAGCAACGGATCGCCGGACGTGACCCAGCCCAGCCCTTCGGGCGCCAGCAGCGGCCGCCCGCGCCAAAGCGGCAGTACCCGCCCATCTGCCAGAAGCCTGGCCAGTTCCGCCGCATTGCCACGCAGCGCATGGCCCCGATCCCGCCCGGTGCCGCCGAATGTCACCGTTTCCGCCAGCCGCATCTTCCGCCTCCGTCCCGGCCCGCGGGCCACACCTGTCGCAAGGAGTCGCACGGTTGGCCGGCGGGGAAAAGGGGGGGATGCAGCGTCATTTCGGACACAGATGACGTAGCATGACCATAAGCCCTTGTCGGAACATGGTTGAAATGACAACTTGAAGGCGATCAAAGCCCAGC
>JACSRN010000013.1 GCA_014879735.1 Paracoccaceae bacterium
CCCCCCCTCGATCCCGGTCGATCCGGAGGACACGGGGCTGGCGGTCAGCCGGCCGGGGCCAGATCCCGTCACTCAGACCCCGCCGCTCTGAGCCCGCCGCTCTAAGCCCCGGGACTTGACCCTCGCTCCGCCGCCTGCCATCTGCCCGCAGGAAACGGGCGGAGCGGTGGCATGGTGGAACCGGCGGAGCGGCGGAACTTCTACGGACGGGTGCATGGCAAGACGCTGCGCGCCGCCCAGAAGACCTATCTCGCCGAGGATCTGGAGGCGCTGCGGCTGAAGGGCGTGACCCCCGCCGAGAACCCGGCACGGATGCCCCTCGACCTTGCCCCCTTCGCCGGCAGGCCGCTCTGGCTGGAGATCGGTTTCGGCGGCGGCGAGCATATGGTGCATATGGCGGCGGAAAACCCGGCGATCCACCTGATCGGGGCCGAACCCTTCGTGAACGGCATCGCCATGCTCCTGGGCCGGATCCGCGCGGCCGGGGTGTCGAACCTGGCGATCCACCCCGGTGACGTGCGGGACCTCTTCGATGTCCTGCCGGATGGGGTCGTGCGGAAGGTGTTCCTGAACTACCCCGATCCCTGGCCCAAGGCCCGCCACCATCGCCGCCGTTTCGTGACCGCGGGCTATCTGGCCGCGCTGGCCCGGGTCACGGCCCCGGGGGCGGAATTCCGCGTCGCAACCGACATTCCCGACTATGTTCGCCAGACCCTGGAACAGGTGCCGCCCGCCGGTTTCCTACTCGAACGCCAGGCCGGCCCCGGCGGCGCCTGGGACGATTGGCTCTCCACCCGCTACGAACAGAAGGCCCTGCGCGAGGGCCGGCTGCCCCATTATCTGACCTTTCGCAGGAGTTGAACCTCAGGCTGCCTCCGGCGGGGGTATTTGGATCAAGAGGAAGGTCTAGCCGCTTCCTCTTGATCCAAATACCCCCCGCGGAGCGTCCGCCGGCTGCCGCCCCGTACCCTGGCTGGACCGGCGCGCGGGGCTGCGATATCAGGCGGGCCAGATGCAAGGGAGAGCACCATGTCCGGCCACGGCGACGCACAACCGATGATTTCCGCGAAATGCGGGGCGCTCTCCGGGACGGCCGCGGTACCGGGCGACAAGTCGATCAGCCATCGTGCCCTGATCTTCGGCGCGATGGCGGTGGGCGAGACGCGGATCACCGGGCTTCTCGAGGGCCAGGACGTTCTGGATACGGCCTCGGCCATGCGCGCCTTTGGCGCCACAGTCCTGCGCCATGCCGAGGGCGCCTGGACAGTCCGCGGTGTCGGCACCGGCGGATTCTCCGAACCCGAGGATGTAATCGACTGCGGCAACTCCGGCACCGGCGTGCGGCTGATCATGGGCACCATGGCGACGACGCCGATCACGGCGACCTTCACCGGCGACGCCAGCCTGCGCAAGCGACCGATGGGTCGGGTGACCGATCCCCTGGCCCTGTTCGGCGCCCGGGCCTGGGGCCGCAGCGGCGGCCGCCTGCCGATGACGGTCGTCGGCGCCGCCGATCCGGTGCCGGTGCGCTATACCCTGCCCGTCGCTTCGGCGCAGGTGAAGTCGGCCGTGCTGCTGGCCGGTCTCAATGCCCCCGGCGAAACCGTGGTGATCGAGCGCGAGCCGACCCGCGATCATTCCGAGCGCATGCTGCTGGGCTTTGGCGCCGAATTGCATGTCGAGAAGACCGGCGAAGGCCATGTCATCACGCTGCGGGGGCGACCGGAGCTTCGGCCGCAGACCGTGGCCGTGCCGCGCGACCCGTCTTCGGCGGCCTTTCCGGTTGCCGCGGCGCTGATCGTCGAGGGCTCCGACATCCTTGTTCCGGGTGTCAGCCAGAACCTGACCCGCAACGGGTTGTATCTGACGCTGGTCGAGATGGGGGCCGCCATCGACTTCCTCAATCCGCGGGAAGAGGGTGGCGAGCCGGTGGCCGATCTGCATGTGCGCTTTTCGCCCGGTCTCCGCGGCGTCGAGGTTCCGCCCGAACGTGCGCCCAGCATGATCGACGAATATCCGATCCTCTCGGTCGTCTCGGCCTTTGCGGAGGGCAAGACCACGATGCGCGGGGTCAAGGAACTGCGGGTCAAGGAATCAGACCGGATCGACGCCATGGCGCGCGGGCTCGAGGCCTGTGGTGTGCGCGTCGAGGAGGATGAAGATACGCTGGTCGTCCATGGCATGGGGCCGGGTGGCATGCCCGGGGGGGCCACCTGCCGCAGCCATCTCGACCATCGCATCGCGATGAGCTTTCTTGTCGCCGGCATGGCGGCAAAGGCCGAAATCGCGGTCGATGACGCAAGCCCCATTGCCACCTCCTTCCCGATCTTCGAAAGCCTGATGAACGGGCTTGGTGCCGCGATTCGGCAGGGGTGACGCCACAGGCTGTCACCCGTCGCAAATATCCCCGCCGGAGGCCGTCCGAGCCAAGCCGCAAGGCGGCGCCGGCGAGGGGAAAGGCGTGCGGCGCAGCCGCTCCGCCGGATTGGCCGGTTCCCGCGGAGGCTCAGGGTTGCAGGTGACGCACCCGTGCCGCCCATTCGATGGCTGCGGTGTGCAGCCGGTCCACGGCCAGCTGCTCGCGCAATTCTTCCAGCATGTGCAGTTCCACCTCGGAATGCCGGCCATCGGCTGTGATCACGTCGCAGGCAAGGGCATAGGCGGTTTCATGCAGCCGTTCGGGCAATGCCGCGCGGATCAGGCCGAACAGCGAATCGAGCCCATCCTCGTGCTCGAAATGCTGAAAGACGATCTGGCTGACGCCGCGGATGCGACCTGCGTCATAGCCGGCAAATACCGGCATGTGATTCACCATGCGCTGGATCGCCACCAGTTCGGCGGCGCGCATGTCCTCGTCGGCCATGGAGCAGGCGATCATCACGGCGATCAGCGCATCCTGGGCGGTCAGGTCTGAAAGGGCGGGTTCGGGCATGGTGTCTCTCGCTTGCGGCCGCCACAATAGCCGGGCGGTGGCGGGTCGGCCAGCGGCTTTCGCGGGCCAGCGCCGTCCATCGCTCTTGCCTCCGCGCGGGTGGCGCCGCCATCATATAGGGCCGCGATGGCGCGGCTGGCGCCGATCGGCACGGCATCCCGGCCCCGCGGGCCGAAGGCGGCGGGTCAGGCGACTGACTGGCCATGGCGGCGAGCAAGGCCTCGGATGGCGGATCATGGGCCGACGGGCCACGAACCGCCGAGCCAAGAGCCGGTGGGGCATCGCCAAAGGGACAGGTCGCCCGCAGCACGGCCGCATGATCAGGGAGGATGACATGTTTGGAAATCCGGAAGTTTTGTCCGGCGCAATCTGGATCCCGCTGCTGCTGGCCGTGCTTGGCGGGTTTGTTGCGGGCTGGTTGATCTGGGGCCGACGGGCGAGGCCGGCCAGGGCCGTGTCGCGGGACGAAACGTCACGGTTGCGTGCCGCGCCGGGGCAATGCGAGACCGGGTGCGACGCCTGCCGGTTGCGGATCGCCGCGCTGGAGGCCGATCTGGTGGCCGAGACGGCGCGCGCTGACCGTCTGGCCGCCGAAATTGCGGCGGCCGCCGGGATGGCGGTTTCGGGGCTGGCTGCCGGCGAGCCCGAACCCGATCCCGAGCCTGCCCCCGTTCCGCCCATCCCTTCGGCGCCGATTTCGGTGATGTCGATGCCGGAGGCGCCGGCGGTTCCGGCCGATCCGCCAGCCGTCGCAGCCCCGCCCGAGGACCCCGCCACCGATACGGGGAAGAAGCCTCAGGGGCTTGTCGCGCCGCGTGACGGTCAGGCCGACGATCTGAAACGGATCAAGGGCATCGGGCCCAAGCTGGAACAGCTTTGCCACCACCTCGGCTATTTCCATTTTGACCAGATCGCCGCCTGGACCCCGGCTGAAATCGCCTGGGTCGACCAGAATCTCGAAGGTTTCCGCGGCCGTGCGACCCGGGATGAATGGGTGGCGCAGGCGCGGGTTCTGGCCGTCGGCATGCTGCCGCGCCCGGGGTGAAGCGTCGCAGCCGTATCCCGCCGGGGTCTGTTGCGGGTGCGGGGGGCCGGGGGGCGCCTGCGGCCCGGCACCTCCGATCCGCCCCGAAAACATTGACGCCGCAGACCGGCGGCAATAAGGGACGCAGGGTCCGGGGCACGGGGTTCCGGGCAACCAAGAGGACATGATGATGGGCACCCTGCGCGACGCGGCGATGAAATCGAAGGCTTGGCCTTTCGAAGAGGCCCGCGCATTGCTCAAGCGTTATGAGAAGAAAGACCCCGAAAAGGGCTATGTCCTGTTCGAGACCGGCTATGGCCCCAGCGGCCTGCCGCATATCGGCACCTTTGGCGAGGTGGCGCGCACGACGATGATCCGCCGGGCGTTCGAGACGATCAGCGATATTCCGACGCGATTGATCTGTTTTTCCGACGATGTGGACGGCATGCGCAAGGTGCCCGACAACGTGCCCAACCAGGCGATGCTGCGGGAAAACCTGCAGCGCCCGCTGACATCCGTGCCCGACCCGTTCGGCGAATACGACAGCTTCGGCGCCCATAACAACGCCATGCTGCGGCGGTTCCTGGATACGTTCGGCTTCGAATACGAATTCATCTCGGCGACCGAGTTCTACAAGTCGGGCCGCTTCAACCCCACGCTGCTGCTGGCGACGGAACGCTATGATGCGATCATGGCGATCATGCTGGCGTCCCTGCGGGAGGAGCGGCAGCAGACCTATTCCTGCTTCCTGCCCATTCACCCCGAAACCGGCCGCGTCCTGTACGTGCCGATGAAGGAGGTGAACCCGCGCGATGGCACCATCACCTTCGATGACGAGACCGGGCGCGAATGGACGCTGCCGGTGACGGATGGCCATGTGAAGCTGCAGTGGAAGCCGGATTTCGGCGCCCGTTGGGCCGCGCTGGACGTGGATTTCGAGATGTATGGCAAGGACCATTCCACCAATACGCCGATCTATGACGGCATCTGCGAGGTGCTGGGCGGGCGCAAGCCCAACCATTTCACCTATGAACTGTTCCTGGACGAGCACGGCCAGAAGATCAGCAAATCAAAGGGCAACGGGTTGACCATCGATGAATGGCTGACCTATGCGGCCAGCGAGAGCCTGTCCTACTTCATGTATCAAAAGCCCAAGACGGCCAAGCGGCTGTGGTGGGACGTGATCCCCAAGGCGGTGGATGAATACCACCAGCAGCTGAAGGCCTACCCCTCGCAGGACATCGACCAGCAGGTGGCGAACCCGGTCTGGCATATTCATGGCGGTCATCCGCCCGAAAGCCACATGGTCGTCAGCTTCGCGATGCTGCTGAACCTTGCTTCGGTGGCGGGGGCGAAGGATGCGGCCGGGCTTTGGGGGTTCATCCGCAAATATGCGCCGGAGGCCAGCCCCGAGAGCAATCCCGATCTCGATGCCGCCGTGGGCTATGCGCTGCGCTATTTCAACGACAAGATCGCACCAACCCGCAGCTTCCGCCTGCCGACCGACAAGGAGCGCGCGGCGATCATGGATTTGCGCGGCCGGTTGCTGGCCTATGCGGGGCCAGCCACGGGCGAGGCCGAGGACGAGGCGCTGCAGACGATCTGCTATGCCGTCGGCAAGGAGCACGGGTTCGAACCGCTGCGCGATTGGTTCAAGGCGCTCTACGAGGTCCTGCTCGGCGCTTCGGAGGGCCCGCGCTTCGGTGGCTTCATCGCGCTATACGGCGTGGCCGAAACCGTGGCGCTGATCGACCGGGCACTGGCGGGCGACTTGCTGGCGCAATGATCCTGGCCCCGCAGGCTGTTGCGGCCCCGCGGGCAGCGGCGCGCGGTGATCTGACGCCGTGTTAATCCTTCGTTGATACCTCCCATGGCTCAGACGGCCCGCTGGCGCGCGGCCGTATCCATGGGCGGAACGAGGCGAGGGAAATCACATGAACAAGGCAATCACCGAAGGGCTGGTGCTGATGCCGCTGCCGTTCTCGGCGGGGCTGTCCCATTGGTCCAGCGGCAACGGCCAGCCGGGCGATGCCTCCTATCAGGGCGCCGGCAATGCCGCGCTGGTGACGAATGATCAGGACTTCGGCGGCTGCCTGGAGTTGCAGAAGACTTCGGGCACCCAGAAGCTGCGCGCTTTCGCCGAAACCCCGCTGCACCCCGACATGTATCTGCGCATCACCATCAGGGTGAAGGCGGTGTCGGGCAATCTGCCCGCGGTGCGGGTGGCGGCCTGGCCCGGCAATGCCGCGGGCAATGGCGTGGGCGGCCTTGTCCTGTCGGGGCCATCGACCCAGCTGACCGGCTATGGCAACGTCGTCACGCTGTCGGCCATCGTCGGCTCGGGCAACCGCACCGGCGTCGATCTGGTCTGGGGCACGGTGCCGGTCTTCGCCCATGTCGGGCTTGACCTGACCGGCCCGACCGGGGGCATCGTGCGGATCGACGACATCGTGGTCGAGGACGTGACCGAATTCTACCTGCGCGACATGATCGACCTTGTCGACGTGCGCGACTATGGCGCCAAGGGCGACGGCAGCACGAACGACAGCGCGGCCTTTCAAGCGGCCGATGATGCGGCGGACGGGCGCACCATCCTCGTCTCCGAAGGCAGCTATGTGATCGCAGGCAACCTGACCATCAACTCGCCGATCCGCTTTGCCGGTACCCTGGTCATGCCGGCAGAAAACCGGCTGGTGCTGACCCGGAACTTTGACCTCGAGACCTATTCCCGGGCCTTTGGCAGCGATCTCGAAGGGTTTCGCCGGGCCTTGCAGGCGCTGTTCTACTTCAGCGACCATGTGACATTCGACATGTCGGGTCGCCGGGTCGATGTGCCCGGGCCGCTTGATGTGGCGACGATCTCGGGGCAGACCAGCTTTGCGATCCGCCGGGTGCTGCAGAACGGCTCGCTCAATGCCATCGCTTCGACCGCATGGAATCCCGCTGTCTTCACCTCGGTTGCCACCTATTCGGTCGCCAATGCCACGCAACTGACCGGGGTGGCCAATGTCGCGAATATCCCGGTGGGGTCTCTCGTCCAGGGCACCGGCGTCGGGCGCGAGGTCTATGTCACCGGCAAGAACGTCGGCGCCGGCACGATCCAGCTTTCGCAGCCGCTCTACGGGGCGGCCGGAACGCGCAACTACACCTTCACACGCTTCAAATACCTGCTCGATTTCAGCGGCTTCTCGCTTCTGTCTCGCTTCGAGATACAGGAGGTGGAGCTGAACTGCCTCGGCATCGCCTCGGGCGTGATGTTGGCCATGGCCGGATCGGTTTTCCGCTTCGACAGTTGCACCTTCAACCAGCCGAGGAACCGCGGCATCACCTCGGCCGGGACGGGCTGTCAGGGTCTCTACGTCGATTACTGCCAGTTCCTGTCGAACGAACAGTCTCTTCCCGCGCAGAACCGCGTGACCATCGCGATGAACGTGCAGGCCAACGACTGCAAGATACGCAACAACCGCATCGTCCGCTTTCGCCATTTCGCGGTGATGAACGGCACCAGCCACATGGTCTATGCCAACCACTTCTTCCAGGGCGATGACGAGCCGGCGGGCGTGCGCCTGGCCGGGCTGATCTTCACCCAGACCAATGTGGCGACGGTCGTTGCGGGGAACTACATCGACAACTGCTTCCTCGAATGGGGCAACGAGCACGACCCCCAGCCGGAATATTCCAGCGAGTTCTCGTTCGGTGGCCTGAACGTCATCGGCAATATCTTCATTGCCTCCGAGGTGTCGCCGGCCTTCCGATGGATCGTGGTAAAGCCCTATGGCGCGGGGCATTTCTTCAATGGCTTCAGCCTGATGAACAACACGTTCCGCGTCTTCAACGCCACGGTCGACCGCGTCGAGAAGGTGGACACCAGCTTTGCCGACCTCGACTTCACCCGCTCGAGGAATGTCCGCGTCGAGGGCAATACCTTCAACCAGATCGCCCAGACCATCCTGAACCCGATCGTGGCCAGCCATACCCAGAACTCGGCCGCTTCGGCATGGACGGTGGACGCCTCCGACTATATCCCGTTCGGCGGCCGCATCCGCATGGTGGAATCGGTGCAACCCGAGGGGCCGTTGCAGAACGGGTCGAACCAGACGCGCTATCTTGCCCCCTATGCCGAGCCGGGGCAGGGCGCCGGCGGTGGCCAGGTGACGCTGCGCTGGGGCGAGGCGGTGAAGGGCAAGGCCATCGTCTCGATGCGGATGGACGTACCGTTCTGATCCGGAACCGCCTTTCGGGGCGGCCCCCTTGCGGCCCCGGCGAATGGCCACCGGCCCCTGGGGCCGTGGCATCGGGCACTTGACCCCCGGCGTCGGTACCTCCAGGTTAGGGGAATGGGAAATGTCGCGAAAGAACCCGCGGTCAACGTTCTCGGCCTGCCGCTTCGGCCCTGTTCGGCCGATCCGGTCACAGGTTTTTTCCGCGATGGCTGCTGCAACACCGGCCCGCAGGATTTCGGGCTGCATACCGTTTGCGCCGAGATGACGGCCGAATTCCTGGCGCTGTCGAAATACCTTGGCAACGATCTGTCGACCCCGCGGCCGGAATACGGTTTCGCGGGGTTGAAACCCGGCGATCTGTGGTGTCTTTGTGCTGCGCGTTTCCTGCAGGCGCATGAGGAGCAGGCGGCGCCGCGGATCCGGCTGAAATCGACGCATCAGGCGACGCTTTCGGTGGTTCCGCTGGAGATCCTGCAGCTTTACGCCAGCGACTATGCGACCGACGAAGGCTGAGAGCGGATGCGTCAGCCTGGCATCTTGACCGATCCTGTCCCCTGGCCGATCTTCCGGCCATGATGCCACCTCGCTTCCCGATTGCCCCGGCCGAGATCGACCGGGTCATGGCCGATTTCTACGCCCGCATCCGCGGCCATGATGTGCTGGGCCCGGTCTTTGCGCGCCATGTGGCCGACTGGCCCGCGCATGAGGCGAAGATCGCCGCATTCTGGCGCAATGCGATCCTGTTCGAACGCAGCTACGACGGCAATCCGATGGCGATCCACCGGGCCGCCGGCGATGTCATGCCTGCAATGTTCCCAGCCTGGCTGGCGCTGTTCGACGACACGCTGGCGCGCAATCTGGCGCCCGAGACGGCGGCGGCCTGGTCCGAACTGGCACATCGCATCGGCCGCAGCCTCAGCCTCGGGTTGCAGATGGGCGATGGCCCGCCCGGGTTGCGATAGGCCGGCGTCCTGCGTGACTTTCGCCCGCGTGACGGTTAATCCTGCGGCGTTCGACCCCGCATCTCTGCCCGCAACCCGTCTGCCGCTTTGCCGAGGCTTCATGATCCTTTCCATCCTGCGATGGCCCGATCCGGTGCTGACCGCGCCCTGCGCGCCCGCCACCCTGTCCGACGATCTGGCGCGGCTGGCCGCCGACATGCTGGACACCATGTATGCCGCGCCGGGCCGCGGTCTGGCTGCACCACAGGTGGGCCGCTTGCTGCGGCTTTTCGTGATGGATGCAGGCTGGCCGGACGGCCGGCCTGATCCGCGGGTCCTGGTGAACCCCCGCATTCTCTGGCGCGGCCCCCTGCGTGCCACCGGCCCCGAGGGCTGCCTCTCCATCCCCGGCCCGACCGTCCTGGTCGAGCGCGCGACCGAACTGCGCCTGGGCTGGACGACGCTGGACGGCAGGGCAGAGCAGGAAACCTTCACCGGCTTTGCCGCGATCTGCGCCCAGCACGAATATGACCATCTCGACGGCATCCTGACCCTCGACCGGCTGTCGCCCGAGGCCCGGGCCGCAGCACTCGCCCAGGTGACGGCATGACGGTGCGTGCCTGCCTGCCCTGGCCCCACCCCGCCCTGCGCAGCCCGGCCGCGGATGTCGCGGCGATCACCGACGAGATACGCATGATCTGGCGCGACATGATCGACACGATGGAGGCGATGCCAGGCTACGGCCTTGCGGCCGTGCAGATCGGCGTGCCGCTGCGGCTGGCGGTCATCGACTGCAGCGAGGAACGTGGCCGCGCCATACGGATGGCCAATCCCGAGGTGCTGCATGCCTCGGCGCAGTTGCGCAGCCATGAGGAGGCCTCGCCCAACCTGCCGGGCGTTTCGTCGCGGGTAGAGCGGCCGCGTGCGGTGACGGTGCGCTTTTTGAACGCCGAAGGCCTCGTCGAGGAGCGCGATTTCGTCGGCCTCTGGGCGACCAGCGTGCAGCACCAGATTGATCATCTGGCAGGCCGGATGTATTTCGACCGCCTCTCGCCGCTGAAGCGCAAGATGCTGATTGCAAAGGCGGAAAAACTTCGGAGGCGGGGATGAGGATTGTCTTCATGGGTACGCCGGACTTTTCGGTCCCGGTGCTGGAGGCGCTGGCCGCGACGCATGAGGTGGTCTGCGTCTATTCCCAGCCCCCGCGTCAGGCCGGTCGTGGCAAGGCATTGCGCAAGACCCCGGTCCATCTCCGGGCCGAGGCCCTGGGCCTTCCCATCCGCACGCCGCTGCGGCTGCGCGATCCCGCCGACCAGGCCGAGTTTGCGGCCCTTGGTGCCGATGTCGCGGTGGTGGTGGCCTATGGGCTGATCCTGCCGCAGCCGGTGCTGCAGGCGCCGCGCCAGGGTTGCCTGAACATCCATGCCAGCCTTCTGCCGCGCTGGCGGGGGGCGGCGCCGATCCAGCGGGCGATCCTGGCGGGAGATACGGAAACCGGCGTCTGCATCATGCAGATGGAGGCCGGGCTCGACACCGGGCCGGTGCTGTTGCGGCAGGCCACCGCCATCGGCCCCGAAGATACCGCCGCCGATCTGCACGACCGGCTTGCCGCGATGGGGACGGCACTGATCCTTCAGGCGCTTGAGGGGCTGGACAGACTGCCGGCCGAACCGCAATCGGCGGTCGGCGTGACCTATGCCGCCAAGATCGACAAGGCAGAGGCCCGGGTGGACTGGAGCCGCGCCGCCGCTGCGGTCGACCGGCAGATCCGCGGCCTGTCGCCCTTTCCCGGCGCCTGGGTGCAGGTCGGCCACGAAAGGGTAAAGCTCCTGCGCTCCCGCCTCGCCGCGGGGCAGGGGGTGCCGGGGCAGGTGTTGGGCGGCTTTGCCGTTGCTTGCGGTATCGGCGCGGTCGAGGTGCTGGAAGCCCAGCGCGAAGGCAAGCGCCCGATGCCCGCCGCCGAGGTGCTGAAGGGACTGACCCTGCCGGCCGTGCTTTAGGGCCGCGTCCCCCGGAAAAACGGCGCCGGCCACCATCCGGCGATTGTCGCAGGCACGGCGCAGCCTCCGCGGGAAGGCACCGATTTCTTCAAAGAAATCGGTACGGAGCCTTTGAAGGCTCCGCCCCGGAGTTTTCAAAAACTCCGGTGGGCGGTCTCTGGCGGATCGGGTGGCGACAATCAGGCAAGGATATCAGGCGGCGCGGGCCTCGGAACTGACCAGGGCCACGATATCGAGCATGATCCGGTTCAACTCGAAATCCTTGGGCGTATAGACTGCGGCCACACCCATCGCGCGCAGTTTTGCGGCATCTTCCTCGGGGATGATACCGCCGACCACCACCGGAACCTGCGCCAGCCCGGCGGCTCGCATCCGTTCCATGGTTTCCGCGATCAGCGGCAGGTGGCTGCCCGAGAGGATCGACAGGCCCACCACATGTGCGGCCTGCTCTGCCGCCGCCGCAACGATTTCGGCCGGAGTCAGGCGAATGCCTTCGTAGTGGATGTCCATCCCGCAGTCGCGGGCGCGGGCGGCGATCTGCTCTGCCCCGTTGGAATGGCCGTCGAGACCGGGCTTGCCGACGAGGAACTTCAGCCGTCGGCCAAGCCGGGCCGAGGTGGCGGCAACCGCCTCGCGGATCGGATCGAGCCCCTCGGTCCGGTTCGAGGGGTTCTTCGACACGCCGGTCGGGCCGCGGTAGAGGCCGAAGGCCGCGCGGATGCATTCGCCCCATTCGCCGGTCGTCACCCCGGCCTTTGCGGCCGCAACGGAGGCGGGCATGATATTCGCACCGCTGCGTGCCGCCTCGCGCAGCGCCTCGAGCGCCGCTCCGACCCGCGCCGGATCGCGCCCGGCACGCCAGGCGTCCAGCCGCGCGATCTGGTCGGCCTCGGCCGCCGCATCCACCACCATGATCGCCCCCTCGCCGGTCGTCAGCGGCGAAGGTTCCGTCGTGGTGAAGCGGTTCACGCCGACAACCACGGTCTCCTGCGATTCGATCCGCGCGATGCGTTCGGCATTGGCCTCGACCAGTCGCGATTTCATGTATTCGATGGCAGCGACGGCGCCGCCCATGGCGTCGATCTGCGCAAGTTCCGCCCGCGCGCCCTCTTTCAGCGCGGCGACCTTGCGGTCGATGGCCGGATTGCCGTCGAACAGATCGTCATATTCCAGAAGGTCGGTCTCGAAGGCGAGGATTTGCTGCATGCGCAGCGACCATTGCTGATCCCAGGGCCGCGGCAGGCCCAGCGCCTCGTTCCAGGCCGGCAGTTGCACAGCCCGCGCCCGCGCCTTTTTCGACAGGGTGACGGCCAGCATTTCCAGAAGGATGCGATAGACGTTGTTTTCCGGTTGCGGCTCGGTCAGGCCAAGGCTGTTGACCTGCACCCCATAGCGAAAGCGGGTATAGCGCTCTTCGACGATGCCGTAGCGGTCGCGCAAGATCTCTTCCCAGAGATCGACGAAGGCTCGCATCTTGCACAGTTCGGTGACAAATCGGATGCCGGCATTGACGAAGAATGAGATCCTTCCCACCATTTTCGGGAAATCGCCGGCTGAAACCTTGCCTTTCAGATCATCCAGCACCGCGACGGCCGTGGCCAGCGCGAAGGCGAGTTCCTGCTCCGGCGTGGCCCCGGCCTCCTGCAGGTGATAGCTGCAGACGTTCATCGGGTTCCACTTCGGCAGGTGGCTGCCGGTATAGGCCGCAATGTCGGTGATCAGCCGCAGGCTGGGTTTCGGCGGGCAGATATAGGTGCCGCGCGACAGATATTCCTTGATGATGTCGTTTTGCACCGTGCCTTGCAGTTTCGCCAGATCGGCGCCCTGTTCCTCGGCCACGGCAATGTACAGCGCCAGCAGCCAGGGCGCCGTGGCATTGATGGTCATCGAAGTGTTCATCTGTTCCAGCGGAATCCGGTCGAACAGCGCCCGCATGTCGCCCAGATGGCAGACGGGGACGCCGACCTTGCCGACCTCGCCGCGCGCAAGTTCGTGATCGCTGTCATAGCCGGTCTGGGTGGGCAGGTCGAAGGCCACCGACAGGCCGGTCTGTCCCTTGGCCAGGTTCGTGCGATAGAGCGCATTCGAGGCGGCCGCCGTGGAATGGCCGGCATAGGTGCGAAACAGCCAGGTGGCGTCTTTCTGCGGCGCGTCGGTCTGGGTCATCTGGGCCTCGGGCGCGAGTCTTGCTGCGCAACAAAGTTTCGTCATCTGGCAGATAGACGTCACTTTATGCCAATGTCAATCGCTGCAATGCGGCGACGACGTCGCGACCCGCCCGGCGCCGGTCGCTGCGGGGCTAGAGCCTGCGCGGACCCCGCCGCATGCTCGACGCGAACCGGCACCGGACAGCGAGGCCATGGATGTTCCACATCTACACCCTGTCGCCGGGCGAGGCGAGCGAGGCCCAGCGCGATGCGATGGTGCGCCTGGTCGTGGCCGGGGGCGGCATCGCCGAGGCCGCGGTACGCGCCGGCGTTCCGCGGGCAGAGGCGCTGGTCCTCTGCATCGCGCGCGGGCATGTGGCTGGCGTGGCCGCGCTGAAGGTGCCGCAACCGGGCTATCGGGCGGGGCTGACCTCGGCGACGAAATCCGGCATCGCCCTGCCGCCCGACCGTTTTCCGCGGGAACTCGGGTATCTCGCGGTCGAGCCGGCACTGCGGCGGCAGGGGCTGGGACGCATCCTCTGCACCGAGGCGCTGTCGCTGGCGCGCGGCCGCGGCCTGTTTGCAACCACCGGGCTTGACGTGATGCGCGATCACATCCTGCCGCGGCTGGGTTTCGTTGCGGCCGGCGGCATCTGGCAGGGGCAGGCCGAACCCGTCGCGCTGATGGTGCGACCAGGGCTCTAGCCGCGGCTCAATGCGCGGCGGCCCAGTTGGCGCCGCGCCCGGCCTCGACCTGCAGCCGCACCGACAGCCGGACGGCGGGATCCGAAGCGCCCTCCATCACCGCCCGGGCCACTGCGGTCAGCCGGTCGGCATCCGCCTCGGCAACCTCGAACAGCAGTTCGTCATGAACCTGCAGCAGCATCTTCGCGTCGATCCCGGCGGTGGCTGCCGGCATGCGGATCATGGCGCGACGGATCACGTCCGCCGCGGTGCCCTGGATCGGCGCATTGATGGCGGCGCGCCGGGCAAAGCCGGCGCCGGGTCCCTTGGCATTTATCTCCGGCGTGTGGATCTTGCGGCCGAACAGGGTCTGCACGAAACCATTCGCCCTGGCAAAGGCAATGGTGTCGTCCATATAGGCCCGGATGCCCGGGAACCGCTCGAAGTAGCGGTCGATGAAAGCCTGCGCCTCGGAGCGCGGGATGCGCAGGTTGCGGGCGAGGCCGAAGCCCGAGATGCCGTAGATCACCCCGAAATTGATCGCCTTGGCCCGGCGGCGGATCTCCGGCGTCATCTGGTCCAGCGGCACGCCGAACATCTCGCTCGCCGTCATGGCATGGATGTCCAGCCCCTCGGCAAAGGCCTGTTTCAGCGCGGGAATATCGGCGATATGCGCCAATATGCGCAATTCGATCTGGGAATAGTCCAGCGAGACCAGCACCCGCCCCCTGGGCGCGACGAAAGCCTCGCGGATGCGCCGGCCCTCCTCGGTCCGCACGGGGATGTTCTGCAGGTTCGGATCGGTCGAAGCCAGCCGGCCGGTATTCGCCCCGGCAATGGAATAGGAGGTATGCACCCGCCCCGTCTCAGGATTGATCGCCTGCTGCAGCGCATCGGTATAGGTCGATTTCAGCTTGGCGATCTGCCGCCAATCCAGCACCCGTGCCGCCAGAAGCGCGGCTTTGGGCTGGCTGTCTTCCAGGGTGGTGATGTCTTCCAGCACATCGGCGCCGGTGGCATAGGCGCCGGTCTTGCCCTTTTCGCCGCCGGGCACGCCCATCCGGTCAAAGAGGATCTCGCCCAGTTGCTTGGGGCTGCCGACATTGAACTTCTCGCCGGCGATCTGCTGGATTTCATCCTCCAGCTGCGCCAGTTTCTGCGCAAAGGCGTTGGACATGCGCGAAAGCGTGTCGCGGTCGACGGTGATCCCGGCCATCTCCATATCGGCCAGCACCGGAACCAATGGCCGCTCCAGCGTCTCATAGACCGTCGTCACCCGGGCGCGGTGCAGCTCCGGGCGGAACAGATCCCACAGTCGCAGCGTCACATCCGCGTCTTCGGCGGCATATTTCACCGCATCGGCCACCGCCACCCGGTCGAAGGTGATCTGCGATTTCCCGCTGCCGATCAGCGACTTGATCGGGATCGGCACATGGCCGAGGTATTTTCCGGACAGTTCATCCATGCCATGGCCGTTCAGGCCGGCCTGCATCGCATAGGACATCAGCATCGTGTCGTCGAAGGGGGCGATGCGGATGCCGTGGCGGGCGAAGATCTTCCAGTCGTATTTCATGTTCTGGCCGATCTTCAGGATCGCGGGATCCTCCAGCACCGGCTTCAGCGCGGCAAGCGCATCCTCCAGCGCCATCTGGTCGGCGACGGGCACCGAGGCGCCGAACAGGTCGCCGCCGCCCTGCCGGTGGCCCAGCGGGATATAGGCCGCCTCCCCCGCCGTGACCGAAAGCGAGATCCCGACGAGTTCCGCCATCATCTCGTCAAGGCTGGTGGTCTCGGTATCGACCGCGACATGGCCCGCCTCGCGGATCCGGCCGATCCAGTCCTGCAGGGTGGCGCCATCGCGGATCGCCACATAGGCCGCCGGATCGAAGGGCTTGCGTTCCGGCTCGGCCGCCGCCTCGGCCCTCGGCGCCTCGATCGTGGGGGCGGCGATCTTCAACCGTTCCGCCACCCGGCGGGACAGGCTGCGCAACTCCATCCCGGTCAGGAATTCCATCAGCTTCGCGGGATCGGGCTTCGTCACCTCCAGATCGTCGAGCTCCACCTCCAGCGGCACCCGGTCGTCAAGCGAGACCAGCCGCCGCGAGATGCGGATCAGATCGGCGTTCTCGACCAGCGCCTCGCGCCGCTTCGGCTGCTTGATCTCGCCCGCCCGCGCCAGCAGCTCGTCCAGGTTGCCATATTCGTTGATCAGCAGCGCGGCGGTCTTCAGCCCGATCCCCGGCGCCCCCGGCACGTTGTCGACCGAATCGCCCGCCAGTGCCTGCACATCGACCACCCGGTCGGGATCCACCCCGAACTTCTCGCGCACCTCCTCGGGACCGATGGCGCGGTTCTTCATCGGATCCAGCATGTCGATCCCCGGGCGGATCAGCTGCATCAGATCCTTGTCCGACGAGATGATCGTGCAGGACCCGCCCGCCTCCACCGCCTCGCGCGCCAGGGTGGCGATGATGTCGTCGGCCTCGTAGCCGGGGGTCTCGAGGCAGGCCACGTTGAAGGCCCGCGTTGCCTCGCGGGTCAGCGGGAATTGCGGGCGAAGATCCTCGGGCGGTTCGGGGCGGTTGGCCTTGTAGAGGTCGTAGATGTCGTTGCGGAAGGTCTTCGACGAATGATCGAAGATCACCGCGATATGGGTGGCCGCGCCCGAAGACCGCTCGCGGGTCAACTCGCCCCAGAGGATGTTGGAAAATCCCGCCACCGCCCCCACCGGCACGCCATCCGACCGCGTCAGCGGCGGCAGCGCGTGATAGGCCCGGAAGATATAGGCCGAACCGTCGATCAGATGCAGATGGCTGCCCTTGCCGAATGCCATTGCCCGTGCTCCCTGCCGCCTGCCTGTTGCCGTCAGTATTGGCAGACCAAGGCCGCAGGGTCCAGCCGGCCCCAGCCCGGACGCCCCCGCCCCGCCGTGCCGCAGGTGCCTCCGGCGGGGGTATTTGGATCAAGAGGAAGACGCATGCCGCTTCCTCTTGACGGAAATACCCCGGGGGAATCCTTGCGGCACGCAAGGATGGGGGCAGCGCCCCCTTTCGCCGGCCGGACAAGGAGGCTACACCCGGGAAATGCGACAAAGGGGGCGGGAATGGCCGAGGATGGGGTGAACAGTTTCATGGCGGGACCGGACGAGCAGGGCCGGTTCGGCATCTTCGGCGGGCGTTTCGTATCGGAAACGCTGATGCCGCTGATCCTTGACCTCGAGGCGCGCTATGAACATGCCAAGACCGACCCCAGCTTCTGGGCCGAGATGGACGATCTGTGGAAGCATTATGTCGGCCGGCCCTCGCCCCTGTATTTCGCGCCGCGGCTGACCGGGCATCTGGGCGGCGCCAAGATCTACATGAAGCGCGACGAGCTGAACCACACCGGCGCGCACAAGATCAACAATGTGCTGGGCCAGATCATTCTGGCCCGCCGCATGGGCAAGACCCGCATCATCGCCGAGACCGGCGCGGGGCAGCATGGGGTGGCGACCGCTACCGTCTGTGCCAAGTTCGGGCTGAAATGCGTGGTCTACATGGGCGCGCATGATGTGGAACGCCAGGCGCCGAACGTCTTTCGCATGAAGCTTCTGGGGGCCGAGGTCATTCCCGTCACCTCGGGCCGGGGCACGCTGAAGGATGCGATGAACGATGCGCTGCGCGACTGGGTGACGAATGTGCGCGACACCTTCTACTGCATTGGCACCGTCGCCGGGCCGCATCCCTATCCGGCCATGGTGCGCGACTTCCAGTCGATCATCGGCAAGGAAGTGCGCTGGCAGCTTGCCGAGCAGGAGGGCGAGGGCCGGTTGCCCGACACATTGGTCGCGGCGATCGGCGGCGGGTCGAATGCCATGGGTCTGTTCTATCCCTTCCTCGACGATCCCTCCGTGAACATCATCGGCGTCGAGGCCGGCGGCAAGGGTGTCGACGATCGCATGCAGCATTGCGCCAGCCTGACCGGCGGCCGCCCCGGCGTGCTGCATGGCAACCGCACCTATCTGTTGCAGGATGCCGACGGGCAGATCCTCGAAGGGTTCTCGATCTCGGCCGGTCTCGACTATCCGGGGATCGGGCCGGAACATTCCTGGCTGCACGAAACCGGCCGGGCGCAATATGTCAGCATCACCGATGCCGAGGCGCTGGAGGCGTTCCAGCTGTGTTGCCGTCTGGAAGGCATCATTCCCGCGCTGGAGCCCAGCCATGCGCTGGCGCAGGTGATGAAGATCGCACCGACCCTGCCGCCCGACCATATCATCGTGATGAACATGTGCGGCCGCGGCGACAAGGACATCTTCACCGTGGCCAAGCATCTGGGCGTGCAGATGGCGGTCTGAAGCGGCGGCGGCGGCGCGGGGGCCGGCCAGGCGGCGCGGCGGTCAGGCCTGCCGCGCGCGTTCCCGTTTCAGCTTTTCCATCTTGCGGGTGATCATCTGGCGTTTCAGCGGCCCGAGGTAGTCGATGAACAGCTTGCCGTCGAGGTGGTCCATCTCGTGCTGCACGCAGGTGGCCCAGAGGCCTTCGAAGCCCTGTTCCTGCCGCGTGCCGTCGACGCCGGTCCAGCGCACCGTCACGGCGACAGGGCGTTTCACCTCGGCATATTGATCGGGGATCGAGAGGCAGCCCTCTTCATAGGCCGACAGATCCTCGGAGGCCCAGACCAGTTCGGGATTGAACAGCACCATCGGCTCGGGCGGGCCTTCCTTGGCGCAATCCATCACCAGAAGGCGCTTCGTCACCCCCACCTGCGGCGCGGCAAGGCCTATGCCGGGCGCGGCATACATCGTCTCCAGCACGCGCTTGGCGGTGTTGGGGTTGATCGCCTTGTCGTCCACCAGCCGCAGCAGCGCGGCCAACTGCGCCGGCTGAATCTTGACGCCCGCAATCTGGCGCAGGTCCTGGCCCTCGCCGTCGGCGTAGATCAGGCGGAAGAGTTCGCCCGTCATCCAGGTCGCCAACCGCTGCGGCTTGCCCCCCTCTGTGCCATAGGCCGCCACCGCCGCTTCGTAAAAGGCGGCCACCAGGCTCTCGCCGGTCAAGGTGTTGGCCTCGATCCGGCGCACGCCCCACTCGCGTTCGTAGCGGTCGCGCTTCGCCCCCGGCAGTTCGGGCAGCGAGGC
>JACSRN010000010.1 GCA_014879735.1 Paracoccaceae bacterium
GAGGTGAAGAACACCTCGGCCAAGCTGATCTTCGAGCGCATGGCCTCGACCAATAACGACACATTGACCTCCTACCTGTCGCTCCTGATGACCTCGGGTCTCGACACCTGGGACAACCGCGCCATCGACGCGGCCTCCGCGACCTCGGACTTCTCCTTCCGGGATATCCGACGCCGCCCCCACGCGATCTATCTCGTGGTCGAGTCCGAGATGATCCGTCCTCTCGCCCCGCTGATCCGGCTCTTCTTCTCCGACCTGATCGCCTCGCTGCAGGCGAAGGAGCCGGGGGACGACGAACCCTGGCCGGTGATGATCATGCTCGACGAATTCGACCGTCTCGGGAAAATGCCGATCGTCGCCGAGAGCATCAAGACGCTGCGCTCTTTCGGCGGGAACCTCGCCATTGTCACGCAGACGATCCCGGCGCTGGATGAGATCTATGGCGAAAACACCCGTCGGTCGCTGCAGGGCGGCGCGGGCGTGAAGCTCTACCTCACCCCGTCCGAGCAGAAGACCATCGAGGAGTTGAGCCAGGCTGTCGGCAAGACCACCAAGCGCGTGGTGACCCGGTCCCGCGCCGTAGGGCGCAATCCCTTTGAGGGCCGGAGCGTTTCTGAGCGGACAGAGGACACGCCGCTTCTGACCGAGGATCAGGCACGGCGCATGGACCTCGACGAGGTGATCCTCGTCATCGACGCGCAGATGCCGATCCGGGCAAGAAGGGTGAAGTATTTCGAGGACCCGGCGCTGAAGGTACTTCACGCAGGTCAGGTGGGGAGTTTCCCGTATCCGGATGAAGAAGGGCTTCGGCGGGATCGGCAGATGACTGAGACCCGCGAGACCGTGGAAAGGCTGAAGCAGGAACTGCAGGAGGTAAGGGCGGCTGCAGGGGCGAAGGAGGCTGGGATTACGGCTGCTTCAATCGCCGTTGAAACCCCTACAACGGCGAAGACGGCTTCAAGAGCTCCGCTTTCTCGTCGTGCGCGAGGGCGTGCTGCCCGCGCCGCTGTTGGTGGTGGCATGTCCGGTCACTTGTCGGTCGATTTGGCAAGGCTGGGTCTTGACGAGGCAGATAGGACTGAACTGGCGGAGGCGGTTCAGACGACGCGGGCCATCATCGCCGAGTATTGGTGATCGGCCCTTATGTATGTGTCGGCTGCTGTTCGCAACTGAGTTTTCTGTGCGGCTTCGGAAATCGCTCATATGTATCCGGCCTGTTGATCGGCTCGCGGGCCGTGGCCTTGATGGGGTTACGCACGCGCTATGGTCTCATTAGCGGAAAGGTCGATGATGACCTTTTGGGCCGTCAGACTCTGGGGGCGTATCTTCTCCGTTCCATGCTGTTTTCTCCGTCGCGAACTCCGTTTCGGCCTTGGTTGCTTTAGATCGCTTCCAGAGCCGGATCTTGTTTTGCATCGAACCAGGTGCCATGGTGGAGAACGCTTCAGGCGGTTCGGGCGAGCTTGTTGGCCAAGGCGATGGCGGCCTTGTTGCGCGGCATTCGTCCGACTATCCCCGTCAGCCATGGACCGAAGCTGAAGTCGGCCCACCTGTGCTGGCGCATCATGAACACCTTCGCCGCCTGCACGAACAGCATGCGCAGGTAGCGACTGCCGCGTTTCGTGATCCGTCCGAGGATCGTGCGCCCACCGGTGCTGTATTGTGTGGGCACTAACCCAACCCAAGCTGCGAAGTCGCGCCCTCTGTCGAAGGCTTCGCCTTTGCCGATCGCTGCCACCATCGCGGTCGAGATCATTGGGCCGATCCCCGGAATACTCATGATGTTTGCGCAGTTCTCTTCGGTGCGGCTGATCTCTTCGATCTCGGTCGTCACATCTTCGATCCGTCTGTCCAGCCAGAGCCAGTCTCCATAGAGGCCCATCAGGATGCCGCGCATCCGTCGCGAAATCTCCTCGCGACGTTGATCGAGGATCGCTTCGAAGGAGTTCTTCAATGTGCGGAGGCCGGAGCGGACAGTAATCCCTTGCTCGATCAGGAAGGCGCGGATCTGGTTGATTGTCGCTGTGCGCCGCGAGACCAGTCGCGCCCGCACCCGATGCAGGGCTTGCAGATCGAGCTGGTCCTGATCCTTCTCGGCAACGGTTCGCAAGTTGGGCCGAAGTGCTGCTTCTGCGATGGCCTCGGCATCGTTGTAGTCATTCTTCTGGCCCTTGTTGAAAGGCTTCACATAGATCGCCGGAGTAATCCGCGGTTCGAAGCCCATGCCGCGCAGCGTCCGGCTGACGAAATGGGCGCTGAGGCACGCCTCCATTCCGACAACGCAACGAGGGAAATGTTCAAATGTCGCGGACAGGGCCAGCCGCTTGATCTGCTTGCGTAAGACCAGCTGACCGGATCGGTCAAACCCAACCAGATGGAAACTCTCCTTGCCGATGTCGATCCCGACCACGGCGAGTTCTTCAATGCTTCCTTTCTTCTTCGCATGCATCGCTGCTTCTCCTGCAGATGAGGGGGCATCCTGCTTCAGGATAACCCAACGCTGGGGAAGCAGCCGACACATCCCATTAGCGGACGACCGATGCATTTTGTCGATTGGCCGCTTCCGAGCACCAGGTCGGCCCAACTGTCGCTCGTAGCGGAGATCGCCGAGCGCCGGAGGGGATGGGCCTGGCGTCTAACCTGCTCTAGTTTATCTTATTGATATTAAACGATTCAATGGATCATTCACTCACTCAATAAATCCATCCGCCAGGCCGCAATTCTGCTCAGTCACCATATTGCCGACGTTCGCCGCCTGCGGGCTGAGCGCCCGGACGCGGTCGGTCTCGCGGTGCCCAGCATGCCGTACGGCTCGCCCAGAATGGACCAGAAAGCGAGCGGGAGGCCCGTAACTTGTTTCTGAACCGATGCAACAGCAGCACCGAGCTTTTCTCTCACTTTCTCGCGGCGTGATCCGCGTGCCCGTCGTTTTATCGCGACAAGGTCGCTTAGCCCGCTAAGGCAGCAGCCACCTTGGGCCTTACCGGCACGATGCCTGTGGAGTTGAGCGGTTTTGGACGAATCGTTGCCGAGCTTGATGTGGTCGATGCTGACGGCATCGCGCACGCCGGGAGTGGTGCGGATGCGTGTCTGGTAGCGGCTCAGTGCGGGAGAGTCGCCGATGCGGGCGCACGCTGCACTTGAAGAGGCCGGGTTCGGTGGCTTCCGGGATTGGCACAAGCTCGGATCATGCCGTCGATGGCATCGTGAGCGAGGCGTGCCGGGGGTGCGAGGTCACCAAAGACATTGATCCGTCGATCCGAGCTGCCCGCGTCACGTCCATCTGATCGTATCCGAGGCCAACCATCGATCTGGCGTTTCCGCAAGAACGGAAGGCGGCCAGCGCTCCACTGATCCCCCCGCCAGAGATGTAGAGGCCGGCCAGGTCGGCATGGTCAGCGATCAGCTTTTCGGTCATTTCCTGCGCCGCAGCAGCTGACTCGAATATGGTCCCCGGTTCCAGAAGAGCGAGGTCCGGAGCATACTGGCGAAAGCAGGACCAAAAGCCTGACTCGATTGTTTCCTGGTTCCGGTTGCGCGGGTTGCCCATCAAAAAACCAATCTCGTCTGGCCCGAATTCTGGTCCGGTGCGGTCGGTTGAACTGGTCGAAGATCCGGCGGGTGCGCCTGTCACGATACTTGTCGGAACACTTGGATCAAGGCTGCCACCGGGCCAGGACAAGCTGCCACACCCTACAGGAATTGTCGGCAGACAAGCATGATCTCTTCGGGGCCATCGACACCGATCATCATTGTTTACCGGCATTCTCGATGATCTGGCGGGAAAGCGCGCTGGCGAAGGATACAAAGAGTCCTATGCCAATCATGATGTAGCAGACAGTGAACAGCTTTCCGCCGTCTGTCTTGGGGGCGAGGTCGCCGTAGCCTACCGTCGCAATGGTCACGACCGAGAAGTAGAGCGCATCGACCCAACGCCAGCCTTCCAGCAGGCGGTAGGCGATGGTGGCACAGCCGATCAGCGCCAGGGTCAGGGCAAGCAGGACCTGCACGCTGGGTGTGCGCAGGCCCTGCACAATACCAAAGGCTATGCCCGATAGGCTGCCACCAAACCGCATCTTACCTCCCCTGCATCAAGTCCCGGGTCGTTTGGCCAAACCAAGCCCGATCAACGCAACGCCGCTGGAGATAAGGTCGATGGCCAGCATCGTGCCCAATACGATGCCCGCCGAAGCCGGCAACCCTGCCAGGATCAAGATGCCAAGGATCGCCGACAAGGCGCCAGATCCCAGCAGGATCCAGAAGAATTGCGTTCCGCGCAGCGGCCAAGACAGCATGACCTTGGCCGCGCCGGATACGACGAAGAAGATCGCGACCAGCCAGGTCAGCGCGATGATGCCCTCCAGCGGTCGCGCGACAAGCGATACGCCGACAAGAATTCCCAGCGCGCCCAGAAGCCCCGTCAGCCATGCCCGGACCGACCAGCGTTCCTGAAACGAGGCGAAGGCCTGAATCGCTCCCGCGAAAATGAACAGCCAGCCGGCGATCTGCTCGGCGGTGAAGCTTGCCGCCAACGGGTTGAAGAGCGCGACGAGGCCTCCCAGCAGGCAGATTGCTCCGGCGATAAAGAAGACGATCTTGTTTGGCATTGTGTCGGTTCCCTGAATTGGACCTGCCGATTTAAAGGCCGCGATCCTTGAGTGCAGTTTCTACACCGGCCATGGCCTCTGGCGTCCAGTCGGCGGGGTCGGTCAGATCCGACCAGGCCCTGAGGTAGTCCACTCCGGCATAGACATGGCCATGCCCGGGCGGCGCTTGTGTCGCGGTGACCACATCCAGAACGCCCTGCAGAAAGGTTACGACCGGATACCAACGCAGCCCGGGCGGCAAGTCGGGCGCGCGCGGCTCGCTCAGCCATTCGGGCGCGCGCAGGAGGCTGCCGGGTTCGAAGAAGGTTATTGGGTCCCCTGGATACTGAAGAAAGCCGATGCGAAGCGGTCCCCATGCTTCGGCGCGCTCCTCCGGTTGCATGAAGCCGGTGCCCTGGTTGGCAAAACGCAGGATGCGCCCGTCGCGGAACACCGGGCGCCAGATCGGGCTGTCCGGGACGCGGTTGGCCGATGCATTGCGCCAAGCCTTGCTGGCAAAGGGCGGGCCGACCCAGAGTGCCCCGTCAAAGGGATCGTCGATCACGTCGAAAAGATCGGCCGAGAGGCTGGAGTTCAAGGCGCCAAGGCTTAGCCCGAACAAAAAAAGCCGCGGGCGCTGATCCTTGGGCAGGCGGGCCCAATGGCCATAGACCTGACGGAAGACTGCGTGCGCGGTGGCCTTGCCGTACTCGGGCGCGACAAGCAGGGACAGCCAGCTTGGCAGGTAGGAATACTGGACAGCGACGGAGGCGACGTCGCCACGATGCAGGATCTCGAGCGGGGCCAACCCGGCCGGATCGATCCATCCCGTGCCGGTCGGCGTGGCGATGACCAGAAGGCTGCGGTCGAACGCCCCTACCCGCAGAAGTTCTGCCAGCGCCAGTTTGGCGCGCGCCTCGGGATCGTCCGCCGAGTTCAGGCCGACATAGACCCGGATCGGTTCCTCCGACGGTGCGCCCGACAGGACAGCAATGTCGCCAGCCGTCGGCCAACCGGCGACGGTGTTCCGCCCCTCGTGTCCTATCCCCTGCCAATCGATCAACGACGCGGTGCTTCCAGTCTTGGAAGGGTCGGCCGGCAGAGAAATGTGAGTCTGTATCGCGGCGTCGATCGTGGCATACGCGCTGTCCATGACTGCAAGCATCCGTGCCACCAGAATGCCGTTGCCTATTGACCAGAACAGGAAGGCTGCGGTCCCCACCCCAAGCATCCAGGCCACCGGCCGTGACAGGAAGCGGCTGGCGCGGCCCTCCACCAAACGTGCCACCGTCAGGAACAGCCGCGACAGGAGCAACACCACCGTGGCTACCGCCAGAGCGATGGCCAGCACCACGATTAGCCGCCCCGACCGCTCGGGCTGCAGTCCCATCGCCTGACGGAGGTCGTTCTGCCAGCCCAACGAAAGCCACAGGCTGGCCAGAACCAGCACCGCTGCAAGGAGGCCCGAACCCAGCAACAACAACCGTTGCATCCGGTCGGAAAACTTGGGCAGTTCCAGCCCCAGCCACACCAGCCGGATCAGCCCCCCGAGCGCATAACCTGCGATCAGGCTCATACCGCAGAGAGCGCCCTGAAGTGCTGTGCTGCGAGGTATCAAGCTCGGCGTCAGTGCTGCGGCCATGAACAGGCCTGCCATGACCAGGCCAAGACCCGACAGCGACCCCAGACGCGCTGCAATCCAGTGCATCGGTCGAGAAGCGGGAGGGCTGCTATCAGGCATGGCGGCCAAGGACCGTCACCAATGACTCGCCGCCCGTAGGGACCTTGCGATACTCCATTTCGATCAGCCGGATTGCGCGAACAAGGGACGGCAGCAGGATCTCGCGGGTTTCGGTTCCCGCCGCAATGAAGCTGCGCAACGGCAGCTCGGCGCTGTCATCGTTCACGAAGCGGACTCTTAGGCACTCCATGAAAATCCCGCTGCCCGAGATCTGCAACTTGACCCCGGTGAAGAGCCCCTTCTTCAAGCCGACATGAATCAGGTCGCGATCCTTGAAGAGGTTGACCCGGCGCGTCCCGAGTGTGATCCAGTCGCCTTGTTTCGCGAAAGCCGGCGGGGCGACGGCGATCGAGAAGGCCAAGAACAGAAGGCCGCGTCGCGTGTGCATCGTTCACCCTTCCTATCAGATGTCAGGTGCGGGCAGAGCGGAGGACCATGGCCTGCGCGCCCCGCCCTATCCCCATTCAATAGGCAGTCCAACCGCCATCGGTGGCATAGATGCCGCCGGTGAAGTTCGAGGCTTCCGGCGACAGCAGGAACAGCATCATCGACACCTGTTCGCCCACAGTGGCCGAGCGGTGGGTCTTGTCGGCATATGCAAGGATGCTGTCGATCTTGATGCGTCCCATGGTGGGGCCAACGGTTTCCGCGGCTGACGCTGCGACCAGAGCTCCGGCACGTGCGACCATCGGCGTGTCGGTGGCCGCCATGTTGACCGAATTCACCCGGATGCCATAGGGCGCATAGTCGAGGGCGGCGTTCTTCGTCAGCCCGTTCAGCGCGTGTTTTGAGGCCACGTAGGCCGGGTTGCCCGATAGACCGGTCATTCCGGCAATCGACCCGACGTTGACGATGGCACCGCCACGGCTTTGATCGACCATCTGGCGCAACTGAGCCCGCATGCACAGGAAAACGCCAGTTGCGTTTGTCCGAAAGACGTTGTTCCAGTATTCCTCCGTCGCCTCGTGGATGCGGGCGAAGACCAGCGGCTTCTGTTTGGCATAATCCGGTTCGTCACCCGAGAAGACACCGTCCATGACACCGGCATTGTTGATGGCGCCGTCCAGGCCACCGAAGACCGAAACCGCTTGATCGACCGCTGCTTGTGCTACGGCGTTGTCGGCAACATCGCCATAGACGAAGACCGACTTGCCACCTTCGGCCAAGATTGCTTGATGGGTCGCTTCGCCAAGATCCTTCAGCCAGTCCACCCCAACGACATTCGCGCCTTCGCGCGCCAGCCGGATCGCCGCAGCCGCACCCATCCCGCGGGCGGACCCGGTGACGATGATCGTCTTCCCGGCAAAGCGGCCCGGAATGAAGTAGTCCGGATCAGGCGCGGTCATGGGGACCACGGCATTACCCTCAGGGCGGCCGCCTGAAACTTGAGCTTCGGCTTTTGTAGGAGTGAGTACCTCCTTCGCGGCAACAACCGCACCGGCCGCAAGGGTCATGCCCTTCAATACGTCACGTCGTTCCATGGTTTTCTCCTCAGGTTCAGGAATCTTGTTCAGAAGGCTACGCGCAGGAACACCATCGCGCTGACCCAGGGATCAATGTCCCCCGTGACGCCCGAGGCCGTGTTCAGGTCCGATGAGGGAAACGTTGCTGCGATGTGTCCCTGCAGCATCGTGTTCTTTGAGACGAACCATTTGGCCGTCAGGTTGACTTCCGTGGCGAGATCGGACCCGCCAAGGAAGGACAGGGCCGGATTGCCGCCGATGTTCGTGGTGCTGTCGGCCTGGAAAAGCCAGATCTGCGGAACCAGTTCAACCTTTGGGCTGGGTCGGAGCCGGAACTGAAGCCGGTGCGCAATCAGGTTGCTGTCCTGGAATACCTTGAAATGATTGATGCCCTGGACCCACTGTTCGCCATTGCCTCCCGACAGAAGCGGATCCCAGCGCTCGAACCGTGCGGTATCGGGATTGTCTCCGGAAAACCGTGCAAGGCGGTAGCTTACCGTCGGAGACCACTTTGCATCGGCAAAACTGTAGCCGACTTCGCCCATGATGCCGGTCGCCTTCATGTCGAACCGGTCATTGCGCTGCAGCGCAGCCTCGCCCAGAACGAAGAGGCCGCTCTGCTCTGGCTGCCAGCGGAAGCGCAGGTCAAAAACCTCAAGCCCGTCACGACCCAGCGATGCTGTGGTCGGGTCCGGGGGTGTAGTGGCGAAATAGCCGAACTCACTTTCCAGAACCTTGAGGTAGGTGCCTCCCAACAGCCAGCCGCCCTCAAGCCGCGTTTCGGCGTTCAGACCGGCAATCTTGGTCTTGGAATCCACGACGGGCAATTCGTCAGGATCAAGATAGAACGCTTCAACCAGTGTATCGTTGTAGCGCACCTGTCCAAGAACCAGCATGTCGGCAGCCCATCGGGGGTTGGACTGCAGGGCCGCTCGATCGTGTCCATTCGAGGCCGAGTTCGCGATTAGAAATCCTTCACCAATCGCAAAACGCTTGCGGCCGGCGGTAACGTTCCAGACCAATCGGTTCCCCTCGGTCGAGGTGTCGCCGCCCACGATGCCGAAGTAGGCGTCCTCGATCCCGAAATGCAGGCGCGTTTCGTCGGTAAAGAGTTCCATTCCGCTGGATCCGCTCAAGATGCCGCTGAGGCCGCCGTAAAGTTGTGCCGACCCGCCCAATGGTGTGATGCCATATATTCCGGCATGGACGAAACCTTCCACCCAGGCATCTGTACCAGCGCCGGCGGGGTCACCCGAGACCAGCGGATTGCCATTCAGGAAGAGGTCGGGCCGTCCATACCATGCGTTATTGTTGGCATAGGCCATCGACAGGAGTTCCAGCTTTCCCACGACATACGTGCCGTTGCGGTCGTAGAGCACCGGAAGATCTGACCGGTCGCCCGTCAGGAAGTAGCCAGTTTCCGTAGCTGCGGATCGTGTATCACTCAGGATTGCATCAACTTTGACGATCACGCCTCCAGATGCGCCTGGCGTTACCGTAATGCTGGTTTCGGTAATCGGCGACATCCGGCGCACGCGGGCAAGAGCAACCTCAGTCGCCGCCCGTGAGAAGGTGCCGTCCGGAAACGCGCGCAGCTCCCGACGGATCAGGTCAACGACCCGCGCATTGACCGCGGCGTCAGCACTGGGATTAACGATATTGACTTCCACGGCCTCGATTCTGGTGGCGGAATTTTCAAGAGCCACCGTCTGCGCGTGACTGTCCTGTGCGATCACCGCTAGCTGCGCGACGCCCAATACGATCGCAGCAAGGCCTGACCGCAATGTGAGTTGTGCACACATGCTTGGGATCGCTATTGCCACGTCTGATTGCCTCGCCAGGGACTCGCTCTTTCGACCTTAGATGCGTGAAACTGGGTCATGGCGAAAGCTTCGCCAACGTGTGAATCAGCCCTTCAGAGCACCACGTCGCCTAAAATGGGTTGCAAGCCCCTCGACACCCATTTTGGGCATCGAGTAACGTAGTTGCAGGCTCCAAGCCTGATAGACGAACGGGTGTTGACTTGTCAGAGCCTGAACGACCATGAATGAAGACCGCCCGAAGGACGCCTCGGCCCTGATCCGCGAGCGTTATGTCGAGATCTGGCCGAAGATCTTGGAACCTTGGACGCAGTATCTGATTGCGGCGCGATCCGCATTTGACGGCGACATGGACAAGATGGTCATATTGGCCGTGATTGGGCTGATGTCCCTGCAGGACGCAGGGTTGCTTCTGCGCGACCCACCATCAAAGAGCTATGATGATCTGGCACAGCGAGATACGAGGCCGGCAAACGCCCGACCGATCAATATTGAGTCTATCGCGCTTTACACGGGGATCCCACGAGAGTCAGTTCGCCGTAAGGTCCACGAGCTTGTTACCCGGAAATGGATCGCCAGAGACAGTCGCGGGTATCTGGTAGTCTTGCCCGCCGCAAGCATCGACCTCGAGCCCCTGAGTGCCCACTTGTTCCGTCTGATCGGTCAGATCAGTGCTGCAATCAATGAACATAAGGAAGAGTAGCAGCAAGGCATGTGGGTTAACTCTTTTACCTCTTGATGCGAATGAAGAGACCCCGCAGATTCCAAAACGAACAGGGCCTTTTACTGCTTCTGCGCCCAACTTCTTGCATCTACAATTGGCGGCTTCCAGCCCTTTCGCGCCCCGCAAACCGCCCGAGGTGTGCCTGCCTCCGGCACCCTCACGGCCTGTGAGAAAAGCGTGGCGAAGGTTCGATTTCTGTTCATTCAATCAAATGCGACTGGCATCGAAGTGCTAAGCTTGACGTTTTTAAAAACTGCTCCCTATCAAT
This sequence comes from Paracoccaceae bacterium, assembly GCA_014879735.1. Classification (GTDB taxonomy): domain Bacteria; phylum Pseudomonadota; class Alphaproteobacteria; order Rhodobacterales; family Rhodobacteraceae; genus Pseudogemmobacter. The sequence continues at coordinate 10,603 of JACSRN010000010.1, forward strand.
GGCTTGCAAACAATTCTCTAAGACGGCGCAGTCCTTAGGTCCAGAGACTTTCGGCCCTGAGAGACCGCTCCCCAGGTCTTTTGGCACCCGGCCAGTGCTCCGCACCTCCCGCATAACCCCCGAAAACAACGGAAAAATCCGGCCGCAGCCGGACTGAGAGAACGATCTCGCTGGGGCAAATGGCGGAGGGGATGGGCCTGGAATCCAACCTTCTCTTGTGGATGCCGCCCTCATTTGCAAGGAATTTCTGAACATTAGACATGTGATCGAGTGCGGACTCTTGTCAGGCCTGTTAGTGCGGCCCGATAGATGCCGCTGGCCGGGATGGTGATGCGCGGACCGGGGCCAAATCTCCAACAGCGAGCTCGAAGCTCTGAGAAGGTTCCTGGTTTGCCCAACCCGGATCATGTCGATCATTTGCCCATTCGGATCATGCCTTCCTCACAACTCTGCGTTCCGTTCCTGCCGACGCGCCCGATCAGGCGGTGGCCATCACCGGATCGCGATAGTCCTCGCCGCGCGTCAGCATCGCCCAAATGCCGCGCGCCATCTTGTTGGCCAGCGCGAAGGCTGCGACCATCGGCGGCTTGCGTTCCAGCATGCGCTCAAGCCAGGGATTTTGCGGTGCGCCACGGCGCAGCGCCCAGCGGACCACCGCCATCGCGCCGGTGACAAGCAGTCGCCGGATGTCCCGCTGCCCCATCTTCGATGTTTTCCCCAGCCTCTGTTTTCCGCCAGAAGAATGTTGCCGCGGCACCAACCCGAGCCAAGCTGCAAAATCGCGGCCACGCCGGAACTGGTCCATCGGCGGCGCGAAGGTTTCGACTGCGAGCGCAGTGATCGGTCCGACACCCGGCATGGTCTGTAACTGCCGGGGCATGGCGGCCGCCGGCCTTGTTGGTCCTCGCCGCGTTCGTGCTCGTGACGATATGTTCACGGATCGGCGTGCCCAGCATTGTCGGTTACATTCTTGCCGGCATAGTCATCGGACCTGCCGGCCTCGGCCTGATTGCCGAGAGCGCTGCTCTGAGCAGCATTGGCGAGATCGGAGTGGTACTCCTGCTGTTCGCACTTGGCCTGGAGTGTGTTTCGGCGTGCAATTTTGGCTCTGACTCAGGGTCGATGCACACCGGTCTTTACGATGCCAGGGCGAGGCGCGCCCTGAGCAAATCGATGTTCGCTCGTCCAGACATCTGGCGTTTGAGCGTCTTCAGCCGATTGATCTGCCCCTCCGTTTGCCCGTTCGACCACGGTTCGCGGAGGGCAGCTGCGACGGCGGCGTGATCGCTCCGGAGGCCGCGGGCGAAGGAAGCGATCATGCTGCCTTCAGCCTCGTTGAGCCAGGCAGCCAGAGCACCCTCGCGAGCATTGCGCACCATGTCCTTGAACCTGTCGGTGTGGACTTGCCCGGTTTTAGTGGAGAGCGTTTAGCTCACTTCCCGGGCCTTTCGCTCGAAGACGATTGGGCTTTGGAAGCCGAGCGATGAATGCCGCCTGACGGGGTTATAGAACCCGTCGATGTATCTGGCGACGGCGTTTTCGGCCTGCTGGCGGGATTGCCATGCAACCGGCCAGATCAGCTCTGACTTGATGGTCTTGAAGAGCGTTTCCACCATCGCGTTGTCGTAGAAGTTACCGCGCCCGCTCATCGAGATTAGGATGCCCCGTCTGCGGAGCAGCGCCTGATAGTCGACCGAGCAGTATTGCGACCCGCGGTCGGAATGGTGGACCAGCCCGGGGCGGGGTTGCGAGCCACGAGAGCACGGCGCAGGGCTTGTACCGCGAGATCACGCTTCAGGCGATCACTCGTGGCCCAGCCGACGACGCGCCGGGAGAAGAGATCCAGCACGACCGCGAGGTAAAGCCAGCCCTCCGCTGTCCAGATGTAGGAGATGTCTGCTCCCCACTTCCGGTCCGGGCCGTCCGCCGTGAAGTCCTGTGCCACAAGGTTCGGCGCGACGGGCCAGGCATGTTCGCTGTCCGTCGTCCGCTTGAAGCGCCGCTTTTGCCGCGCGATCAACTGGTTCTCGCGCATCAGGCGTGCCGTGCGATGCCGCCCGATCTCATGGCCCTCGTCGATGAGGTCGCGGTGCATGCGCGGGCTGCCATAGGTCCCGTTCGACAGCGCGAAGGCCGTCCGGATATGCGCCAGATAGACCATGTCCTGCTGCTGACGGTGGCTGACAGGCCGCTCCTGCCAAGCGAAGAAGCCGCTCTGGCTGACACCCAGAACACGGCACATCCGGCTGATCGGGAAGCTGGCCTTCTCCGCTTCGATGAAGCCGAAGGTCATCGACTTCCCTCTTCCGCGAAGAAGGCCGCGGCTTTTTTTAAGATGTCGCGCTCCTGCTTCAGGACCGCGTTCTCACGCCGCAGCCTTCTCAACTCGGCATGCAGATCGACAGGTGCCTCACTCGTCTCGCTGACATCATGCTCCTCTCTCAGCCATCGAGTCAGCGTCGAAAGGCCAATGCCCAGATCCACCGCGATCTCCCGCCGCGTCCGACCACTGGTCAGCGCCAGCCGCACCGCTTCACGCCGAAACTCCGGCGTCGGTCTGTTCCCGTTTCCCATAGAACACCTCCTGGTTCCTCAGTTGGTGCTCTCCACTTTTACCGGGCAAGTCCATTCTATATCTCGATGATTTCAGCGGAGAGATGTGCGATCCGTTCCAGGAAACCCCACGCATTCCCCACGCCCCACTTCACACCTCGCCGCGCTTGGATCCCTTGCGCAGTGAGTTCCGCTGTCATACCTCCAATGCCTGGTTGCCTGTAGTGCCATTGCAAGCTCTGGTCAGTCGCCTTGTGCGCGCATTCTACCTCAGGTAACTGGCCACGCCTGTCGCCATGTTAGGACCGAGACTCGCACAGAGCTTCCTTCTCGACGGCGCGCCGCCACATTCACCAGGTGCACAATTGTGCCCATTTCCGCGTGCGACGGACCCAACCCTTCCGTGCCATGATCCAGGCGCAGCGAATCACTGCCGCTCTTTGACAGCGTGAACACTGAACCGGGCCGGGCGATGCCTGCGGTCGAGGCGTCGGGCGCTTCCCGAAACGGCGTTGCCCGGTCCGGCATCCACATGAGGTGGGTTTCCATAAGGCCGGATCAAAAGTCCGTCTCGACATAGACCCCGGCGCAGTCGAACGCGACCGCTGCCGCCGTTGCGCCTGTGTTCAGAAACAACCGCGGCGACAATAGCTGCTTCGCGGCAGGCGGGTTGTTGGAGATCTCCGGCTCGAAGACCGCGCCTGATATTTCTCGGAACGCCTCCCATCCGAATCACAATCTGATCGCAGACTGGTCGACTGTTTCGGATGCAGTCGAAACCTGCCGATAAAACAACTGGCCGGGCACTGACTTCAACGGCTGTCACGGAGTTGGGCCTTTGTGCCGCGATCTTGCTTGCACTCCTGATGGGCGGTTGAACGGTTCCATCCGTCCGGTTCCATCGGGTCAGATTGCACCGTCGGCCCCGCACCGCGACGTCAAGCTTCCAGTCGCGCAAGCAGCCCTCGGACATTCCCCACGCTCCACATCCCACCTCGCCTGGTTCTGATCCCACGCGCCGCCAGTTCCCCCGCGATGGCACATAGCGATTCATGCCCGCCGGCCTGGATACCAGCCACCTCTGTGGCAGCCGCATAGCCGCATACAACACAGTCCCGGCAAATTGGCGGTAACTGACCGCTGGATTGTGGATGCCTTGCATGGCGGCTAAGGGTATCGCAACAGCGGAGGAGGCCATGAATCCGGAAGACGAACGACTCGAGCGTCTGGAGAGATTGCTGCAGGCTCTGCCGGTCGAGAACGAGCCGATGACCGTCAGTGAACTCGACGGTTTCGTGACGGGTGTTCTCGCGTGCCCCGAGATGATCCCGCTCTCGGCCTGGCTCTCGCGGGTCTGGGGTGTCACCGGGGATGCGGAGTTTTCTGATCTCAAGGCGGCCGAGAAAACGATCGGCGCGGTGATGGCGCATTACAACGATGTCGCGGCCCAGATCACGGCAACGCTCCGCGTCGAACCGATCTACGAGGTCGATGTCAACAGCGACGAGACCCTCTGGGAACCTTGGGTCGACGGGTTCACCCGAGCGATGGCATTACGACCGGATGCTTGGAACGCGCTTCTCGATCGAGCAGACGACGAGACCCGCAGCGCTATGATCTTCATCATGGCTCTACAGGACATCTATACAGGCGACAGCAAGTTCACGGAGGAGGAGGTCGACCAGATCGATCTGGAAGCGCCCGATCTGATCCCAAACTGCGTGGCGACCATCCTGCACCAGTCGCGACCCGAACTATCCCGCCCTGTGCCCGCCAATCTTCCTGACCAGCCTTTCAAGGCTGGCCCGAAGCCCGGCCGAAACGATGCCTGCCCCTGCGGATCGGGACGCAAATACAAGCAATGCTGCGCTCGGAACTGAGGCACACGCCACCAGTGCAACGATGATAACCGGCCGCGCGCACTAACGGCATTCCGTGATGGCAATCCTTTCCAGAGCTGCCCTCACATTCGACACCTGCCAGTGCCCGCCGCGCCGTGTCCTGATGCCCCTTGCGGTGAGTTCGGCGGCGATGAGCCTGAGGGTGGTCGCGCCTCCGGCTCGGATGTCCGCAATGATGGGGGCAAGATCGCGGGCGAAACTCTCGGCATTGGCGGCAACGGTGGCCCGCAGAGCTGCCCCGCCTTTCCCGCCCCGCCTAAGGCTTTCGGCCCCGTATGGATTGCCCAGCTTCACACCACGCGCCTTTGCCACTGCGAGCGCCTCTTTCGTCCGCCGCGAGATCGCCTCCCGCTCGGCTTGCGCGACCAGCGCCATGATGCCAACGGTCAGGTCATTTGCCTCCGGCATGTCCACGGCTACGAACCGCACCCCGCTATCCCGCAGGGCCAGCAGAAACGCCGCGTTCCTCGAAAGACGGTCCAGCTTCGCGATCACCAGCGTCGCTCCCGTGACCTTCGCCAGGTGCAGCGCCTTCGCGAGCTCCGGCCGGTCGGCCTTGCGCCCGCTCTCAACCTCGGTGAACCGTGCCAGCACCTCGGCCCCCCCAAAGGCCGCGAATTCCTCGATGACCTTGCGGTGTGCTTCCAAGCCCAGCCCGCTCGCACCCTGCCGCGCCGTTGACAATCGCTCGTGGGCCACCAGCCGCTGCCCTGCCGCCATTCCCGCCCCACTGTACAAAACTGCCTAACGTTCGTTGCGCAGTTGTATAAGAGCGCCCTGTCGTGAACGCGTCGGCAGCCATAACGGACCCGTGTCTCGCAGATCTCCCGGATCCGTTTGGCGACGGCAGCCTGATCGGCGCGGCGGGATTGGTAGTGGAACGTCGAGCGGTCGAACCCGGCGGCTTTCCAAGCATTTGAGCCAATGCATAGAAGAATCGTTCGCCATAGACTGGCCTGTTATCCGTTTCGTGGACACGAAGAAGAGATCGTTCCCTGAGAATCCTCTGGCGGATGGGATCGCGTTGCCGCTGAGCAAGCATGTGCGTGATTCGGTGTGCCGCGCCGACGGTCGATCCTCGCTTCGCTGAGTCGATTCAGACGATGACCGAAAGGAGCTTACGTTCGGCCATGGAACGGTGGCCCGGCTTCTGTGTTCAAAAAGAAACACGTTCCAAAGGGTTGCCGGATCAAGGGCTAGTAGGTCCGGAAGCGCCGAGCCAATGCTAAACCAACGACCTATGCCGGGCGCGACGGCCGGACCAAGCTGGCTTTCGTGATCGACTGCCACACTAGGAAAGCCCTCGCTCCAGTCGCTCTCGAACGCACCGCCGGGGCGGAAGGCCCGCTGGAAAAAGGTGTCGCGCCCGGTGGTTTGTTGCGCGCTGCCAATCTGCCTGTCGAGTAAAAGGCCGCCACGCCGTTGTAGGATCCGACGAAGCCAAGCGTCACCAGATCAGCATCAACCTTTGCGACTACCGCTCTTTGCGTGCCCTGTGAGCATTGGTCTTCAACCACCCAGCCACCTTAGCGGCGAAAACCAAGCTTGCTCGACCGTCCCGGCGTCGCAGCTTAAGATAGATCGTTTTTGCCTCTAGGTGTTTCGCCATGGTAGTGCGCGACAGACCCGTGCGACGGAAATCGCCCGCATCGATAGCTCCTGCCGCACGTGCATCCCACGGATGAGGTTCAAGAGTCCCATGCGGATTACCCCGTTATCTCCCCAACCGCTTCGCCCTCTCAGCCATCCTGACCACCTGCGCGCTCGCCGTCGCCGCCGCGCTCCGCATGGCGGCAGGCGCTTGCACAACCCCACGCCCGATCGCCTCACCCGTGGTCAGCGCACCGATCCTCGCCCTGCCCTGCACACCTGAGGTGTTCACCAGCCCCCGCAGGACCCCAGCAGACCCACTGACTGTCGCGGGTGCCGCAGCCACCATCAGGTTCCCCGAAATCCCCCGCACGATGAGGGGCGTTGCCGCGACGAAGCCCTTGGCCAAAAACACCATCACGAAGAACGGCACCAGCGAGCCGATGTTGGTCGCCGAGTTTGGGTCACCGAGCTGGGCCAGCAGCGAATTCGCCATGCCGACGACGGTCGAGAACATGGCGGCGATGACGATGGGGTAGAAGGCATAACTGATCGTCGTCGAGACCCATCTGTGGAAAAAATCCTTGGTCGCATCGAAGAGCGACAGCGCAATCATGATCGGCGCAAGGCCAAGCATCAGGGTCAGCATCATCTTGGCGAAGATGAGGACGATGCCGGTCATGAAGCCAAGAAGGCTCAGGAGCACCAGGCCGATGCCGCCTAAGATCGCACCAGTCATCCAGTTCAGGTTGTTACCGATCGCGTTCAGGTACTGGCTGAACTCCGTGATGAGATCATCGAACTCGGCGGCAAAGTACGTGGCCCCTGCCCCGCCGCCACCGACCGAGGAGATCAGGGCCCCGGCGACGTAGTCGAGCCCGCCGATGACGGCATTGGCAACTGCATTGAAGTTGGCCCAGTTGAAGGCAAAGAGACCTATCAGCGTCAGCTTGATCAGGTACCAGAAGAAGCTGGCCCCATCCATGCTGCGGAACTGGAAGGCCATGTTGATGCAGACGCCGATCAGCGAAAGCGTAACCATCAGCAGAACGATCGTGCCAGTATTGCTGGCCACAGCCCCGAACTGAGACTCGGCCGCATCGGCGAGGAAACCGTCGGCGGTTCCGACCATCCAGCTGACGATGCTCATTACCAGTTGCCTTGCGCTTCGCAGATATCCTGGACGTCGCGGGCGATCTGGTTCTGCTGGTCCCTGATGGCGAGCCGAGCTTGGGTGTGCTCCGCCTGCGTGCTCGTCGTGAACCGTTCCTCGTACTCGGCCGAAGCGGCATCCCATGACGGAAACCGCACATCACAGCCACAATCGCCCGATGCCTTGATCGCTTCCCAAGACCGCAGCTCGTAGAGCCGCATCAAAGTCAGCGCCTTGTAGGCCTCACGCGGGTGGACCTCGTCCATCCAGATTGGGCGTGCGGGCCGGTCGTTGCAGATCCGGTATTGTTGGGGAGTGATGGTCACAGTGAGATTATTCGTGACCGGAGGCGAGGTCTGTGCGGCGACGGGCGCGGCCAGCAGGGTGATGGCTGTGGCGAGGATGGTTTTTCGCATGGGGGGTTTCCTTTCGGGTCATTCGGCGGCAACCGCCGGGCGCTTGGTGTCCTCGGTTCTGGCCCTGTTCTGGTCTGGATGCCTTGTCTGTCCCGGCAGGAAGAACTCGGTGATGCCGCGAGCACCGTCATGGCGACCGGCTTGGATGATCACGTCGATGGAGCCCTCGATGTAGTCGACCATGTCGGCATAGGTCATCGGCACATCGGTCTTGAGGGCCGCGATGGCGAGGCGGCGGACGGCGAGTTGCGGGGTCTCGGCGTGCAAGGTGGTCAGCGAGCCGCCATGGCCGGTGTTGATCGCCTCAAGGAAGGTCATGGCCTCGCGACCACGGACCTCCCCGAGCACGATCCGATCAGGCCGCATCCGCAGGGTCGAGGCCAGAAGCACATCGGCGCTGCGGGCGTCGGTGTCCCGGTCGGCGATCAGCGTTACGGCGTTTGGCTGCTCGGGGCGCAGTTCTGCCGCCTCCTCGATGGTGATGATCCGTTCCTCGGGTGGGATCAGAGAGAGGATCTTGCGCGCCGCGACCGTCTTGCCGGTCGAGGTGCCGCCCGAGACGATCATGTTGAGCTTGTTCCCGACGCAGAACCGCAGGGCGGCATCGATGTCGCCGGAGGCCACCACATCGCGCAGCGCGGCATTCCGTTCACGGCGCAGGCCCTCGAGGCTGCGCTCCTTGCCATAGAGAAAGCCGAGCCGGATCGCTTCCAGCGGCAGCGAGGAAAAGAACCGCAACGATATGGAAAACCCACCCTCGACGGCCGGCGGCTGGATCACCTGTGCCCGGATCGGACGGTCCCGGTAGAGGATCGAGACCGAGACGATGGGTTTCTTGGTGCTGAGCGTGGTCGA
>JACSRN010000008.1 GCA_014879735.1 Paracoccaceae bacterium
GCCAAGAACCGGCACGATTTCAGGGAATTGCGCCAGCCGCGCCGCACAGGATGGCCTTGCGGTGGCAAGCCACGCAGCGGCGCGGCTGGCGCAATTCCCTGAAATCGTGCCGGTTCTTGGCCAGGGGCGTGACGGATTCACCCGTGCGCTGACCCCGGCGCTGGCCGCGCGTGCGCCGGCCCTGTGTGGCACGATCACCGCCGCCAATGCCGCTGTCGCGGCCGATGGCGCGGCCTATGTCCTGGTCGTGGCGCCCGATCTGGCGCGCGGCCGGCGGGGGCTTTGCCTTCGCGCCGCGGTCACGCGGGGGGGCGATCCCGCCGAGCCGGGCCTTGCCCCGGTTGCGGCGATCCGGGCGGTACTGGCGGCGGCCGGGCTGACGCCCGCCGATCTGGAACAGGCCGAGGTGATGGAGGCCTATGCCGCGCAGGCGCTGGCCTGCATCGCCGGCGCCGGGCTGCCGCCCGCGCGCACCAATCCGCAGGGCGGGGGGCTTGCCCGCGGCCATCCGGTCGGCGCCTCGGGGGCGATCCTGGCGGTGCGGCTGTTCCATGCGCTGCGGCAAGGCCCCGGTCTTGCCGCCATTGCCGCGGCCGGGGGCATCGGGGCGGCCGCGGTCTTCGTGCCCGAAGGCTAGGCGGCGGTGTCGCCGGTCAGCTGCGCGACAGCACCGAACCCGGTCGCATCCTGGCCAGCGAGACGGTGACGAAGCCGGCCAGCACTGCCTTGACGATATCGCCGGGCAGGAAGGCGCCGACCAGGAAGGCCGCCTCGCCCAGTGTCTTGTCCAGGACCATGGCCAGGCCGGTCAGCCCGAAGACATAGAGCACACCGATACCGCCGATCACCGCGCCGGCGCCGGCGGCCAGGCCCAGGGGAAGGCTTGTGCGTTCGACGACCCAGCCCGCGACCAGCGCGGCGAAGGGAAAGCCGACGACGAAGCCCACGGTGGGCGAGGCGAAGACGCCCAGCCCGCCACGCCCGCCGGCCAGCAGCGGCAGCCCCGCCGCAACCAGCACCACAAACAGCAGCGTGGCCAGAAAGCCGCGCCGGGCCCCCAGCACGGTGCCCGCCAGCATTACCCCCAGCGACTGGGCCGTGATCGGCACGCCGAAGGCCAGCGTGATCGGCGGGATCACCCCGAGGATGGCGATCAGCGCGGCGAACAGCGCGATATGGGTCAGGCTGCGTTCCATGGGGTATCCCTCTCGTTTCGCAATCCTTAGTCGGTGCCCCCCCTGGCGCGCAAGGCCTCGGCCGCGTGATCTGCATCGTCAAGGGCAGCCAGCACGGCCGGCACCAGAACCCGCCAGCCCGGGCGGCGCGGGCTGCGGGCGGACCAGGCCTCGCGCAGATGCGACAGGTGCAGGGCCATGGCGGGCAGGAAGCGGATCGCCAGCGCGAAGGCCAGTGCAAGCCGGCGGGGCGGCAGGATCGGTGACAGCGGCCGGCACAACCGCTCGATCACGGCGAGCAGGTCGGTCAGCCGCGTCGTCAGCGTGACAAGGTTCGCGGCCGCCAGCGCGGCCAGCATGCGCAGCACGATGGCCAGGCCGCGCCCAGGGTCGCCCTGCCACAGGTGCCAGACCAGGATCAGCGCGACGAAGGGCCAGAGCGGCCGAAGAAGCCGCAACCCCAGCAGCGCAAACGCCGTTCCCTGCGCAAGATAGGCGGCAGCGATGGCGATCAGTGCCAGCGGGGGCAGGGCGGCCGCGTCGACGCCGAACAGCACCAGGGTGAATCCCGCCAGAGCCGCCAGTTTCACCCCCGCGGACCAGCGGTGATAGCGCGTTTCAACCGGCGAGGTCAGCGTCAGCATCTTCCGCCCCCAGCCGCTCCATCTCGGCCCGGTATTCTGCCAGAACCCGCGCGGCCGGCCCGTCGGCCCGGACGGTGCCGGCCTCGAGCCAGATCACCCGCTCGGTGCCCAGCAGCGCCGCGGGATCGTGACTGATGGTGATCAGCCGCTGCGACAGCCCGGCCAGCCGCCGCTCCATCCGCCGGATCGACGGCAGGTCGAGACCCGAGAACGGCTCGTCCAGAAGCAGGGTCTGCGGACGCATCAGCAGAACGGACAACAGGCACAGGAACTGCCGCTGCCCGCCCGACAGGGTAGAGACCGCGGCGCTGGCCCAATGCGCCCGCCCGGCTTCGGCCAGGGCGCGATGGGCCTCGGCCAGCGCCTCGCGCCGCGACCGGCCCTGCTGGGTCAACCCGAAAGCCAGTTCCTCCTCGACGGTGGGAAAGAGGATCTGGTGGTCGGGATTCTGGAACAGGATGCCCACCGCCGAAAGCGCACCGCGCCGGTCGGCAAAGGGATCGACCTCTCCCATCCGCACCCCGCCCGAGGCCGGCGCCACCAGTCCGGCGATCAGCCGCAACAGCGTCGTCTTGCCCGAGCCGTTGCGGCCGACGATGCCGATCCGCCGCTCGGCCAGCGTCAGCGCCAGAGGTTCCAGCACGCGGCGGCCCGACAATGTGACCGGCCCGCAGTCGATGCGGATCGCGGCGGGGCTGGCGAAAGTGTCGGTCATGCTCTGCGCGCGCGCCTCGTCGTCGTCCGGCGGTTTGTCGTCCGGCGGTTTTCGTCCGGTCGGGGGTCTCGCCGGTCTTAGGCGGGGCGGGCCGCGCTGCCAAGCCCCGCTGCGGCAGAAACAGACGGGCGGCCCCGAGAGGCCGCCCTGCATGACATCGTCATGGCATTGCCGATGAAGCCAGCGCCGGCCTGCCTCAGCAGGGGGCGATGTAGGTACCGCCGCGACCATCGGCATAGTAGCATTTGCCGGATTGTTGCGTCTGCCCCATCAGCGTGCCGGCAATGGCACCGACGGCAGCGCCGGTCAGCGCCCCTTGCAGCTCGTCACCGTCGGACGACACGGCCGCGCCGACCGCGGCGCCACCCAGCGCGCCGAGCGCGGTGTTCTGACCCGGCGTGGTGGTGCAGGCCGACAGGCCCAGTGCCGCGATGATAAGGGGAAGTGCGATGATTTTCATTTCGTCTTGTCCTCTCGGGGTTCAGCACCAGAATGGAACGCCGCCCGTGCCAAAAGGTTCCCCTTTCCCGCGGGCGGCGTCAAATCGGGAATCTCAGCCTTGGCGGGCTGCCGCCACTGCTTCTTCCAGAATCCCCATGGCCTCGGCGAAATGGGCGTCGGGAATGGTGATCGGGGCCAGGAAGCGGATCACATTGCCATAGACACCGCAGGTCAGCACGATCAGCCCGCGCTTCAGCGCCTCGACCCGGACGCGGCCGGTAAAGCCGGCATCGGGCTCGCCCGAGCCGGGTTTGGCGAATTCCACGGCGACCATGAAGCCCGGGCCGCGGATGTCGATGATCTCTGGCGTCACGGCGCGAATCGCCTCCAGCTTCTGCTTCAGCCGGCTGCCCAGTTCGTTGGCGCGGGCGCAGAGATCCTCTTCCTCGATCACGTCAAGGACCGCATTCGCCGCCGCGACGCCAAGCGGGTTGCCGGCATAGGTGCCGCCCAGGCCGCCGGGCTGGCTGGCATCCATCAGATCGGCGCGTCCGGTGACGGCAGAGATCGGCAAACCGCCGCCCAGGCCCTTGGCCATGCAGGTGATGTCGGCGGCCACGCCATGGGCCTCCATCGCGAAGAGAGTGCCGGTGCGGGCAAATCCGGTCTGCACCTCGTCGGCGATCATCACGATGCCATGCTCGTCGCAAAGCTTGCGGATCGCGCGCACCAGATCGGTCGGCGCCGGATAGAAGCCACCTTCGCCCTGCACGGGTTCGAAGATGACGGCGGCGACACGCGCGGGGTCGACATCGGCCTTGAACAGCTTCGCGATGCCCTCCATCGCCTGGGCGGTGGTGATCTTGTGCACATCCTGCGGATAGGGCACGTGGAAGACGTCGGGCATCATCGCGCCGAAGCCCTTCTTGTAGGGCTCTACCTTGCCCGTCAGCGTCATGCCCATGAAGGTGCGGCCGTGGAAGGCGCCGCCAAAGGCGATGATGGCGTTGCGGCCGGTAGCGACACGAGCGATCTTGATCGCGTTTTCAACGGCTTCTGCGCCGGTGGTGGCGAAAATCGTCTTCTTCTTCCAGTTGCCCGGCACTTTCTCGTTCAGCCGTTCGGCCAGGCGGATGTAGTTTTCGTAGGGCAGGACCTGGTGGCAGGTGTGGGTGAAACGGTCGAGCTGTTCCTTCACCGCCTCCATGACCTTGGGGTGGCGATGCCCGGTGTTGACCACGGCGATGCCGGCGGCAAAGTCGATATAGCGGTTGCCCTCGATATCCCAGACCTCGGCGTTCAGCGCGCGATCGGCGTAGATCTGTGTGGTCATCCCGACCCCGCGCGAGACGGCATCGTCCCGGCGTTTGGCGACTTCGGCGTTGTTCATGACATGCTCCATCTGACCGGGGCGGGGCGCCCCTTTGGCATGCATTTTGATCAAAGATCGCAGGATTTTCAATCGGGCGCGGTAGGGCCAGATCCCGCGCTTGGATGGACCCAGCGGAAAACGGCGATGGCATGTCGGTCTGCCGGGCCGAAATCTGTGGTCGGATTCAGACTCTGTTAACCACTGACCGGGCATGGTGCGAGTCGCGAATGAGGCGAGGCGGCGATGGCAGACGGTCGGCTTTCGAACCCCACACACCCCACCCCACCCTGGACGGAGGAAGACCGTCTGAACTGGCTTCGCCTCATTCGTTCCCGCAGGGTCGGCGCCGTCACCTTCCATCGGTTGATGGCGGAATATGGCTCTGCGGCCGCGGCGCTGGCCGGGCTGCGCTCGGTGGCGGCGGCGGCCGGGGTGCCGGATTACGAGCCCTGCCCCGAGGGTGTGGTGCGGGCGGAACTGGCGCGCGGCCGGGCAATCGGGGCCGAGCCGGCGTTCTTCGGCGACAGGCTCTATCCTGCGGCGCTGATGGACCTGCCCGATGCCCCGCCGATGCTGTGGCTGCAGGGGCGCGCCGATCTGCTGGCGCGGCCGATGGTGGCACTGGTGGGCGCGCGCAATGCCTCGTCCCTCGGCATCCGCATGGCGCGCAAACTGGCCGAGGGGCTGGGTCTTGCCGGCTTCACCGTGGTGTCGGGCCTGGCCCGCGGCATCGATTCCGAGGCGCATATGGCGGCACTGGCCACCGGCACGGTGGCGGTGCAGGCTGGCGGCGTCGATGTGATCTATCCTGAGGAAAACGCCGGCCTTGCCGAGGAGATCCGCCGCAGCGGCCTGCGCCTGTCGGAGCAGCCGATCGGCCTGGCGCCGCAGGCCCGGCATTTTCCCCAGCGCAACCGCATCGTCTCCGGTCTCTGCCGTGCCGTGCTGGTGGTCGAGGCGGCGGCCCGCTCGGGCAGCCTGATCACGGCGCGCTCTGCGCTCGACCAGGGGCGCGAGGTCCTGGCCGTGCCCGGCCATCCCTTCGATGCCCGCGCAGCCGGCTGCAACCATCTGATCCGCGACGGCGCGACGCTGGTCCGCTCTGCCGCCGACGTGCTTGAAGCGCTGGGCTATCCCGGCGCCGTGGCTGAGGACACCGGTGAGATTCGGGGCGAGATCCGGGCCGAGATTCGGGACCCAGCCGGAAACGGCGACCGGCGCGGGGTGCGGCCTTTGTCCGCCGGGCCTGCGCCGCTTGCCGCCGCCGCGGCGCGGACGGCGGCGGCATCGCCGCTACCCGGCCCTGCCGCGCCGCAACGCCCGCCGGCCGAGACGGCCGCGCTGCATCGCCGGATTCTCGACCGGCTCGGTCCCAGCCCGGTGGCCGAAGACCAGTTGATCCGCGACCTTGCCCTGCCGCCATCCCGGCTCTCGCCCGAACTCCTCGCCCTCGAGCTTGATGGCCGGATCCTGCGCCAGCCCGGCGGCCTTCTTTCCCGCATCTGAGGGTTCCGCCACCGTCGCAGTTGACAAGCACAGGCCTTCAACCCCATCTAGGCCGGCCCGAGTCAACGCGTTCCGGAAAGGGGTTTCATGCCCGTCGTCGTTGTCGAATCCCCTGCCAAGGCCAAGACAATCAACAAGTATCTCGGCCCCGATTTCACTGTCCTTGCCTCTTACGGACATGTCCGCGACCTGCCCGCCAAGGATGGCTCCGTCGATCCCGAGCATGATTTCAGCATGAAATGGGAAATCGCGCCCGAGTCGAAAAAGCACGTCCGGGCCATTGCCGAGGCGCTGAAAACCGATGACACGCTGATCCTGGCCACCGACCCCGACCGCGAGGGCGAGGCGATCAGCTGGCATCTCAAGGAAGCGCTCGCCTCCAGCCTGAAGAAGGGCAAGACCGTCTCTCGCGTCACCTTCAACGCCATTACCAAGGATGCCGTGACCCGGGCGATGAAAGAGCCGCGCGAGGTCGACGAGGCACTGGTCGATGCCTATCTTGCCCGGCGGGCGCTGGACTATCTGGTCGGCTTCACCCTCTCGCCCGTCCTCTGGCGCAAGCTGCCCGGCGCGCGCAGCGCCGGCCGGGTGCAATCGGTCTGCCTGCGCCTGATCGTCGAGCGCGAGATGGAGATCGAGGCATTCAAAAGCCGCGAATACTGGACGGTGGGAACCAGTTTCGAAACCCCGCGCGGACAGCTTTTTGATGCCCGGCTGGTGGTTCTTGGCGGCAAGAAGCTGGACAAATTCGACATTCCTTCGGCCGAAGCGGCCGATCTTGCCGTTGCTGCTATCCAGAATCGAACCTTCCGGGTGCAGGCGGTGGAATCGAAGCCCGCCAGCCGCAACCCCTTTGCCCCCTTCATGACCTCGACCCTGCAGCAGGAGGCCAGCCGCAAATACGGCCTGGGCGCCCGGGCGACGATGAACGCGGCCCAGCGGCTGTACGAGGCCGGCCACATCACCTACATGCGAACCGACGGCATCGACATGGCGCCGGAGGCGATCCAGGCCGCCCGTGCCGAGATCGCCCAGCGGTTCGGCGACGCCTATGTCCCGGACAAGCCGCGCATCTACCAGAACAAGGCAAAGAATGCGCAGGAAGCGCATGAATGCATCCGGCCGACCGACATGTCGCTCTCGCCCGAGGACCTGCGGGCCGAGGAGGATCAGCGCCGCCTGTACGAACTGATCTGGAAGCGCACGCTGGCCAGCCAGATGGCCGCCGCGCGGCTGGAGCGCACCACGGTCGAGGTGGTCAGCCCCGATGCCGAGGTGGCGCTGCGGGCGAATGGCCAGGTCGTGCTGTTCGACGGCTTCCTGAAAGTCTATGACGAATCGCGCGACGACGAGGCCGAAGACGAGGGCCGCCTGCCCGCGATCCATCAGGACGACCCGCTTGCCACGCGAAAGGTCGACCCCGAACAGCATTTCACCCAGCCGCCGCCGCGCTATACCGAGGCAAGCCTGGTGAAGCGGATGGAGGAACTCGGCATCGGCCGGCCGTCGACCTATGCCTCGATCCTGTCGACCATCGTCGAACGCGATTATGTGCGAAAGGAAAAGAACCGGCTGATCCCCGAGGACAAGGGCCGCCTCGTGACCGCCTTCCTGACCAGTTTCTTCCGCCGCTATGTCGAATACGATTTCACCGCCGATCTGGAGGAAGAACTTGACGATGTCTCGGCCGGTGAGCGGGATTACAAGGACGTTCTGGCGCGGTTCTGGCGCGATTTCTCCGCGGCCGTCGCGGAAACCGCCGATCTGCGGATCGGCGAAGTTCTCGACAAGCTGGACGATTTCCTCGCCCCGCATCTCTATCCGCCCCGCGCCGATGGCAGCGACCCGCGGATCTGCCCGCTCTGCGGCGCGGGCCGGCTGCATCTGAAGACCGCCCGATCCGGCGGTGCCTTCATCGGCTGCGGCAACTATCCGGAATGCCGCTACACCCGCCCCATCGCCGGCGATGCCGAGGCCGTGGCTTCGGACGGCCGTATCCTGGGCCAGGATGCGGCGGGCAACGAAATCTCGCTGCGTGCCGGCCGTTTCGGCTCCTACGTCCAGCGCGGCGAGGCGACCGAGACGCAGCCGAAGCCGGATCGCGCCAGCCTGCCGAAGGGCTGGTCGGCCGACGGGCTGACGCTCGACCGCGCGCTTGCGCTGCTGTCGCTGCCGCGCCTTGTCGGTGCGCATCCCGAGGATGGCCAACCCGTTGAGGCCGGGATCGGCCGTTTCGGCCCCTATGTGAAACATGGCACCACCTATGCCAACCTGCCCGAGGTCGAGGAGGTCTTTACCCTTGGCATGAACCGCGCGGTCGAGGTGCTGGCACAGAAGCGCGCGCGCGGCCCGCGGGCGGGGGTGGCCGCCACGGCATTGAAATCACTGGGTGAACATCCGGACGGTGGCGAGATTCAGGTCATGCCCGGCCGCTACGGCCCCTATGTGAAATGGGCCAAGGTCAATGCCACGCTGCCCAAGGACATCGCGCCCGAGGCGGTGACACGCGAGCAGGCGCTGGAGCTGATCGCCGCCAAGGCTGGCAAGTCGCCGGCGAAGAAACCGGCGAAGAAGGCCGCAGCCGCGGAAAATGCGCCCATCGCAAAGAAGGCATCCGGAGCGAAGAAGGCCGCGCCGAAAAAGACCGGCACAAAGGCCGCGAAAACCCCCTGATCTTCCTCTTGACCGAAATACCCTCGGGGGAGGCCTGGCGATTTCGCTAGAAATCGTCGGGCCGCCCGGGGGCAGACAGCCCCCGGGATCGCGCCGGCAGGCGCGATTGCCTCGGATCATCCTCGGGTCAGCCGCGCGGATTCAGAAGCCGGCTCAGCACCGCCGCCGCCCTGATCCGGCCCAGCCGGTGGCCGCCTTCGACCACGGCCAGCGCATCGGTGCCTGCGGCCAGTTCCTCCATCACCGCCTTGACCGGGGTCTCGGGTGTCACCTCGCCGGCCACTGGTCCCTCTTCCGCCACCATCACGTCGCGCGCGGTCAGGACGCCCAGCGGGTTCATATGGGCGACGAAATCCTGCACGTAATCGTTGACCGGATTGGCGATGATCTCGCGCGCGGTGCCGCATTGCACGATCCGGCCGCCTTCCATCAGCGCGATGCGATTGCCGATCTTGAAGGCTTCGTCGAGGTCGTGGCTGACGAAGACGATGGTGCGTTGCAATGTGGCCTGCAGGTCGAGCAATTCGTCCTGCAGCTTGGCACGGATCAGCGGATCAAGCGCCGAGAACGGCTCGTCCATCAGCAGGATCGGCGCCTCGGTGGCGAAGGCGCGGGCAAGACCCACCCGCTGCTGCATGCCGCCCGATAGCTCGCCCACCTTGCGGTCGGCCCAGGTCGAGAGATTTACCAGCTTCAGCTGGGCATCCACCCGTGGCGCGCGCTCTTCCGGCGACATCCCGGCCAGTTCCAGCCCCAGCCCGATGTTCTCGCGCACCGTGCGCCAGGGCAGCAGGCCGAACTGCTGGAACACCATCGCCACGCGCCGCTGGCGGATGTGGCGCAGCGTGGCTGCATCGGCATGGGTGGCATCGACAAGGTCCGAGCCGTCGCTGACCAGCACCGCACCGCGACAGACCGGGTTCAAGCCGTTGACCGCGCGCAGAAGCGTCGACTTGCCCGACCCCGAAAGCCCCATCAGAACAAGGATCTCGCCTTCGGCCACGTCGAGCGAGCAGTCGTGAACGCCCAGCACCTGCCCGGTCGACTGCTGGATTTCGGCCCGGCTCTTGCCCTGGTCCATCAGTGGCAGGGCGCGATCGGGCGAATCGCCAAAGACGATCGACACATTGTCGAAACGCACCGCGACCCGGGGGCTGTCCTTCACCGTCCCGGTCATCTGCGGTTCTCCACCCGAAGCATGCGGTCAAGCAGGATCGCCAGGGCCACGATCACCGCGCCGGATTCGAAGCCGAGGTCGGGGCGCACCTGGTTCAGCGCCTTCACCACCGGCACGCCAAGGCCGGCCGCACCGACCCAGGCCGAGATCACCACCATCGACAGCGACAGCATGATGGTCTGGTTCAGCCCGGCCATGATCTGCGGAAAGGCCCAGGGCATTTCGACCTTCCACAGCAATTGCCGATTGGTGGCGCCGAAGGCCGTGGCCGCCTCCTTCAACGCGATGGGTGTCGAGGCTACGCCCAGATGCGTCAACCGGATCGAGGCCGGCACGACGAAGATGATCGAGGCGAACAGCGCCGGCACCACGCCGATGCCGAACAGGATGACGAAGGGGATCAGATAGACCGGCGCGGGCAGGGTCTGCATCAGGTCGAGCACCGGCTGCATGGCCTGGAACAACCGCGGCCGGTGTGCCGCAGCGACGCCCACCGGAACGCCGATCGACATGCAGATCGCGCAGACGAAGGCGACCAGCGCCAGCGTTTCGGTGGTTTCCTTCCAGTAATCCTGGTTCAGGATGAAGAGAAAGCCCGCTGCGACGATGGCGCAGGGCTGCCAGCGCCGCTGGATCAGCCAGGTCAGTGCGACAAACAGCAATACCACCACCAAGGGCGGTGGCGCCTGCAGGATATCGGTCAGGCCCTCGATCGCGGCCTTGGTCCCGTCGCCGAACGCCTTGAAGGCAGGCTTGTAGGTCTTCAGCCAATCGAACAGCGCCTTTGCGGCCGGTCCGATCGGAATCTGCCATTGAGTCAGCCAGTCCATCCGGCGTCCTTTTTCCCGAGAGCGGACAACCCCGGCGGCGCTGGGCCCCCGGGGTTGCGAGGCTTATTTCAGCGCGGCTTCGATGGCGGCAACGGCATCGCCGCCGTCCTTCGTCGTCACGCCCTCGACCCAGGGCTTCCAGGCATCGGGATGGCCGGCCAGCCAGGCCTTGGCCGCATCGCTCGGATCGGTGCCGTCGTTCAGGATGGCGCCCATGATCTCGTTTTCCATCGGCAGCGAGAAGACGAGGTTGGTCAGGAACTTGCCCTGATTCGGGCATTCGGCCACATAGCCTGCGCGGGTATTGGTATAGACCGTGGCCCCGCCGAAGTTCGGGCCGAATACGTCATCGCCGCCGGTCAGGTAGGTCATCTTGAAATTGGCGTTCATCGGATGGGGTTCCCAGCCGAGAAAGACGATGGCGCTGCCCTCGGTGTCCTTGTTCGCCACTTCGGCCAGCATCCCCTGTTCGGAGCTTTCGATCAGTTCGAAACCGGCCAGGCCGAAGGTATCCGAGGCGATCATCTCCGAGATCAGGCGGTTGCCGTCATTGCCCGGCTCGATCCCGTAGATCTTGCCGTCAAGCGCATCCTTGTGATCCTTGATGTTGCCGAAGTCGGAAATGCCAAGCGCTGCGCCGGCCTCGTTGGTGGCCAGCGTGTATTTTGCGCCTTCGAGGTTGGCCTGCACCACCTCGACCGTGCCCGCTTCGCGATAGGGGGCGATATCGGCCTCCATCGTGGGCATCCAGTTGCCGAGGAACACGTCGATATCGCCCTCGGCGAGGCCGGTCATCGTGACCGGGATGGCCAGGACCTTGGTCTCGGTCTCATAGCCCAGCGCCTCCAGCACCAGCGTCGTGGCAGCGGTGGTGGCCGTGATGTCGGTCCAGCCCACATCTGAGAAGACGATCTTGTCGCAGCCCTGGGCAAAAGCCGATCCGGCCAGCGCGAAGGTAATGGCGGTGGAAAGAAGGGTGGAACGGAGGGTCACATCAGTCTCCCTGGTTTTGTTGATTGACGAGTCAATAAACTTCGTGCTTCGTCGGTTTGGCAAGCAATTTGTTGGACCCGACAGATGCCGAAGCTCGGAATGGAGCCTATCCGGAAGGCTGCGCTGGTGAAAGCCACGATCGTGGAGATCGGGCGGACCGGCAATCTCGACGTGACGGTCAGCCAGATCGCAAGGCGCGCGGGCATGTCGCCGGCGCTGGCGCATCATTATTTCGGGTCGAAGGAAGAGATGTTCGTCAGCGCGATGCGTCATATCCTCACGCTTTACGGCGCCGAGGTGCGCGGGGCGCTGGCCACGGCGACGACGCCGGAACAGCGGGTGCAGGCGGTGCTGCAGGCCTCGTTCAGCCCGGGAAACTTTCGGCGCGAGGCGGTGGGCGCCTGGCTGAATTTCTGGATCATGGCGCAGACCATGCCGGGGGCGCGACGGCTGCTGGCGATCTACCAGCGCCGGCTACGGTCGAATCTGCTGGCCGGCCTGCGCCCGCTGATCGGCGCCCGGGCCGGGACGGTGGCCGACGGTCTGTCGGCGCTGATCGACGGGCTTTACCTGCGCGAGGCCCTGAAGCACGGCCTGCCCGATGGCCGGGCGGCGGTGCTCATGGCGCGAACCTATCTGGACTGCGCGCTGAAGGAGGCGGAAAGATGAGGGCACAGCCCGTGGCCAGCCATTTCATCGATGGCCGGCATGTCGAGGATGTCGCCGGTGCGACGATCGAGGTGGTCTATCCCGGCACCGGCGAAGTGATCGCCGTGCTGCATGAGGCGACACCGCCGGTGGTCGAGATGGCGCTGGCCTCGGCCGTGCGTGCGCAAAGGGACTGGGCGGCGCTGCGCCCTGTGGAACGCGGGCGTATCCTGAACCGGGCCGCGGCGCTGATCCGTGCGCGCGGCGAAGAACTGGCGCTGCTCGAGACGTTTGACACCGGCAAGCCCATTCAGGAAACCCGCGTCGCCGACTGGCCCAGCGGCGCCGATGCGCTGGAATATTTCGCCGGCCTTGCGCCGACCGTCACCGGCGAGACGATCCCTCTTGGCCGCGACATGGTCTATACCGTCCGCGCGCCGCTGGGCGTCTGTGTCGGCATCGGCGCCTGGAACTATCCCAGCCAGATTGCCTGCTGGAAATCGGCGCCGGCGCTGGCGCTGGGCAATGCGATGGTGTTCAAGCCCAGCGAAGTGACGCCGCTCGGCGCGCTGAAACTGGCCGAGATCCTGGTCGAGGCCGGGTTGCCGCCCGGGCTGTTCAATGTGGTGCAGGGCCGTGGTGCGGTGGGCGCTGCACTGGTGACGGATGCCCGCGTTGCCAAGGTGTCGCTGACCGGATCGGTGCCGACGGGGCAGAAGGTCTATGCCGCGGCGGCGGCAGGGATGCGGCATGTCACCATGGAGCTGGGGGGCAAGTCGCCGCTGATCGTCTTCGACGATGCAAGCCTCGAAGACGCGGTGGGCGCCGCCATGCTGGCGAATTTCTATTCCTCGGGGCAGGTGTGCAGCAACGGCACGCGGGTCTTTGTGCAGAGGGGCCTGAAAGAGCGGTTTCTCGCGCGGCTGAAGGCGCGGGCGGAACGGATCGTGCTGGGCGACCCGCTGCAAGACGAAACCCAGATGGGGCCGCTGGTCAGTGCTGCGCAGTTCGACAAGGTGACGGGCTATATCGCCCGCGCCCGGGCCGAGGGCGCGCGGCTGGTGACGGGCGGTGGCCGCGGCCTGGGCAATGCCGGCTGGTTCGTCGAGCCCACGGTCTTTGCCGATGTGACCGACGGGATGGAGATCGCCCGCGAGGAGGTGTTCGGGCCAGTGATGGCCGTTCTCGATTTCGCCACCGAGGACGAGGCGGTGGCGCGGGCCAATGCCACCGGCTTTGGACTGGCGGCCGGCGTCTTCACGGCGGATCTGACCCGCGCGCACCGGGTGATCGGGCAGATCGAGGCCGGAACCTGCTGGATCAACGCCTATAATCTGACGCCGGTCGAATCGCCCTTCGGCGGGACCAAGCTGTCGGGCGTGGGGCGTGAGAACGGCCATGCCGCTGTCGAGCATTACACGCAGGTGAAAAGCATCTACCTGGGCCTCGGCCCGGTGGAGGCGCCCTACTGAAAAGGCGCGGCGGCGGCGGCGCGCCCGCCTGCGCGCGCAGGGGTTTGGCGGATATCGCGGGTTCCTGCCTGGGGGTGGCCGACAAGCCGCCGGCCTTTCGGGCGCGATGTCGAGGGTAGGAAAAGTAGGATCGGGGCAGTCCTGCCCGCATCGGGGGCGCATTCGGCGCTGCAGCGAAGCATCGCGGCAGACCCGCCCCCGAGACGCGGTTCAGGCCTGGTCATTCCGGACTGAAAACAGGAGGGGGCGGGCGGGATGCACGCGGATTATGTGATCGTGGGTGCCGGATCGGCGGGATGCGCCATCGCCTGGCGGCTGGCAGAGGCGGGCAGACGGGTCGTGGTGATCGAGCATGGCGGCTCGGATGCCGGGCCGTTCATCCAGATGCCGGGGGCGCTGAGCTATCCGATGAACATGGGCATCTACGACTGGGGTTTCCGGTCGGAGCCGGAGCCCGGCCTGGGTGGGCGGAGCCTTGTCACGCCGCGGGGCAAGGTCATCGGCGGTTCGTCCTCGATCAACGGCATGGTCTTTGTCCGTGGCCATGCGCGGGATTTCGATACCTGGGCCGAGATGGGGGCCGATGGCTGGCGCTTTGCCGATGTACTGCCCTATTTCAAGCGGATGGAGCATTCGCACGGCGGGTCGGGGGCCGACTGGCGCGGCATGTCCGGGCCGTTGCATGTGACGCGCGGGTCGCGGTCGAACCCGCTGTTTGACGCCTTCATCGACGCCGGCCGCCAGGCGGGCTATCCGGTCACGTCCGATTACAACGGCCGCCAGCAGGAGGGCTTCGGCCCGATGGAGGCGACGATCTGGAAGGGGCGGCGCTGGTCGGCCGCGAATGCCTATCTGCGTCCGGCGATGGCCACCGGCAACGTCCATGTCACCCGCGGCCTGGCCCGCCGCGTGGTGATCGAGAACGGCCGCGCCATCGGGGTCGAGGTCGACACCCCGGCCGGCCGCCAGGTGATCCGGGCCGGTGCCGAGGTGATCCTTGCCGCCTCGTCGATCAACTCGCCGAAGCTCTTGATGCTGTCGGGGATCGGTCCGGCGGCGCATCTGGCCGAACACGGGATTGCGGTGGTGGCCGACCGGCCCGGCGTGGGCGCCAATCTGCAGGATCATCTTGAAGTCTACATGCAATATGCCGCGGCAAGGCCGGTGACGCTGTTTCGGTACTGGAACCTTTGGGGCAAGGCCTGGGTCGGCGCGCAGTGGCTGCTGACGCGCCGCGGTCTTGGCGCCTCGAACCAGTTCGAGGCCTGCGGCTTCATCCGATCCAGGGCCGGGATCGAATATCCGGACATCCAGTACCACTTCCTGCCCATTGCCGTGCGCTATGATGGCCAGGCGGTCGCGGCCGGGCACGGCTTTCAGGTCCATGTCGGGCCGATGCGGTCGAAATCGCGCGGCGCGGTGACTTTGCGCAGCCCGCGGGCCGAGGACGCGCCGGTGATCCGCTTCAACTACATGTCGCATCCCGACGACTGGGAAGAGTTCCGCGCCTGCGTCCGTCTCACCCGCGAGATCTTTGGCCAGCCCGCGATGGCGCCCTTCGTTCGCTATGAAATCCAGCCGGGGACGGCGTTGCAATCCGACGCCGAAATCGACGGTTTCATCCGCGACCATGCCGAAAGCGCCTATCACCCCTGCGGCACCTGCCGCATGGGCCGGGCAAGCGACCGCATGGCTGTGGTCGACCCCGAAACCCGGGTGATCGGCGTCGACGGGTTGCGGGTTGCCGACAGTTCGATCTTCCCGCAGGTCACGAATGGCAATCTGAACGGGCCGACGATCATGGCGGCCGAAAAGGCATCGGACCACATCCTTGGCCGCGGCCCGCTGCCGGCCTCAAATCTGGAGCCCTGGATCAACCCGGATTGGCAACATTCGCAACGCTGACTGTGCTTTTTTGTGGCAGTTTGACCAAGGTCAAAGAAATATCAGGGATAAGTGTTTACCGTTTTCCAAAGCACCAAGGAAGGAAGGCAGCCATGTCGAACACGCCGCATACGCTTCAGGATGAATTTCCGGGCGAGGCTGACAAGATCACGGCATTGAAGACCGGCGATACGCATTTCGCGCGGTTGCTTGAAGAATATGACGCGGTGAACGACCGCGTTCACCGTGCCGAAACGCGCGTCGATACCGTTTCCGAAGAACATGAGGAAGGTCTGCGCCGCCAGCGGGCGCGGCTGAAGGACCAGATTGCGGCGATGCTCCGGGCGGGTTGACGCCTGCACCCTGTGCCTTAGCGAGTGCGGGGCGGGCATCTGCTCGCCCTTTTTTCATCCGGCAATCTCATAGGGCAGCAGGTCGCGCTGGTTGGGGTTGACGCGGAGGCGGCGTTCCAGCGGTGGCACCGAGCGTTGGTGGCAGCCCGGCCGTTCGCAAATCCGGCAGGAAATGCCGATCGGCTCGAACCGGCCCTTCAGATCCAGGCCGTCGGAATAGACCAGTTCACCGGCATGCTGCACCTCGCAGCCCAGCCCGATGGCATGGCGGCGGACCGGCGCAAGGAATGCGCCGGCCGGTTTCGAGACCTCGCGCGCCAGGCAGAGATAGCGCACCCCGTCCGGCGTTTCGGCCAGTTGGCGCAGGAACTGGCCCGGCGTCTCGAAGGCGCGATGGACATTCCACAACGGGCAGGCGCCGCCGAAGCGGGCAAATTGCAGCCGGGTGGCCGAATGACGCTTGGTGATGGTGCCAGCCTGATCGACGCGGACGAAGAAGAACGGGATCCCCTTGGCGCCGGGTCGCTGCAGCGTGGACAGGCGATGCGCCACCTGCTCGATCGAGGCGCCGAACAGGTCGGCCAGCCGTTCAAGATCGTGGCGCGTCTCGCGGGCGGCGTCGTGGAAGCTGCGATAGGGCAGGAGGGCCGCGCCCGCAAAGTAGTTGGCCAATCCGATCTTGGCGATGTCGCGTGCCTCGGGCGTGGAAAAGCGGGCAAGGTCGAGCGTTGCTTCCAGCAGGTCGTTCTGGGTCAGAAGCGCCACCTGATGCAGGAGCTGGAAGCGCCGCGTCGGCGCATGGGCGCGTGCCGAAATGTCGAGGCGCCGCTGGGCCGGATCGTAGCGGCGGATGCCCGAAAGATCAGAAAAGTGCAAGGTGATGCCTTGGCGCCGCAATGCCTCTTCTGCCAGAACTGCTACGTCTTTTCTGGGGCCTGCGGGCGAAGCGAAATGTTCGGCTGCCCGGTCGACGGCATCCAGGTAATTGTCGCAATAGTGAAAGAAATCGCGCACCTCTTCCCAGGGGCTCGGGCGTAGGGCGGCGTCCTCGCGCCCCAGTGCCTCGTCCAGAGAGGCCAGCCGTTCATGGCTTTGCCGATAGGCGCGGTGCAGATCCAGGAAGGCCCGCGCCAGGGCCGGCGCATTCGAGGCGGCCAGCCGCAGATCGGCCAGCGGCGGCGGCCCGCCGGTAAAGACCGGATCGGCCAGCGCCTCGCGCATGTCGCTGACCAGCCGCTCGCTTTCGCCCACGGTCAGTTCCGTGACGTCGAGCCCGAATTCCTGCGCCAGCGCCAGCACCACGCCGGCGCTGACCGGGCGATGGTTGTTCTCCATCTGGTTCAGATAGGGCAGCGAAACCCCGAGCTTGTCGGAAAACACCCTTTGCGTCAGCGACAGCCGGGTGCGAATCTCGCGCAGCTTGACCCCGGCATAGAGCTTTTGCGTGGGCATGCGGGCCTCCTTTTTGCAAAGTGACCATCTGCTTTGCAAAGGCCGCTCGTCAAGAGCGGCGCGTCAGGGGCGCAACCCCAGCGCCCGCGCCCGCCGCATGACCCAGAGGATTGACAGCGCGGACAGCAGCGAGGAGACGAGCATGACAAGGATCAGCGGCACCTCGCTTTCGCCGCGCTCCAGCAGGGCCGCCGTCAGCGCCGCCAGCGCCGCGCCGCCGCCCATCATGATCGCCCCGCCAAGACCCGCCGCCGTGCCCGCCAGTTCCGGCCGGACCGAGAGGATGCCGGCATTGGCATTGGGCAGGCTGACGCCGTTGCCGACGCCCATGAACATGGTCAGCGCAAAGAACATCGCCGGCCCCGACAGCCCGGCACAGGTCAGCGCCAGCAGGACGGCCATCGCCGCGGCCGTGATGCAGCCCCCCCAGAGCACCATGCGGTTCATCCCCACCCGCACCGACAGTCGCGCCGCCAGGAAATTGCCCGCGGTATAGCCGATGGCCGTCAGTGCGAAGGATGCGCCGATCTGTGCCGGCGTCAGGTGAAAGACCGTGGTTCCGACGAAGGGTGCCCCGCCCAGATAGGCGAAGAACGCCCCCGAGGCGAAGCCGGCCGACAGCGCATAGCCCCAGAACCGCCGCGAAACCAGAAGCCGGGGATATTGCCGCACCTGCTTGAGAAAGGAGGTGCCCGAGGCGGTCGAGGTTTCGCCAAGGTCGGCCCAGACCAGCAGCAAAGTCGCCAGCCCGACCAGGAACAGGAAGCCGAAGCTTGCCTGCCAGCCGAAGGCCTCGTCGAGAAAGCCGCCGATCAGCGGGCCGATCATCGGCACCAGGCTCATCCCCATGGTGACATAGCCGATCATCGAGGCGGCCTCGGCATCGGCGACCAGATCGCGCACGATGGCCCGCGCCATGACCATGCCGGCGGCCACCACCGCCTGGCCCATCCGGCAGGCCAGAAAGACCGTCGCATTGGGTGCGACCAGCGTTCCAAGGGTGAAGGCAAGAAACAGCGCCAGCGCCGCCAGCGTCACCTTGCGGCGGCCGAAACGGTCGGACAGCGGGCCGATCACGATCTGCAGCGCCGCGGTCAGCGCGATGTAGAGCGTTACCGATTGCTGCATCGTGCCGTAGGGGACGCCGAACCAGACCGCCATGCCGGGCAGCGAGGGCAGGAAGATGTTCATCGCCAGGGCCGACAGCCCGGCGATCAGCACCAGCGTGGCAATGTGCGGCGGGCTTTTCCGGTCAAGAAAGCGGGTGGGCGGTCGGGTCATCGCGGGCTTCTATCCTGCCGGTCGAACCCGCGCCAGACCGCCGGGGCCGGTTTGCGGCTGCCGTCAGCTCCATTTGTGGAAGATGAAGAACGCGCCGCAGGCGATGAAGGCGAAGCCGAGGGCGTGGTTCCACTGCAACGGCTCTTTCAGGTAGAAGACCGAGAAGCCCGCGAAGACGGTCAGGGTGATGACCTCCTGAATGGTCTTCAACTGGGCTGCGTTGAAAGTGCCATAGCCGATCCTGTTGGCAGGCACCATCAGCAGGTATTCGAAGAAGGCGATGCCCCAGCT
>JACSRN010000172.1 GCA_014879735.1 Paracoccaceae bacterium
GGAGGGAGGGTAGACCCGGGTCGTTGCAGGAGATCGCCATGACCGCAGACGAGATCGCCGCCCTGTTCACCCGTCCCGACGGATCGTTCCTTTGTGCGCGATGGGGCCGTCCCATCGTGCCCGTGGTCTTCGGGGTCGACGATGCCACGCTGGCCACCGTCAAGGCGGCGATCGAGGCGGTGGTGGCGCTGGCCGGGCACCGGATGGCCGAGACCGACCCCGAACTTGGCGCCAATCTGATGCTGTTCTTCTTTCGCGACTGGGAGGAATTGCCGCAGGTGCCGAACCTCGACCGGCTGGTTCCCGGCCTTGTGCCGCTTTGCGCGCGCCTTGCCGCCGAAGGGGCAAACCAGTTCCGGCTGTTCCGCTTCGATGCCGAGGGGGCGATCCGGGCGGTCTTCGTCTTCCTGCGCATGGATGCGGCGCTGGCGGAGATGCCGGCCGCCGATCTTGCGCTGGCACAGGCGGCGGGCGCCATCCTCAGCTGGGGCGATGGCGCCTTTGCGGCAGAGGCGCCGCTGGCCCGGGCCGGCGGGACCGCGATCCTGCGCCCGGTGATCGCCGGGCTGATCCGGGCGGCCTATGATCCCACCCTGCCGCCGGTGATGCGCGACTCCTCGCATGCGCTGCGGCTGGCCGCCCGCCTCGGCCCGGTCTGAGCCGGCCATGTCCGCGCTGCGCGAGGCCGACCTCTATCCGCCGCTGAAGCGGTTCCTCGAGGCGCAGGGCTATGTGGTCAAGGCCGAGATCGGCGCCTGCGACGTGATGGCCTGCCGCGGCGACGAGCCGCCCGTCGTCATCGAGATGAAGCTCTCGTTTTCGCTGGCGCTGGTCCTGCAGGGGATCGCCCGGCAGGCCGTGACCGACCAGGTCTATCTGGCCGTTGCCCTGGGCCCGCGTGGCTGGGGCACGCGCTATCGCGATATCGTCGCATTGTGCCGCCGCCTTGGGCTTGGCCTGCTGGCGCTGCGCGAAGGCGAGGTCGAGCCCCATCTCGACCCCGGGCCCTATCGGCCGCGCCGCGACAGCCGCCAGGGCGCGCGGCTGCTGCGCGAATTTCATCGCCGCGTGGGCGATCCGAACACCGCGGGCACCACCGGCGTGCCGCGGATGACCGCCTACCGGCAGGATGCCCTACGCTGCCTTGCCATGCTGGAGGCCGGCCCGCGCCGGGCGGCCCAGGTGGCGGCGGAGAGCGGCGTCGCCCGGGCCGCCCGGCTGATGCGCGACGACCATTACGGCTGGTTCGAGCGCCCCGGCCGCGGTCTTTATGCCCTGTCGCCAAAGGGCACGGCCGCGCTGGCGGCACATGCCGGGGAATTGGCGCGGCTTTTGGTGGCCCGCCCGTCAGGGCGCGGATAGCGGGATCACCGACAGCGACATCTTGCCCGAGCCTTGGGTCAGTTCGTTGGCATGGGCCAGATAGACCAGGGCATTGTTCTTCTTGTCCCAGATCCGGGTGACGACCAGCGACTTCAGGATCAGCGACTGGCGTTCGGAAAAGACGCGCTCTCCGTCGGGATCGTCGGACAGGTCGGGCGACAGGGTGATCGGGCCGGTCTGCGCGCAATCGACCGCGGAATAGGACGGATCCTCGAACCAGTTGCCCTGGCTGAGCCGGTCGTAAACCGAACGGTCGAAATAGGCGATGTGGCAGGTCACGCCGGCGGCCTTGGGATCGGGAAAGGATTCGACGACGATGTCGTTGCCGACCCAGTCGACACCCACCCGCCCCACCTCTTCGGCAAGGGCGGCAGGCGCGGCCAGGCAGAACGCAAGGGCGGCAGTCAGCGGGCGCATCCGGAAAACTCCTGTGTTGCCCGAACGATGTCGGGTGCGGCGCGGACGGGTGCAAGGCCGGGCTGGATCTTTCTTCGCCGCTCGGCCAGCATCCGGCGCGCAAAGGAGCCCCCCATGATCCACAGCCTGCCCGTCCGGGTCTATTACGAAGATACCGATCTGGCCGGGATCGTCTACTACGCCAATTACCTGAAGTTCATCGAGCGCGGGCGCAGCGAATGGGTGTGGGCGATGGGCGTGGACCAGACCGCGCTGCAGGCCGGCCGCGGCCTTGTCTTCGCGGTGCGGCACCTGGAGGCGGATTATCTGAGACCCGCCCGGTTCGGCGACGACCTGACGGTCGGGACCCGGCTGTTGCAGATCACCGGCGCGCGGATTCTGGTCGAGCAGGAGGTGTCGCGCGCCGGCGAGCGGCTGTTTCGCGCAGGCGTGACGCTGGCCTGCCTGACCGGGGACGGGCATGCCGCACGGATCCCCGCGGATATTCGCGCGGCGCTGGCCGCGGCCCTGCCCTAGACGGCGCGATTGCGACGGGCCGGGCGGGCCGGCCGCGCGAAACCCGGCGAACCGCCGCCGTTCGCCAACTTGTGTTGGCGTTCCCCCTGTAACATTGGTAGAATCGGCGCTAACGGACCGGCTGAAACGGCCCGACACCATAAAGAGCAGGCTTAATGGATACCGCAACACTCGCGATGGCGCAGGAGATCGACTTCTCGCTCCTCGCCCTCTTCGCCCGCGCGACCCTGGTCGTGAAGCTGGTCATGATCCTTCTCATGATCATGTCGTTCTGGTCCTGGGCCATCATTGTCCAGAAGCACCTGCAGTACCGCCGCGCGCGGGCCGAGGCGGCGGTCTTCGACCGCGCCTTCTGGTCGGGCGAGCCGCTGGACGAGCTTTACGAACGCATCGGTCCCGAGCCGCAGGGCGCCAGCGAAAAGGTCTTTGCCGCCGGCATGCTGGAATGGCGGCGCAGCCACCGGCAGGACGGCGCGCTGATCGCGGGGGCGCAGGCCCGGATCGACCGGGCGATGGACGTGGCCATCGCCCGCGAAAGCGAATCGCTGAACAAGGGCCTGTCCTTCCTGGCCACCACCGGCTCGACCGCGCCGTTCATCGGGCTGTTCGGCACGATCTGGGGCATCAAATACGCCTTCGAGCAGATCGCGATCAGCCAGAACACCTCGCTTGCCGTGGTGGCCCCCGGCATCGCCGAGGCGCTGCTGGCCACCGGCATCGGCCTGATCGCCGCCATTCCGGCCGTGGTCTTCTACAACAAGCTCAACGCCGACAGCGAGCGGATCCAGAGCAACTACGAGAGCTTTGCCGACGAATTCGCGACGATCCTGTCGCGCCAGCTGGATTCCTGAGCCATGGGTGCGGGTGTCATGCGAAAGGCCGGCGGCGACAGCCGGCGCCGCAGGCGGCGCGGCGCGGCCGCAGCGATGAGCGAGATCAACGTCACGCCCTTTGTCGACGTGATGCTGGTTTTGCTGATCATCTTCATGGTGGCAGCACCGCTGATGACGGTGGGCGTGCCGGTCGAGCTGCCAAAGACCGCCGCCGCCGCCCTGCCGACCGAGCAGGAAGAGCCGCTGACCATCAGCCTGACGGCCGACGGGCGCATCATGGTGATGAACGCCGAGGTGCCCGAGGGCGAGTTCATTCCCAAGCTCAAGGCCATCGCCGCCGAACGGCAAAGCGACAAGGTCTTCCTGCGCGCCGATGGCAGCCTGCCCTATGAACGGGTGGCGCAGGTCATGGGTGCGCTGTCGGCGGCAGGTTTCAACAACATCGGTTTCGTGACCGAAGGCCAGGGCCCGGATTTCGGTGCGGACGACCGGGGCTGAGGGGATGGAAACCGGCCTGCGGCAGGGTGTGTTCTGGTCGGGCGTCGGTCATGCCGGCGCCATCGTCTGGATTCTGCTGGGCGACTGGCTGTTCGCGCCGTCGGCCGCACCCGAGATCATTCCGATGCAGGTCTCGATGATCAGCGCGGCGGAATTCGACGCGATGCAGTCGACCGCGCCGCAACCCACGCCCG
>JACSRN010000007.1 GCA_014879735.1 Paracoccaceae bacterium
ATCGGCGCCAAGCAGGCCGATGATATTGCGATCCAGTTCGTCCATGCAATCTGCCTTGCCTTTTCGTCGATATGACGACGATACGCTATGATTTTGTGGTTTCGTCCGGTGAAGATGTACCACATATGCAGCATCCTTCCTTGCAGGAAAAGGGCGGCTCATACGCACCTGGCCTGGTTTCCCGAAACCGCGCCCGAACTTCCTGTCCCGCCGCCCGGGGCAGGGGAGTGAAGCGTCTTCATTGGCCGAAAGGACCCAAGCCGATGGGACTGTCGAAAACCATCTGGACCAACCCCACCGAGTTGCTGCGCCTGGAGCGGCCGGAAAATCCGGTGCTGTTCTTCGCGCCTTCGGTGGTGCAGGCGAATGCGCGCCGTTTCATCGACGGTTTTCCCGGCATGGTGACTTATGCGGTGAAGTCGAACCCGGGCGAGGAGATGATCGAGAATCTCGCCGCCGCCGGCATCCGCGGCTATGATTGTGCCTCGCCGTTCGAGATCGACCTGATCCGTCGCCTGGCCCCGGATGCGGCGATCCACTACAACAACCCCGTCCGGTCGCGGACGGAAATCGCCTTCGCGGTCGACCGCGGCGTCAAGAGCTACAGCGTCGATTCGCGCAGCGAACTGGGCAAGCTGATCGAGATGGTCCCGGCCGAGGGCACCGAGATCAGCGTGCGCTTCAAGCTGCCGGTGGCGGGTGCGGCCTATAATTTCGGCGCCAAGTTCGGCGCCACCGTCGATCTGGCGGCCGAATTGCTGCGCGAGGTGGCGGCTGCCGGCTTCGTGCCCTCGCTGACCTTCCACCCGGGCACGCAATGCACCGACCCGCATGCCTGGGAAGCCTATATCCGCGACGCGGCTGCGATTGCCCGTGCGGCCGGCGTGACCATCGCGCGGCTGAACGTGGGCGGCGGCTTTCCCAGCCATCGGCTGAGCGCGGTCGTGCCGCAGTTGGAGGCGACCTTCGACCTGATCGACCGCACCGCGGCCGAAGCCTTTGGCGAGGACCGGCCGCTTCTGGTCTGCGAGCCCGGCCGGGCGATGTGCGGGGATGCCTTTACCCTGGCCGCGCGGGTGAAGGCGCTGCGCGACGGGAGCCATGTCTTCCTGAACGACGGCGTTTACGGCACGATGGTGGAACTGCCGATGATCGGGGTGATCGACCGGATGCAGGTGGTGTCGCCCGAGGGCAGCCTGCGCCGGGGCGAGGTGCATCCCCGCATCGTCTTTGGCCCGACCTGCGATTCGGTCGACCGGCTGCCGGGCGAGATCCCGCTTCCCGGCGACATTGCCGAGGGCGATTATGTGATCCTGCATGGCATGGGCAGCTATTCGGTGGTGACGAACAGCCGGTTCAACGGGTTTGGCGATCTGCATCTGGCCACCGTGCTGAGCCTGGCGGTGTGACGGCACAAGCCGTGCCCCCCGGGGGCGCGGCGTCTTCTCCGCGCTGTGCGGCAGAAAACAACGGCCCCGGGGACAGGCAGTCCCCGGGGCCGTGTCCCTTTCGGGCCAGGAGCGGCCGTCTCAGAGGCGCCACCAGACCCAGGTGAAGGCGAAGACCGCGCCGAACAGCACCGGCTGGTGGATCAGGTAGATCGCCAGGGAATGTTGTCCGGGCCAGGCCAGACGGCGCAGCAGCGGCGTCGCCGGCCAGTCGAGCGCCGGCCAGAGCCCGAAATGCGACAGCCCCCGGCCGGTGGCGATGCCGAGGAGGAAGGGGGCGAACCAGGGAAAGAGCGGCTCGAAATCCGCGGTGATCGGAACCGTGCCCGACAGCCCGATCCAGACCAGCCAGCCGCCGAGGGCGGGGTTCGACCAGATCTGCGGCAGGATCGCCACCGCGGCCGCGGCCAGCACTGTCACCGGCGCGGGCAGGCGCAGGAACAGCAGGCCCAGCACCGAAGATACGGCGATCGAATGCAGGATGCCGTAGAAGATGGTCAGCCCGGGCATGGCAAGGCGGGTGGCAAGCGTCACCAGGGCGGCGGCGGCGGCGATCCTTGCCAGCCGGTGCAGAAAGGCGCGGGGGCGCACCCCCTTGCCCTGCGCCAGCCACAGCCCCAGCCCGGCGAGGAAGATGAAGCTGCCGGCGACGATCCGCGCCTGCCACCAGAACCAGCCGGTCACGACCGTGCCCTGCGGCAGCCAGCCGAAGATTTCGAGATCATAGCAGAAATGGAAGACGACCATGCCCGCAAGGGCTGCCGTTCGCGCCAGGTCGATGGCCAGATAGCGCGGTCTTTCCCCTGTCATCGGCCGGCCCCCGTGATGCCCGGGCCTTTCCTGCCCCGAACCCGGCCGGGGCGCAAGCCACGCCATGGCAAAGGGCGGCCCCTTGCCGGGGCCGCCCTTTCTGGTCCTGGTTTCGGTGCCTGCCGCCCCGGCCGGGTTCAGCGGTGGCGCAGGTCGATGTAGTCGCGCTTTTGCGGCCCGACATACAGCTGGCGCGGGCGGCCGATCTTCTGGTTCTTCTCGCCGATCATCTCTTTCCATTGGCTGATCCAGCCCACGGTGCGCGACAGCGCGAAGATCGGCGTGAACATCGAAGTCGGGAACCCGATCGCCTCGAGAATGATGCCGGAATAGAAGTCGACGTTGGGATAGAGCTTCTTCTCGACGAAATAGGGATCTTCCAGCGCGATGCGTTCCAGTTCCTTGGCCACGCGCAGGGTCTCGTTGTTCTCGATGCCGAGAAGGCCCAGCACGTTGTCCGCCGTCTCCTTCATCACCTTGGCGCGGGGATCGAAGTTCTTGTAGACCCGGTGGCCAAAGCCCATCAGGCGGAACGGATCGTTCTTGTCCTTGGCGCGGGCGACAAATTCCGGGATGCGGTCGACCGTGCCGATTTGGCGCAGCATCTCCAGCGCGGCCTGGTTGGCCCCGCCATGGGCCGGGCCCCAGAGGCAGGCGATGCCGGCGGCGATGCAGGCAAAGGGGTTGGCCCCCGAAGAGCCGGCCAGGCGCACGGTCGAGGTCGAGGCGTTCTGCTCGTGATCGGCATGCAGCAGGAAGATCAGATCCATCGCCTTCGACAGCACCGGATCGACCTTGTACGGCTCGGCCGGGACCGAGAAGCACATGTGCAGGAAGTTCGCCGCATAGGTCAGGTCGTTGCGCGGATAGACGAAGGGCTGGCCGATCGAATACTTGTAGGCCATGGCGGCCAGCGTCGGCAGCTTGGCGATCAGCCGGATTGCCGCGACCTCGCGCTGCCAGGGGTCGTTGATGTCGAGGCTGTCGTGATAGAAGGCCGACATCGCGCCGACCACCCCGACCAGCGTCGCCATCGGATGGGCATCGCGGCGGAAGCCGCGGTAGAGATAATGCATCTGCTCGTGCACCATGGTGTGCATGGTCACGCGCTGGACGAAATCCTTCAGCTGGTTGCCGGTGGGCAGATCGCCGTAGAGCAGCAGGTAGCAGGTCTCGAGATAGGAGGATTTGTCGGCAAGCTGTTCGATGGGATAGCCGCGGTACAGCAGCTCGCCCTTGTCGCCGTCGATATAGGTGATCGTGCTTTCGCAGGCGGCGGTCGAGGTGAAGCCGGGGTCGAAGGTGAAGACATCGGCTTCGCCGTAAAGCTTGCGGATGTCGATCACCTCGGGGCCGATCGTGGGTTCCAGCACGGGCAGGTCATAGTCCTTGCCGTGAAGGTTGAGTGTCGCGGTTTTCTTCGTCATTCCGATTCCATTCCCCTGTTTCGCGGTGGCTGCCGCTGGGCCTGCGGCAGGGCTTTGGCTTTTGGCGTCGCCCCGGGGTCGGGGCGACAGCAGGACCCGGGGCAGGGCGCTGGTCAGTCCGCCGCCTCCGATAGTCTTGCAATCGTCTCGTCCCGACCGATGACCAGCATCATGTCGAAGACCGAAGGTGTCACGCTGCGGCCCGCAAGTGCCGCCCGGAGGGGCGCCGCCAGCTTGCCGAATCCGATCCCGTTCCCGGATGCGATTCCGTTCAGAATGGTCTCGAGCGCATCTTTCGTCCAGCTAGCATTTTGCAGCTGCGGCGTCAACGATTTCAGTATACTACGGGATACCGAGTCCAGCGCCCGGGCCGCTGCCTCATCGGGAACGACGGGGCGCGAGATCAGGGCAAAGTGTCCCTTTTCAATGAGTTCCGGGTAGGTCTTCGCTCGTTCCTTCAGGCTGGGCATCGCCCGCAGCATGCGGTCGCGCTGGGTTTCATCCAGCGCCGGACGGCCAGCGGCGGCCAGATAACCCTCCAGATCCTGCAGCAGCGCGGCATCGTCCATCATCGCGATGTGATGGCCGCAGGTGTTTTCCAGCTTCTTGAAATCCAGCCGCGCCGGGGCCCGGCCGATGCCGGAAAGGTCGAAGACCGCCATCGCCTCGGCGGTGGTGAAGATCTCCATGTCGCCATGTGCCCAGCCCAGCCGCGTCAGGTAGTTGCGCATGCCGGCGGCCGGATAGCCCATCGCCTGATATTCCTCCAGCCCCGTCGCGCCGTGACGCTTCGACAGCTTCTTGCCATCGGGACCGTGAATAAGCGGTATATGCGCCCAGACCGGAACCGCCCAGCCCATGGCATCATAGACCATCTGCTGGCGCGCGGCATTGTTCAGGTGGTCGTCGCCGCGGATCACATGGGTCACGCCCATGTCGTGGTCGTCGACCACCACGGCCAGCATATAGGTGGGCGTGCCGTCGCTGCGCAGCACGATCATGTCGTCCAGCGTCTCGTTGCGGATCGTCACCTCGCCCTGCACCTGGTCGTGGATCACCGTCTCGCCGCTGCGCGGTGCCTTCATGCGGATGACATAGGGCGCATCGGGATAGCTGGCGGGATCGGCGTCGCGCCAGGGCGACAGGAACACCGGATAGCTGACGCCGCGGGCTTTTTCCGCCGCGCGGAAGGCCTCGATCTCGGCCTGGGTCGAGAAGCATCTGTAGGCCGTCCCGCGGGCCAGCATCGCATGCGCCACCTCGGCGTGGCGGTCCTTGCGGGCGAACTGGCTGACGACCTCGCCATCCCAGTCGAGGCCAAGCCAGGTCAGCCCCTTCAGGATCGCCGCCGTTGCCTCGGGGGTGGAGCGTTCGCGGTCGGTATCCTCGATCCGGAGAAGGAACCTGCCGCCGCGGCCGCGGGCGTAAAGCCAGTTGAACAGCGCCGTGCGGGCGCCGCCGATATGCAGGTAGCCGGTGGGCGAGGGGGCGAAACGGGTGACGACCGGGTTCGACATGGGCGGCGTTAACCTTTCGGAAACCATGGGTGGGCAAGGATGCTGCCGACGGCGGTATCTAGACGGCTTGGGGGGGCAAGGGCAAGGTGGCGGAGGCGGCGGTCCCGATGCGCAGCCTGCCGGGCTGGCTGGTCGCCCCGCTGCTGGCGCTGGCGGCGGCGCGGGGGCATCTCTTTCCGCTGGCGGCGGTGGCGCTGGCGGTGGGCGATGGCGTCTGGTTCGGCTGGCCGTCGGAGCCGGGGCTTGCGGTCTATGCCGCGGCGCTGGCGCTGGCGCTGGCGGGGCTTGCCCTGCTGCTGGCCGCCCCCGACCTGGCGCGGCCGCTGGGCGGCCTGGCGCTGGCGCTGGCGCTGGGCTTTCTTGCCGCCGGCACCCGGGCGCATCTGCAGGCCGCGCCCGTCCTCGGCTTTCGCTACTACGGCCCGGTCGAGGGGCGGGTGATCGCGATCGACCGCTCCTCCTCGGATGCTCTGCGCCTGACGCTCGACCGGGTGGTCCTGCGCGAGGTGGCGCCGGAGCGCACGCCGCAGAAGGTGCGGGTCGCGCTGCATGGCAACCGGGTCTGGCATGTGGCGGCGCCCGGCCAGACGGTGATCCTGACCGCCCATCTCGCCCCGCCCGAAGGCCCGGTGGAGCCCGGCGGCTTTGATTTCCGCCGCATGGCCTTCTTCGACCGGCTGGGCGCGGTGGGCTATACCGGCACGCCCGTCCTCCTGTTGGAGGAGGCCGGCGCCGGCGAGGAGATGATCGGTCGCCTGCGGCAGTTCCTTTCCGACCGGATCCGCGCCGCCATCCCGGGCGAGGCCGGGGCCTTTGCCGCCGGTGCCATGACCGGCGACCGTTCCGGCATCAGCCAGGCCACTGTCGAGGCGCTGCGCGATTCCTCGCTGGCCCATATCCTCGCGATCTCGGGAATGAACATGGCCTTCCTGACCGCCTTCGTCTTCGGCCTGATCCGCGGCGGAATCGCCCTGGTTCCCTGGCTGGCGCTGCGGGTGAATGCAAAGAAGGTTGCAGCCGCGATCTCTTTCCTGGTGGCACTGTTCTACCTGCAGTTGTCGGGGTCGAACGTGGCCACCGAACGCGCCTTCCTGATGATTTCGGTCATGCTTGGCGCGGTGATGCTGGACCGCAGGGCGCTGACGCTGCGCTCGGTCGCCATTGCGGCGGTCATCCTGCTGGTCCTGCGGCCCGAAAGCCTGCTGGAACCCGGCTTCCAGATGTCCTTTGCCGCCACCGTGGCCCTGATCGCGGGATTTCAGGTACTTGACCGCCGGGTGATGATCGGCCGCTGGCCGCGCTGGGCGGTGCCGGCCTTCACGCTGGTTGCCAGTTCGCTGATCGGCGGCTTTTCCACCGCACCCTATGCCGCGGCCCATTTCAACCGCTTTGCCGATCTGGGGCTGGTCGCGAATCTGCTGACCGTGCCGGTGATGGGCATCCTGATCATGCCGAT
The DNA here is from genome assembly GCA_014879735.1 of Paracoccaceae bacterium. GTDB lineage: Bacteria > Pseudomonadota > Alphaproteobacteria > Rhodobacterales > Rhodobacteraceae > Pseudogemmobacter. The sequence goes on from JACSRN010000007.1 coordinate 6,659, forward strand.
GGGGGTGCTGGCGGCGCTTCTGGCGCCCTTCGGGCTGGCGTTCCTGCCGCTGTTCTTCATGGGCCTCGGCGCGGAATGGACATTGTATGTCGCTTATCGCATCGCCGCTTTCGAAGGGTCGGTCACGGCGATTCCCGCGCCCGGCACCGGCGTTCTGGCCGCCTTCACGCTCGGGGCCTGCTGGCTGCTGCTCTGGCCCGGGCGGGCACGGCTGGCCGGCCTGGTGCTTGCCGTTCTGGCGCTGGCCTTCTGGGGCTGGCAGGGCCGGCCGGCGCTGCTGATCAGCGGCGACGGCCGGCTGGTCGGGCTGATGACGCCAGAGGGCCGGTCGCTGTCGCGCGCCTCGGGCGGCGGCTTTGCCGCGGAGAACTGGCTGGAAAACGATGGCGATCTTGCCGGCCAGAAGGCTGCAGCCGCGCGCGCCGGCTTCACGGGCCCCGGCGAGGCGCGGGCCTTCACCTTTGCCGGGCGGCCGGCCATCGCCTTGTCGGGCAAGGATGCCGCCGGGTCGGTGGCCGCGGCCTGTGCCGGCGGCCTTATCGTGGTGGTGGCCGGGACGGCGGCGGTTGCACCAGAGGGCTGCGCGCTGATCGACGATGCGCTGCGCCGCGAGACCGGCGCGCTGGCGCTGGACACCGGCGCCGCGGGCGTGACCGTCACCGCCACCCGCGCCCGGGCCCGCCTCTGGGACGGCCGGCCGATGGATCCCGCCGGCCTCGCCCGGTTGGTGGCGGCGCTGGCCCGCCCGCTCGCCGCGCCGCGTCACCGGCGCGGCGTCCGCGCTTCGGGCGTTGCGCGGCGGCGAAGCGCCTCGGTCCCGCGCCGGTGCAGGCGGCGGAGCAAGTCCAGCCCGGCCCCCCAGGCGATCAGCGCATCAGCGACCGGGCATAATCCTGCAACTGGTCTGCGACGATGTCCCAGCCGGTGAAAAAGCCCATGTCCTCATGCGACTGCCGCGCCTCGGCCGTGCGGTGCCGGGCGATGGCGGTATAGCGGGTGCGGCCGGCTCCAGCATCCTCAAGCAGCAGGATCGCCGTCATGAAGGGATTTTCCGCGGGCTTCCAGCCTTCGGTATAAGCATCGGTGAAGACAAGCTTTTCCTTCGGGACGACCTCCAGAAAGACGCCTTCGTTGCGCATCTCGTTGCCATCGACCTCGAAGACGGTGTTGAACCGGCCGCCCGTGCGCAGGTCGATCTCGCAGCCCGTCACCCGGTGCGGCTTTGGCACGAAGAACTGCCGGACGTGATCGGGCGTGGTCCAGCAGTCCCAAAGCAGGGCGCGCGGCACCTCAAGCGTGCGCTCCAGTTTCAGATCGGTCTCGGGAACCAGATCCATTGTCGTTCCTCCGCGTCAGGGTGGCTATACCGGCAGCCGGCCAGTCCCGCCGGCCGTTCCGGAGATCCCGCCGCGCGCCGGGCCAGCCTGCCGTCGGCGCGAAAGCCGCGGCCGCCAGCACGGGATTCGCCGGCAGCACGGCGGGACAGGACCGCCCGCTGCGTCGAATGGTCGGGCGTGGCGGGCAGGCGGTCGAGTCGGGGTCGGGCGCGGGACATGCCAAAGCCTAGGACCCGGCCTCGATCAAGTCCATCGGGGACGCTTGCTGCGGGGGGGGACGGCTGCGGCGATGTTTCGGACGCATCGGCCATCGACCCTGCCGTTGTCCTGCGCTTGCCGGCGACCGCGTTGCAGGGCGTGAGCCTCCGTGCCAGGTCGTCGGGCCGTCCCGGGACACGGCCTGCCGGGCCGTCGGATCGTTCCGCGACCAAGACCTTCCAGGGCCGTCTGGTCGTTCCGCGACCAAGACCTGCCGAGATCGTCAGGCCGTTCCGCGGTCACGGCAGCATTCCGCAGGCTCTGCGACCGCTGCTGCGACAAGGATCCCGCCGGTGCCGCAAGAAGGCAGTCGCGCCGGTGCCCCTGGCCGAGATCGCTCCACGAGGGACAGTCGCTCCACAACAGACAGGCCCTGCGGATTCCAAGAAACCCCCGCAGGCCGCACCCTCGCCGATGCCGATGCCCCGCCATGGCCGGGGGCCGGTCTCGCTCGGCCGCGGTCAGTAATTGCGGATCAGACCAACCAGCCGGCCCTGCACCTTTACCTTGTGGTCCGGCAGCACCCGCGTCTCATAGGCCGGATTCGCCGCTTCGAGCGCGATCATGCCACCCCTGCGACGAAAGCGTTTCAGCGTGGCTTCGCTGTCTTCGACCAGTGCCACGACGATATCGCCATTCTCGGCCGTTGCCTGTTCCCGGATCACCACGATATCGCCATCGGTGATCCCGGCCTCGATCATGGAATCGCCCTTCACCTCGAGGGCATAGTGATTGCCATGCCCCGATAGCATGCTGCCCGGCACCGCGATGTGATGCGAAATTTCCGAGATCGCTTCGATCGGCACGCCCGCCGCAATCCGCCCCATGACCGGCAGGTCCAGCGCATGCACCGCCGCAACAGCCATGGAGTCGCGGGTCGCGGCGGCCCTGCGATCGCCCGCGATCACCCGGGGCTGAAAGGCGGCCGGGCCGGCGGCCGGCGGCTGGAAGCCCGGACGTTCCATCGCTTCGGGCAGGCGGACGATTTCCAGCGCCCGGGCCCGGTGCGGCAGGCGGCGGATGAATCCACGCTCTTCCAGCGCGGTGATCAGCCGGTGGATCCCCGATTTCGACCGCAGATCCAGCGCCTCCTTCATCTCGTCGAACGAGGGCGGCATGCCGTCTCGATCCAGACGTTCCTTGATGAAGGTCAAAAGCTCAAGCTGTTTGCGGGTCAGCATTGGTACCAGGCTCCGCTTAGGCAATCGTTGATGCTATGTTCTGTCCGTGTTCCCGGTTTGTGTCAAGAAAAATGCGAAAGCGGTAGATAGCCTACCATGTCGCCGGCGCTGCGCGGTCCGTCGCCCGGGGGCCGGATCAGCAATGAATCTGCCTCGCTGAGAATGGTCAGCAGCGCGCTGTCCTGGCGGTCGAAGGGCGCGATGCTGCCATCGCGACCAAGGCGGGCACGCATGAAATGGGTGCGCGGGCCGTTGGCCTCGACCGCGATGGCCAGGCGCGCGCGGCGGGGTTCGGCTACCGGCGCCGGGTCGCCCTGCAACGCGCGCAGCAGCGGACGCAGGAAGAGATGGGCGCAGACGAAGGCGGAGACAGGGTTTCCCGGCAACCCCAGCATCACCGAAGGGCCCAGCCGCCCCGCCATCAGCGGCTTGCCCGGCCGCATTGCGATGCGCCAGAACGCCGGATCCATGCCGATCTCACCGGCGACCTTGCCCACGAGATCGAGATCGCCGACCGAGGCGCCGCCGATGGTGACGATGACATCCGCCCCCGCCGCCAGGGCGAAGACGGCGCGCAACCCCGCCTCGCTGTCGCGGGCGACCGGCAGAAGCCTGACCTCGGCTCCCTCGGCCTCGGCCATGGGTTTCAGCGCATAGGCGTTGGAGGCGACGATCTGGTCGGCGCGCGGCACTTCGCCGGGCAGGACCAGTTCGTCGCCGGTGGCGATCAGCGCCACCACGGGCCGGCGGTGGCATCGGATCCGCGGCAGGTTCATTGCCGCGATCAGCGCCAGATCGGCCGGCGCCAGGCGCCGCGGTGCCAGTGCGGCGCCGGCAGGGAAATCCTGGCCGCGCCGGCGGATATTGAGCCCGCCTCCTGCCGCCGCACCCAGGGTGATGCGGTCGCCCTGGCGCGTCACATCCTCCTGCAGGATCACCCGGCTGGCCCCTGCGGGCACTGGCGCGCCGGTGAAGATGCGCACGGCCTCGCCCGGGCCCACCCGGCCGGCAAAGCCGTGGCCGGCGCCGGCGGTGCCGGTCACGGCAAGGACCATGCCCGGCGCGGCCTCGCCGGCGATGGCATAGCCGTCCATCGCCGAGGCATCGAAAGGGGGCTGGTCGCGCTGCGCCACGGCCGGACCCGCCATCCAGCGACCGGCGGCCTGCGCCAGCGCCACCTCCTCGGTCGGAAGTGGTGCGGCAAGCGCCAGAAGCCGCCCCATCGCCTCGTCCACCGGCATCAGACCCATCGCTGCCCCCGTCGCTTCACCCGGTTTGAAACACGCCGCGTCCAGATGCGCCGCGGGTTGCCGCGGGCCACAGGGGGCGGGCGATCCCCATGCCGCACCGGCCGTCAGCCGGTCGCTTCGGCCTGGTAGCGGCCCGATTTTCCACCATCCTTGAGCAGGAGGCGGACGCCTTCGATGCGCATGGATTTCTCGACCGCCTTCACCATGTCATAGACCGTCAGCGCCGCCACCGTCACCGCGGTCAGCGCCTCCATCTCCACCCCGGTCTGGCCGCGGGTCTTCACCGTGGCCTCGATCCGCACCGCCGAGCGCGCCGGGTCGCAGGACAGATCCAGCGTCACCCGGGTCAGCGGCAGCGGATGGCAGAGCGGGATCAGATCCGCCGTGCGCTTGGCCGCCATGATCCCGGCCAGCCGCGCCACGCCCAGCACGTCACCCTTGCCGGCACGGCCGTCCGCCACGATGGCCAGCGTGTCCGGCGACATCGCGACATAGCCTTCGGCCACCGCGTGGCGATCCGTCTCTGCCTTGCCCGAGACATCGACCATCTGCGCCCGGCCGCCGGCGTCGAAATGGCTGAGCCCCGGGGCCGCGGGATCGGTCACAGCCCGCCCTCCGCCCCCGTCAGCGGATTGGCCAGCAGGGCCCGGGTCGCTGCCGCCACGTCGTCCTGCCGCATCAGGCTTTCGCCGACAAGAAAGCAGCGCGCGCCGTAGCGGGCCAGGTCGGCCAGGTCGGCCGGGGTGTGAAGGCCGCTTTCCGAGACGATCAGCCGGTCCTCGGGCACCCGCCGGGCGAGATCGCGGGTGGTCTCGAGCGTTACCTCGAAACTGTGCAGGTTGCGGTTGTTGATGCCGATCAGCTGCGATTTCAGCAGTTGCGCCCGGTCCAGCTCGGCGCGGTCGTGCACCTCGACCAGCACATCCATGCCCCAGTGCTCGGCCGCAGCCTCCAGTTCCAGCGCCTGGCTGTCCGACAGCGAGGCCATGATCAGCAGGATGCAATCCGCCCGCAGGCTGCGCGCCTCCACCACCTGCCAGGGGTCGTAGAGGAAGTCCTTGCGCAGGCAGGGCAGCTTTACCGCCTCGCTGGCGGCGACCAGGAAGTCGTCGGCGCCCTGGAAGGAGGGGCCGTCGGTCAGCACCGAAAGACAGGTCGCACCGCCCTCGGCATAGGCGCGGGCCAGCGCGGGCGGGTCGAAATCGGCGCGGATCACGCCTTTGGAGGGGCTGGCCTTCTTGATTTCGGCGATGAGGCCATAGCCATGGACTGCCGCATCCTTCAGCGCCCGGGCGAAGCCGCGCGGCGCGGGCGCGGCGCGGGCGGCATCCTCGAGATCGGTAAGGTTGCGGGCGGCCTTGCGCGCCGCGACCTCCTCGAGCTTGTAGGCCTTGATCCGGTCGAGAATGGTTGTCATCGGCGCGCTGTCTCCCGCGGGTCGGTTCTCGTCTTATCGTGTCTTGCCGTCGAAGCGGGGGCTTTGCGCCCCCGCACCCCCGCAGGGTATTTCGGTCAAGAGGAAGGGGCCGGTCCGGTTTAGCGGCTTGGCGCGGCGATGGAAAGCGTTCAGGCAGCCCAGTCGACCGGCGTCTCGCCGCGGGCCGCGAGCCAGGCGTTCACCCGGCTGAACGGGCGGGAGCCGAAGAAGCCGCGATAGGCTGCCAGCGGCGAGGGATGCGGGCTTTCGACGAAGAGATGGCCGTCGCGCGGCAGGCCGGCGCAGAGTTTCTGCGCGGGGGCGCCCCAGAGCAGGAAGGCGCGCGGACCATCTGCCGCGGTGGCCGCAAGGACCTGGGCCGTCAGCCGTTCCCAGCCCCAGCCCTTGTGGCCGTTGCTCTGCCCGGCGGGCACCGACAGCAGGGTGTTGAGGAGAAGGACGCCCTGCGCCGCCCAGCCCGAAAGATCGCCGTCGCCGCGGTGCAGGCCGGTGTCGGCGGCCAGTTCGGCAAGGATGTTCTTCAGCGAATCGCGCGGTCGCTCGCCGGGGGGGAAGGCGAAGGCCAGGCCCTGGGCCCGGCCCGGCGTGGGATAGGGATCCTGGCCAAGGACGATGACGCGGACCTGCGGGCGCGGGGTCAGGGCCAGTGCGCGAAACAGCCGGTCGGGTCCGGGCTGCCAGTCGGGCAGGGCGGCGAGGCGGTTCCAGAGCGCGGGCCAGTCCTGGGTGAAGAAGGGAAGCGAGGCCCAGGAGGCCGGGGGCTGCGGGCGCGGCTGCGGGGCGGTGTCGGGCATCGATATCTCCTGCTGCGGCCCGCAATAGGCGGTTTCGCGGCCGGGGGCGAGAGCGGGACGGGAGGTTTTGCTGGAAAAGGCCGGTCCGTTCGGGGCGTTGCCCCGGCACTGCGCGGGACCGGCATCGGAAAGCGGACCGGCATATCGTGTCATCGCGGCCAAGGCCGGGATGGGATAAGCGCGGGGCGGATCTTGGCCAATTGATGACGCCCCGGGGCGTTGGGGTTGCGCATCCTTGTCGCGGGGATCGGCCCTCGACCTTTCGTGGGTACCGGCATCGCTGCGGCCATGGCCATCCTGTCCATCGCGCCCGGGGTGAAGCCGCGCCACGCCGGAGCCTAGGGCACACGCCGGAGCCTAGGGCACCGGGTCGATCAGCGGGTTCAGCCCGGCCGCCAGCGCCGCCATGGTATAGGCGCGCTGGGCGGCTTCGGCGCGGGCGCGTGCCGAGGCGACCATGGCGGGCGGTTCCGCCGCCGCAGGCACCGGGCGATCGGCTGGTGCCGCCGGCCTTTCGCTGCCCGCCACCTGCTGGACCGGCCTGGCGATTTCCGCCGCAGCGGCCGGGGCGCTGCGCGCGCCGTTGTGGAGCGTCGATCCCGCCCCGCTGTTCATGTTGCCCGTGTGCTGCCCGGCCGTCTGTGCCGTAGCCACCACGGGACTGACCGAATTCATAGGTCCCATCATGGCCCCCATCATCAGGGAGCCCCCACCCGCGCGAGTTTAGCGCGGAACCGCCGGCCGGCCCAGCGGCGATTGCCGCGCATTTTAGCCGTTCGTGCGGGCTCAGGGTCGCAGCAGCCGGGCATAGAGCGTGGTCAGGAATGCGCCGGCCTCGGCGAAGGGGTCGTGGCCTTCGCCCAGCACGGCGCGGACCTGCATGTCGAAATCGGCATAATGCTGCGTCAGCGCCCAGATCGAGAAGATCAGATGGACCGGCTCGACCCGGGCGATGCGGCCATCCTCCATCCAGCGGCGCAGGACAGCGGCCTTTTCCTCGACCAGCGCCTTCAGCTCGCCCTCGATCACGGCCCGCATCCGCGGGGCGCCCTGCAGGATTTCATTGGCGAAAAGCCGGCTTTCGCGGGGAAAGTCGCGCGAGAGATCCAGCTTTCGGCGGACATAGCCGAGGATTTCCTCCACCGGGTCGCCGGCGGCATCCATCTCGCGCAGCGGATCGAGCCAGGTATCGAGCAGACCGGCGAGAAGGGTGGAATGCACCACCTCCTTCGAGGGGAAATAATAAAGCAGATTGGGCTTGGACAGGCCCGCCGCCTCGGCGATCTGTTCCAGGGTGGCCCCGCGGAAACCCTGGGACGAGAAGACCTCGAGCGCGGCCTCGAGGATGGCTTCGCGGTTGCGGGTCTGGATACGGCTGCGGGGCAGGGGCATGGGCGTATCTTGCATGAGTTCCGTGGTTTTAACCGCGCCGCGGGGCCGGGGTCAAACCCCGCGACCCTGTTGCACGGCGAGAGCCTGCAGGGCGCGCAGCGCCAACAGGTGATCCTCGACCTGCGGCAGGCCCGAGACGGTGAGGCAGGCAACGACGCCCGCCCCCGCCACCCGCACCGGCACCGCGCCGCCATGATCGGCGTGGGTTTCGCCGGACAGCCCGTGCTTGGCGAGCGTTTCGCCCTTTTCGCGGTTTCGCGTTCCGACCAGGAGCGAAGGTTCCTGAAACAGCAGCGCCGTCGCGGCCTTGCGGTCGACCCAGAGGTCGTTCAGCGGCGCCGAGCCGGGAAGGGCTGCGTGAAACAGGATGCGGTCGGGGGTGCGGATGTCGATCACCACCGGCAGGCCGCCCGCGCGCGCCTGGGCAACCAGGCCAAGGCCGAGGTCGATCGCTTCGGCGGCATCGAAACGGGTCAGCGTCAGGGCGGAAAATTCGATGGCGAGGGCGGCACTGTCCATGATGGGTCCTTAGGGTTTGCCCGGCGCCGGCGGCAGGGCGCCTATTCCGCGCAGGATGATTTCGCGCACGCTGTCGATGGCTGCACGCCATTGCCGGTCGGTGAGCGGCTTGCCGGCGTTCAGCGTCTCGATCTGGTGGCCGAAATCGGCGTAATGCTGGGTGGTGGCCCAGATCATGTAGAGCAGGTGGCGCGGGTCGACGGCGGCAATCTGGCCCTCGTCGATCCAGCGCTGGATCGCGCGCATCCGGCCCTCGGTCCAGCCGCGCAGCGCGGTTTCCAGATAGTCCTGGATCACCGGCGCGCCATGCATCACCTCGCTGGCCCAGACCTTGGAGCCGAAGGGGTGGCGGCGCGAGATCTCCATCTTGGCCTCGATATAGCCGCCGATGCCGGCCGCGGCATCGGCGGCATTGTCGAAGCAATCGGCGGCCTTCAGCCAGATGGTGAAGATGTTCTCGACCACGCGGCGGTAAAGATCCTCCTTGGTGGCGAAATAGTAATGCAGGTTCGCCTTGGGCATGCCGGCCATATCGGCGATGAGTTGCATGGTCGCGCCGCCGAAGCCTGCCTCGGCAAAGACCTTTTCGGCGGCGGCGAGGATGGCTTCTTCGCGGGCCCGGCGGATATCGGTGCGCCGGCCGGCCTTGATGCGCATCTTTCGGACGGCTTCTTCCATCGGCCCCTGCGGAAAAACGTTGACCGGATGGTCAGGTTGTGGTCGCGTAGGTCTTGACCATACGGTCAGGAAAAGATTCGCCGCAAGCTATGTCGGACATGCCCCGCGAAAGAGGGCACACGACAGGGAGAGAGCCCATGCCAGCACCCGGAGAGAATCTCCGCATCGATTCTGCACGGCTGTGGGACAGCCTGATGGAAATGGCGCAGATCGGCCCCGGCGTGGCGGGGGGTAACAACCGCCAGACCCTGACCGATGCCGATGGCGAGGGGCGCCACCTGTTCCAGCGCTGGTGCGCGGCCGCGGGCATGACCATGGGCGTCGACAGCATGGGCAACATGTTCGCCACCCGCGCAGGCGAAGACCCGGGGGCCCTGCCGGTCTATCTGGGCAGTCATCTGGATACCCAGCCGACCGGCGGCAAGTTCGATGGCGTCCTGGGAGTGTTGGGCGCGCTGGAAGTGGTACGCACGATGAACGACATGGGGGTGAAGACGAAACACCCCATCGTGGTGACGAACTGGACCAACGAGGAGGGTGCGCGGTTTGCCCCGGCCATGCTGGCGAGCGGGGTCTTTGCCGGCATCCATACCGAAGATTATGCCAAGTCGCGCCGCGATCTGGATGGCAAGCTGTTTGGCGAGGAGCTGGCGCGGATCGGCTGGGTCGGCGACGAGAAGGTCGGCGCGCGCAAGATTCATGCGATGCTGGAACTGCATATCGAGCAGGGTCCGATCCTGGAAGCCGAGGGCAAGTCGATTGGCGTCGTGACCCATGGCCAGGGGTTGTGGTGGCTGGAGATCACCCTGACCGGCAAGGATGCCCATACCGGATCGACGCCGATGAACATGCGGGTGAACGCAGGGCTGGGCATGGCGCGGATCACCGAACGGGTGCATCAGATCGCCATGAGCCACCAGCCCAATGCCGTGGGCGCGGTGGGGCAGGTCAAGGTCTTTCCGAATTCGCGCAACGTGATCCCGGGGAAGGTGGTGTTCACGGTGGATATCCGCAGCCCCGAACAGGGCAAGCTGGATGCGATGAAGGCCGAGGTGATCCGCGCCGCCCATGCGGTGGCGGCGGAGCTGGGCCTGGGCTGTGTGATCGAGGATGTGGGCCATTTCGACCCCGTGACCTTTGACCCGGGCCTGGTGAAGATCGTCCGGCAAAGCGCGGAAAAGCTGGGTTATTCCCATATGGACATCGTGTCCGGCGCCGGCCACGATGCCTGCTGGATCAACCGCGTCGCCCCCACGGTGATGGTGATGTGCCCCTGCGTCGACGGGCTGAGCCATAACGAGGCAGAGGAGATCAGCCCGGAATGGGCCGCGGCGGGGACGGATGTGCTGCTGCATTCGGTTCTTGAGGTGGCGGAGGTGGTTTCCTGACGGCGACCCCCCGGGGCGCTGCCCCGGACCCCGGGATATTTGCGGACGGATGAGAACAGGGAGGGTGCGATGGCATCGACGGTGATCAAGGGCGGCACGGTGGTCACGGCGGACCTGACCTATGCGGCGGATGTGAAGGTGGAGGGCGGCCGGATCGCCGAGATCGGGCCGGGGCTGCAGGGCGATGCGGTGCTCGACGCCACCGGCTGCTATGTGATGCCCGGCGGGATCGACCCGCATACGCATCTGGAGATGCCCTTCATGGGCACCTATTCGACCGATGATTTCGAGAGCGGCACCCGCGCGGGCCTGGCGGGTGGCACCACGATGGTGGTGGATTTCGTGCTGCCGGGGCAGGGGCAGGGGCTGATGGATGCCGCCCAGATGTGGCACAACAAATCCACCCGGGCGAACTGCGATTATTCCTATCACATGGCCGTCACCTGGTGGGGCGAGAAGGTCTGGGACGGGATCGCCGACAGCGTCAAGGCGGGGATGCCCAGTTTCAAGCATTTCATGGCCTACAAGGGCGCGCTGATGGTGAACGACGACGAGATGTTCGCCAGCTTCCGCCGCATCGGCGATCTGGGCGGGCTGGCCATGGTCCATGCCGAGAACGGCGATGTGGTGGCGGAACTGACCGCGAAACTCTTGGCCGAGGGCAACTCTGGCCCCGAGGGCCATGCCTATTCCCGCCCGCCGCAGGTGGAGGGCGAGGCGACCAACCGCGCCATCATGATCGCCGATATGGCCGGTGTGCCGCTATATGTGGTGCATGTGTCCTGCGAGGACAGCCACGAGGCAATCCGCCGGGCGCGGGCCCAGGGCAAGCGGGTCTGGGGCGAGCCCTTGATCCAGCATCTGACGCTGGATGAGAGCGAATATTTCAACCCCGACTGGGACCATGCGGCGCGGCGCGTGATGTCGCCGCCCTTCCGCAACAAGCGCCATCAGGACAGTCTCTGGGCCGGTTTGCAATCGGGCTCGCTCTCCGTGGTGGCGACCGACCATTGCGCCTTTACCACGGCGCAGAAACGCTATGGCGTGGGGGATTTTTCCAAGATCCCCAATGGCACCGGCGGCCTTGAGGACCGGATGCCGATGCTCTGGACCCATGGGGTGGAGACCGGGCGGCTGACGCCGAATGAGTTTGTTGCGATTACGTCAACAAACATCGCGAAAATCCTGAACTGTTACCCGAAGAAGGGGGCGGTTCTGGTGGGCGCCGATGCCGATCTGGTGGTCTGGGATCCGGCGCGCGAAAAGACCATTGCGGCCAAGACGCAGCAATCTGCCATCGACTACAATGTGTTCGAGGGGCAGAAGGTGAAGGGGCTGCCGCGCTATGTGCTGACCCGCGGCCAGGTCGCGCTGGACGATGGCCGGATGACGACGCAGGAGGGCCATGGCCAGTTCGTGGCCCGCGAGGCCCGGCCGGCGGTAAACCGGGCGCTGAGCGCCTGGAAGGATTTGACGGCGCCGCGGCCGGTGGTGCGGACCGGCGTGCCGGCAACGGGGGTTTGAGGCGCGGGCGCCTGCGACTTCTGCGGAACGAAGGTCAGGATCGGAGGCGCAAAGCAGATGTCCTCCGACTCCGCCGGGGCGAAAACGGGTTTGGTGTTCATGGTATCCTCCCTGAGAAAACCGATTATGCAGGGAGTCGGTGACAGAAACATGAAGAGCGGGGGCATGACCCCTGCCGGCAGGGTGGGATGACGAAGACGGGGACGACAGCGGTGATCGAGGCGCGGGGCCTCAATCTGGTGTTCCAGACGGCGGACGGGCCGGTGCAGGCGTTGAAGGACGTGAATCTGAGCATCGGCAAGGGGGAGTTCGTCAGCTTCATCGGGCCGTCGGGTTGCGGCAAGACCACCTTCCTGCGCTGCATCGCCGCGCTGGAACAGGC
>JACSRN010000059.1 GCA_014879735.1 Paracoccaceae bacterium
ACAGGGCGGCGGCAAGGGCCGCAGGCCGCGGCGGATCAGTCCAGCCGCAGCGCCGGCGGATCCCGGCGGAAGGGCGGTCGCTGCGGGATGGGCGCCGGTGCGGCCGCCCGCGACTGGCCTGAGGCGGCGCTTTGCCGCGGTCCGGCGGAGCAGATGTCCGTCCCGCGACCGTCGCCCGGCGGCACCGGGATTTCCGTCCGGGGCGGGGGCTTGCGATTTCCGCCGCGGCGACGTGATCGGAAGGGGCCGGCGGCTTGTCTCGCCGGCCGAAACCGGCGACAAGGTTGATCCGGCGGTGCCGCGTTCCTGCAAGGACCGGCTGTCGCCGCGAAGGATCCGGAACGCCATGGAAACGAACGAGATCGCCCGCCGCGTCCTGCAGACCGAGGCTTTGGCCCTGACGGCGCTGGCCGAGCGGCTGCCGGCTGATTTTCCCGCTGCAGTCGAGTTGATCCTCGGCCTGTCGGGCCGGGTGATCGCCTCGGGCATGGGCAAGTCGGGCCATATCGGCCGCAAGATCGCCTCGACGCTGGCCTCGACCGGCACGCCGGCCTTCTTTGTCCACCCCGCTGAGGCAAGCCATGGCGATCTGGGCATGATCGCACCCGGCGATGCCTGCATCCTGATCTCGAACTCGGGCGAGACGGCGGAACTGGCCGACATCACCGCGCATTGCCTACGCTTCGGCATCCCGATCCTCGGCATCTCGAAGAACGCCGACAGCACGCTGATGCGTGCAGCGACCCTGCGGCTGACCCTGCCCGACATGCCCGAGGCCTGCGCCATCGGCATGGCGCCCACCACCTCTGCGGTGCTGACGCTGGGCCTGGGCGATGCGCTGGCCGTGGCGCTGATGGAACGCCGGCGGTTCTCGGCCGAGCGGTTCCGCACCTATCACCCGGGCGGCAAGCTCGGTGCCCAGCTTGCCACCGTCGCGCAGCTGATGCACGTCGGCCGCGAAGTGCCGGTCGTCGACGAGGCGCTTCCGATGGCCGAGGTCCTGCTGATCATGACGGCGCGGGGCTTCGGCATCGTCGGCGTGCTTGATGCCGCGGGAAGGCTGGCCGGCGTGATCTCGGATGGCGACCTTCGCCGTCACATGGCCGGGCTGATGCAGCGCACCGCTGGCGAGGTGGCGACCCGCAACCCCGTCACCATCGCGCCTGGCCAGTTGGCGGCCGAGGCGCTGGCGGTGATGAACCAGAAGAAGATCGGGGCGCTGATCGTTGTCGATACAGACCGGCGCCCCGTCGGTGTCTTGCACATTCACGACTGTCTGCGCGCTGGCGTGGCCTGACTTGCGGTAAGGAATTGCACATGTCGAACATCGTAGAGATTGGTGACATCGCGGTAGGCGGCGACAACCCCATCGCGCTGATCACCGGGCCCTGCCAGCTGGAAAGCCTGGAACATGCGCGGATGATGGCCGGCCGCATCGCCGAGGCCTGCGCGCCCACCGGCACGAAGTTCATCTTCAAGGCCAGCTACGACAAGGCCAACCGATCCTCGGTCGCTGCGACGCGCGGTGTGGGCATGGAGAGAGGTCTCGAGGTCCTCGCCCGCATCCGCGACGAATTCGGCTGCCCGGTCCTGACCGACGTGCACGAGCCCTGGCATTGCGCCCGGGCGGCAGAGGTCTGCGACGTGCTGCAGATCCCGGCCTTTCTCAGCCGCCAGACCGATCTTCTGCTGGCGGCCGGCGAGACCGGGCGGGCGGTGAACATCAAGAAGGGCCAGTTCCTGGCGCCCTGGGACATGGCCCATGTCGCGGCAAAGGTCGAAAGCACCGGAAACCGCCGCATCCTGCTGTGCGAGCGCGGCACATCCTTTGGCTATAACGCCCTTGTCACCGATTTTCGCGGCCTGCCGGTGATGGCCGCGACCGGCTGGCCCGTGGTCTTTGACGCCACCCATTCGGTGCAGCAGCCCGGCGGCCTTGGCGGCGCTTCCGGCGGGCAGCGCGAATTCGCGCCGGTTCTGGCGCGGGCGGCCTGTGCGGTGGGGGTCTCGGCGCTGTTCATCGAGACCCATGAAGACCCCGACCATGCGCCTTCGGACGGGCCGAACATGATTCCGGTCGACCAGATGGGCGCGCTGATCGCCCGGCTGCGGGCTTTCGACGCGCTGGCCAAGGGGATCTGAGATGAAGGCCGCCATCGTCATTCCGGCGCGCTTTGCCTCGACCCGCTACCCCGGCAAGCCGCTTGTCGCGTTGCGCGGCGCGGGCGGGCGGGCGCGGACGCTGCTTGAACGCTCGGTCGAGGCCGGCCGCCGCGCGGTTGCCCTGGCGGGGGGCGGCATCGGCCTTTTCGTCGCCACCGACGATGACCGCATCGCCGACGAGGCCCGTCGCATCGGGGCCGAGGTGATCCTGACTTCCTCGGCATGCCGCAACGGCACCGAGCGCGTCGCCGAGGCGATCCGCCGTGCCGGGATTGCACCCGAGATCGTGGTGAACCTGCAGGGCGATGCGCCGCTGACGCCCCCGCATTTCGTCACCGCGCTGATTGCGCATATGGCAGGCCACCCGGGGACCGGCATCGCCACCCCCGTGCTGCGCTGCGATGCCGAATCCGTGCGCAATTTCATCGCCGACCGTGCTGCAGGGCGGGTGGGTGCGACGACGGTGGTCTCCGACCGGCTGGGCCGTGCGCTCTATTTCTCGAAGGAGGTGATCCCCTTCACCAACGGCCGCGGCGTGGTCGACGGCACGGTGCCGGTCTTTCACCATGTCGGCCTCTATGCCTACCGCCCCGCTGCCCTGTCAGCCTATACCGGCTGGGAGCCCGGCCCGCTGGAGACGCTGGAGGGGCTGGAGCAACTGCGCTTTCTGGAAAACGGCCACCCGGTCGACACGGTGGAGGTCACGGCCCCCGGCGCGGCGTTCTGGGAGTTGAACAACCCCTCGGACGTGGCGCTGATCGAGGGCTATCTCGCCCGGATGGGCATGGAGTAGCGGATGGCGCAGCGGGTTCTGGTGACGGGCGGCGCGGGCTATATCGGGTCGCATGCCTGCAAGGCATTGGCGCGGGCGGGCTATGTGCCGGTCGCCTTCGACAACCTGTCCACCGGCTGGGCCGAGGCGGTGAAGTTCGGCCCCCTTGTCCGCGGCGATCTGCTGGATCGCGCCGCCATCGACCGCGCCATGGCAGAGCATCGCCCGGTGGCCGTGATGCATTTCGCGGCGCTGTCGCTGGTTGGCGTGTCGATGCAGGACCCCGGGCTCTACTGGCGTGTCAATGTAACCGGGGCGCTGAACCTGATAGAGGCCGCCTGTGCCGCCGGCATCGGCAGTTTCGTCTTCTCCTCGACCTGCGCCACCTATGGCGACCAGGACGGCGTGCTGCTGACCGAGGAGACGCCGCAGCATCCGATCAACGCCTATGGTGGCTCGAAACGGGCGATCGAGGACATGCTGCGCGACTTTGGTGCGGCCAGGGGGCTGAACCATGTCATCTTCCGCTATTTCAACGTGGCCGGCGCCGATCCCGAGGGCGATCTTGGCGAACAGCACCGGCCAGAGACCCATCTGATCCCGCTGATGCTGGATGCGGTGGCGGGCCGTCGCCCGGCGCTGACCGTCTTTGGCGACGATTATCCCACCCGCGATGGCACCTGCATCCGCGACTACGTGCATGTGACCGACCTGGTGCAGGCGCATGTGCTGGGTCTGCGCCGGCTACTGGACGGTGGCGGCAGCCGGGCGTTCAACCTCGGCTCGGGACAGGGGTTTTCGGTGCGCGAGGTGATCGAGGCCAGCCGGGCGGTGACGAACCGCGAGGTGCCGGTGATCCGGGGGCCGCGCCGGGCGGGGGATGCGGTGTCGCTGGTGTCTGCCTCGACGCGCGCGGTGCAGGAACTGGGCTGGACGCCCGAACATTCCAGCCTGCGCCGGATGATCGCCGACGCCTGGGCCTGGGCGCAGAAGCCGGACTACCGGCAATAGCGGCAATGACCCTCAGAGATCCCAGTCCGGCCGCCGCGGCGCCGGCCTGGGCGCGGGGCCGGACAGATCGAGCCAGCCCCCCAGGATCGGCAGCCGGCGTTCGGCGCCCCAGTCGCCGGTGACGGTCAGCGTGTCGCCCTCCAGCATCACGCCGGCCACCGCCTGGCCCGAGGGCCAGCGGATCGCACCAAGGATATGGCGCAGGTCGACGGTGCCGGCGGGCTGCAGCGTCACCAGGCCCGGCTGGCCGGCGGCGGCCAGCGGATCGGGATCCTCGCGCGACGACAGGCCCAGATTGGGCAGCGCCGCGCCCTCCTCGACGCCAAGACAGCCACGGTGCCGGCCGTTCCAGGGCGCATAGTCGCGGCCGCCGTTCGAATGCCACAGCATCGTCATCGGCAGTGCATGGGGGTTCTTCAGGCTCAGGAACAGGTCGCCCTCTTCGGGGCGGACCACCGCCGTCCAGCCCAGCGACGAGGCCGGTTCTTCGATGGCCGAGACGAAATCCTCATGCGCCGGCCCCCAGGGGTAGCGGTGCAGATTCACGCTGCCACCATCGGCACCGGGGAATTCGGTGGCATCCTCGGCCCGGCGCGGATAGGCCAGCGCCGAACGGCCCCTGGCGGGGTCCGGCTCGACCGGGACGGCCGGGGTCTCGAACCAGCGCTTGCGCGAGAAGGACAGTTTCGCGCCGTTCGGCACCGCGACCATGGCGTGGCTGCACATCGGCAGCGCGCCCGAGCCACCGATGAACAGGTGGCGCTGGTAGAGGAAGGGTTGGCCGTCCTGCAACTGCGCCTCCTTCACCACGGTTGCGCCCTGCACGGCGCCCTGCAGCACGGCGCGCAGCGTGCCGGGTGCGGTGGGCATGACCTGCCAGCGTCCGTTTGCCGTCAGCCCGTGCAGCCCGTCCGCCCCCCTGCCCATCGGCGCGCAGAAATAGTCACCACGCAGCCGGGCCTGATGCGGCGCTGCGGTATCCGGCATTGCCTCGCCGGCCCAGGGGGCAACATGCAGCGGCGCCACGGTCACGCCCTCGTCGGTGACGGCAAGGCCGGTCAGATAGCCGCAGTCCGGCTCGAACCCGATGCGGATGCCGCCGGCGCGGATTTCGATCTCTTCGGTCATCGCCCTCTCCGCCCATCCCGGTGGCAAGGGAAGCATGCGGCAGCGGCGGCGGCAAGATCCCGAAACCGGAGCGGCAGCCGGCATGTGCCGCCGACCGCCCCGCGGCCGGTTGGCCTCCGGTGGCTGCGGCTGCCCTTGACCGCGGGAAACCGGCAGTGGAACCTGCGGCAATCGGGTGGGCGCAACCGGCTGGGCAAGATCCGCGGGGGCGCGAGCAGGGGGGCGACAGATGGCACGGATTGCTGTGATGGGTGCGGGGGCGGTGGGGTGCTATTACGGCGCGCTGCTGGCGCTGGCCGGGCAGGAGGTGGTGCTGATCGGCCGCCCCGCGCTGGTGGAGACGGTGGCGGAGCGGGGGCTTCTGCTGGAGCGTGGCGGACGCATCGAGCCGGTTGCGGTGGCGGCAACGACGGATCCGGCCGCGGTGGCGGGCGCCGAACTGGTGCTGTTTTGCGTGAAATCGGGTGATACCGAGGCGGCCGGGCATCAGATCGCATCGCATCTGGCCCCGGGGGCCGCGGTGGTTTCAATGCAGAACGGCGTCGGCAACGACAGCCGGCTTGCCGCCGTTCTGGGCCGCGGCGTGGTGCCGGCCGTGGTCTATGTGGCGACAGGGATGGCCGGCCCGGGTCATGTGCGCCATCACGGCCGGGGCGATCTGATCCTGGGCCGCGTGCCGGGCGCCGGGGCGGCGGCAGATCTGCTGCGCGGGGCAGGGGTGCCGGTCGAGATCTCGGATCAGGCGGCGGTGGCGCAATGGGTCAAGTTCGCGGTCAACTGCTGCTACAATGCACCCTCGGCGATCGCGCGCCTGCCCTATGGCCGGATCGTGGCCGGACCCGGCGCCTGGGTGGTGATCCGCGACACGCTGGATGAGGTGGTGGCGGTGGCCACGGCCGAGGGCATCTCGCTGCCGGCCGATCTGTGGCAGACCGTCCGGGCGCTTGCCGGCACGATGCCCGAACAACTGTCCTCGACCGCGCAGGATCTGCGCCGGGGCAAGCCGTCCGAGATCGACTTCCTGAACGGCGAGGTGGTGCGTCGGGGCGAGGCCCTGGGCATTGCCGTGCCGGTTAACCGCACGCTCTGGACGCTGGTGAAACTGATCGAGGCGCAGCAGGCGGGCCAGGCGTGATCGACATTCGGGATCGGGCGCTTCGGCGCGGCGATGTTGTGGAATTTCCGAATCCTCCGACCCGGCGCGCGGCGATGCCGGGGGGCTGAAGTGCTGCGGACCGATGGCCGGGCACTGGCACCGGGCCGGGATTTTTGGCCGGGTTGCCTGATTGCGCCGGGGTCCGGCTGCCCTGGGGCCCGGCTGCGCGGGGGGGCCGGTTGTCCTGGGGCGGCATCGCAATTTCGTCAACGGGGTGCCGCGGGTGCTGCCTGGGGGTGCGCTGGGTCGGGCTTGGCCCGGCCGACCGATGCAGAAGCGGCATGAAGCCTGTCTTGCGCGCGCCCGGTATCGCCCGGCGCCGGACCGCAGCCCGATAGCCCGGAACGCCAGGTCCCCGATATCGCGGGACGGCCGCCGACCAGCGGCGGCATCCGCGCTGGAAAGCCCAGGGCACCACAGCCCCCCGGGCCCGGCGGCGATTCTCGCGTTGGCAGATGGCCAAGCGATGGCCGGGCGGCAAGCCGGCCGCGGCGCGCAGGGTTCCTCTGCGCAAAATGCGCGGGCTTTGGTCTTTCCGTCGGCTGCGAAACTTCTGAAGCGCGATGTTGCGACCATCGGGCGACTTCGCGGCGGGCCAATCCCGGGTATGCCAATTCCCGCCGGGTGCCGCCACCGCGGCACTGGCGTTGCGGCGTTCGCAGGTGTATGGCGGGCCATCCTTTCAGCCCCAGCCGTGAGCCGCCCATGAAAGCCGCCGTCATCACCTTCCCCGGGTCGAACTGCGACCGCGACCTTGCCGTCGCTTTCGAACAGGCGGGATTCCGGGTGGCACGGGTCTGGCACAAGGATACCGCGCTGCCCGAAGGCATCGATGTCGTGGGGGTGCCCGGCGGCTTTTCCTATGGCGACTATCTGCGCTGCGGCGCCATCGCTGCGCAATCGCCGATTTCCGCCGCGGTACGGGACCATGCGGCGCGCGGCGGCTTCGTCCTGGGCATCTGCAACGGGTTCCAGGTCCTGACGGAGATGCGGCTGCTGCCCGGCGCATTGATGCGCAACGCCGGGCTGAAATTTGTCTGCAAGCCGGTTCGGCTGCGCGTCGTCTCCACCGCCTCGGCCTTCGCCGAGGGCTATGCCGCCGGCCAGGAGATCACCCTGCCGGTTGCCCATCATGACGGCAATTTCACCATCGACGACGAAGGCCTGCGGGCGCTGCAGGATGGCGACCGTATCGCCTTTGCCTATAGCGAGAATCCCAACGGCTCGATGGGGGGCATAGCGGGGGTGCTGTCGGAAAACCGCCGCGTTCTTGGCATGATGCCGCATCCCGAACGCGCGGCCGAAGCGCTGCACGGCTCGACCGATGGTGCGGCGCTGTTCGCCGGGCTGATGCGCGGGATGGCGCTGGCCTGAGGGGCATCCGCTTGAAGCGGCCCGGACGCGCGACCTAGAGTCCGTTCATGTTTGCCGACCGATCCAGCGATACCGCCGATCCTGCGGAAAACCTGCCCTGGCGGGGAAAGCTGATCGTCTTCCTGCTGGTCCTGTTCGCGGTGGGTGTGGTGCTGGTCTCGAACAAATGGCTGACCGACCGTTTTGTCGACAGCACAAGAAACCGCAGCGACGTTCGGCTGGCACTGTATTCCGGCAATATCGTCAGTGAGTTGCAGCGCACCTCGGTGGTGCCGCTGCTGCTGGCGCGCGACCCAGACCTGCTGTCGGCGCTGGCGGATGCCAATTTCGCCCGCACCTCGGGCAAGCTGATCGCCGTCCAGCAGGAAATCGCCGTGGCCTCGATCCTGCTTCTCGATTCCGACGGGCGGGTGGTCAGCGCCACCAACCGCAACGTCCTTGGCACCGCCTATCGCAATGCGCCCAGCTTCGTTGCCGCGCAAAGGGCGAATGACACGATCTTCACCGCCACCCGGCGCGAGAATGGCGTGGCCTTTGATTTCAACTATTCCCGCGCGCTGCGCTCCGATGGCAAGCTGCGCGGCGTGATCACCGTCGCGGTCGATCTGGCGAAATACGAGCGCACCTGGTCGGGGTTGCAGGATGCGGTGGTCGTGACCGACAGCGAGGGGGCGGTGATCCTGTCAACGGTGCCGGCCTGGCGTGGGCGCGATTTGTCCGCCGCACTGGCCGCGAACGAGCCCTTGTCCGCGCTGAGCCGCGCGCTGAAGGCCACGACCGGCTGGGCCAGGCCCACGCCCGATGCCTATCTGGACGGCGAAGCGGTGATGAAGACCGAGGCGCGGATCCCGTTCCGCGGCTGGCGGATCGTCACCTTCACCGATTACGGATCGGTGCGCGAAAAGGTGAACGGCATCCTCGCCCTTGAAATCATGGGCTTCGCCATCCTTATGTCTTTCACCTTCTATCTGCTGTCCCGCCGGGCGCTGTCCCGCACGGCCAGCCTGCAGCGGGAATCGGCGGAACTGAGGATGCTGAATGCGCGGCTGCAACGCGAGATTGCCGAGCGCGAAAAGGTGGAGGCGAACCTGCAGGTTGCCGAACAGACACTGGAACAGAGTTCGAAGCTGGCCGTCCTGGGCGAGATGTCGGCGGCCGTCAGCCACGAGCTGAACCAGCCCCTTGCCGCAATGAAGACCTATCTTGCCGGCGCGCGGCTGCTGTTGCAGCGCAGGCGCCCGGACGAGGCGCTGTCGAGCTTTCAGCGCATCGACGATCTGATCGAGCGCATGGGCGCGATCACCCGGCAGTTGAAATCCTATGCCCGCAAGGGCGGCGAGGCCTTCGAACCCGTCGACCTGCGTGCCTGCGTCTCTTCCGCGCTGGCGATGATGGAGCCGCAGCTGAAGGCGCGGGTGGTGAAGATCACCCGCGGCCTGCCGCGCCAGCCGGTGATGGTCATGGCCGATCGCATCCGTCTGGAACAGGTGATCATCAACCTTCTGCGCAATGCGCTGGATGCGACGAAAGATCTGAAATCCCCGCAGATCGACCTTCTTCTCTCGGCCGGAGAGACCGCCACGCTGACCGTGCGCGACAACGGCCACGGGATTGCCGATCTCGATAACCTGTTCGAGCCGTTCTACACGACCAAGAAGCCCGGCGAGGGCGTGGGCCTCGGCCTTGCGATTTCCTCGGGCATCGTCACCGATCTGGGCGGCCGGCTCACCGCCCATAATGGAGAGGAGGGGGGCGCGGTCTTCGAGATGCAGCTTCCGATCCTCGGAAAAGACCAGGAGGCAGCGGAATAGTCATGGCACGTGCGATGAAAGTGGTGATCGTCGATGACGAGGCGGACATGCGGGCCTCGGTCAGCCAATGGCTGGCCCTGTCGGGGTTCGACACCGAGACATTCCCCTCGGCCGAAGAGGCGCTGAAGGCGATCGGTCCGGAATTCCCAGGGGTGATCGTCAGCGACATCAAGATGCCGGGCATGGATGGCATGGCCTTCCTGAAACGGTTGATGAGCCAGGATTCGGGCCTGCCCGTCATCATGATCACCGGCCACGGCGACGTGCCGATGGCGGTCGAGGCGATGCGGGTCGGGGCCTTCGATTTTCTGGAAAAGCCGTTCAACCCCGACCGGATGACCGAACTGGCCAAGAAGGCCACCCAGGCGCGGCGGATGACGCTGGACAACCGCGCTTTGCGCCGGGAACTGGCCGATGGCTCGACCATCATGAAGAAGCTGGTGGGATCGAGCCCGGCGATGGAACGGCTGCGCGAGGATATCCTCGATCTGGGCCAGGCCGACAGCCATGTGCTGATCGACGGCGAGACCGGGACGGGCAAGACGCTGGTCGCGCATGCGCTGCATGCCGTGGGGCCGCGGGGATCGAAGAAATTCGTGACCATCTCCTGCGCCGCCTGGTCCGAGGATCAGCTGGCCTCGAAGCTGTTCGGTCCGGGTGCCGATGGTGCGCTGCCGCTGGTGGAAGAGGCCCGCGGCGGCACGCTCTGCCTTGAGGATATCGAGGCGCTGAGCCAGGGGCTGCAGGCGCGGATTCTGACCTTCATCAACGATCAGGGCACGCCGCCCGAGACCCGGATCATCGCCATCCGCAACCAGCATGCGCCCGATGTGACGCTGGAACAGGCGCTGCGGTCGGATCTGTTCTATCGCCTTGGCGCGATGACCATCGTCCTGCCGCCCCTGCGGGCGCGCGGCGAGGATATCCTGCAGCTGTTCACCCGGCTGTCGGAGCAGTTCGCCGAGGAATACGGCTGCGATGCGCCGCAGGTGACGGCGCAGGAGGCGGCGCAGCTGATGCAGGCGCCCTGGCCCGGCAATGTCCGGCAACTGGTCAATATCGCCGAACGCGCCGTGCTGCAGAACCGGCGCGGCTCGGGTTCCATCGCTTCGCTGCTGATGGCCGACAACGAGGCGAGCGGCCCGGCGATGACGACCGAGGGCAAGCCGCTGAAGGAATATGTCGAGGCTTTCGAGCGGATGCTGATCGACAACACCATGCGCCGGCACAAGGGCAGCATCGTTGCGGTGATGGAGGAACTGTGCCTGCCGCGGCGCACGCTGAACGAGAAGATGGCGAAATACGGGCTGCAGCGGCAGGATTACGTCTGACGCCGGAGGGCGCCGGAGGGGCGGGGCGAGTGTGGCGGCCCTTTGCGCGGTCTTTTGCCGCACGGTCGCGCCGGTCGCCGCCGCGGCGGAGCCTCCGGCGGGGGTATTTGGGTCAAGAGGAAGCGGCAGGGCGGATTGACGGCAGCGGCGGGGGGTGAGAGGTCTGGGCCATGCGCCTGCTGAACCTGTCCCTGCTGATCCTGTTCCCCCTGGCCTGGTTCGCACCGCTGATGCGGGCCGCGCTGCTGCCGGTCTTCGGGATGGATGAGATTTCGGTGATCACCGGGTTGCAGGCGCTGTGGGGCAGCGATGCGGTTCTGGCGCTGCTGGTGACGTTTCTGGCGGTTTTCGCGCCTTTTGCCAAGGTGATCGGGCTGGCGCTGCTGCAGTTCGGGATTCTTGCGCCAAGGGCGCTGCCGGCGCTGCGGGTGCTGGGCCGGCTGGCCATGGCCGATGTCTTCCTGATCGCGCTCTATATCGTGATCGCCAAGGGCGCGGGTTACGTGACGGTGGAAACGGCCTGGGGCCTCTATCTCTTTACCGGCTGCGTGCTTATGTCGGGGATCCTGTCGCTGAAGGAGGAAGGTCATGTCTGAGCGGATTCCGCTGTCGCTGCTGGATCTCGTGCGGGTGCGCGAGGGCTTTGATGCCGCCGATGCGCTGGGCCGCGCGCCGGAGACGGCGGCGCTGGTCGACCGGCTGGGCTTCGGGCGCTACTGGGTTGCCGAGCATCACAACATGGAATCGATCGCCTCGGCGGCGACCTCGGTGGTGCTGGCCCATGCCGGGCAGCGCACGACGGCGATCAGGATCGGTGCCGGCGGGGTGATGCTGCCGAATCACGCGCCCTATGTCATTGCCGAACACTATGGCACGCTGGCGCGGATCTTTCCCGGCCGGGTGGATCTGGGGCTGGGGCGCGCGCCGGGGACCGACCAGACCACCTTGCGGGCGATCCGCACCACATGGGAGCGGTCGCAGCAGTTTCCGCAGGATGTGGTGGAACTGATGCACTGGTTCGAGCCGGCGGCCGAGCCCGGCCTGGTCCGCGCCTGGCCGGCGCCGGGGGCCGGGGTGGATATCTGGATGCTGGGTTCCTCGACCTTCGGTGCGGCGCTGGCGGCGGAGCTGGGGCTGCCCTATGCCTTTGCCAGCCATTTCGCGCCGGACATGCTGGATGAGGCGCTGGCCTTGTACCGCAGCCGGTTCAAGCCTTCGGCCCGGCTGGCGCAGCCCTATGCGATGGTGGGCTGTTCGGTCGTCTGTGCCGAGACCAGCGCCGAGGCGCGGCGGCTGTTCACCACTGTCGAGCAGGGGTTTTGCGGCATCCTGCGGGGCGACCGGCGGCTGATGCAACCGCCGGTCGACGATATCGAGAGCTATTGGCGGCCGGGCGAGAAGGCGCAGGTCGGGCGGATGCTTGCCTGTGCGGCGGTGGGCGATCCGGGCGAGGTGCGCGCCGGGCTGGAGGCGCTGCAGGCGCGGACCGGGGCGGATGAGTTCATGCTGATGTGCGATCTCTACGATCCGGCGGCGCGGGCGCGGTCGCTGGAACTGACGGCGGCGGCCTGGGGCCTTGTGCCGCGGGGCTGAGGCCCGGCGGCGGGGATCGGGAGCGCCGCCGCGAGGCGTGGGGGCGGAGGCCGGCCGCGCGATCAGTGCTGCTGTTCGCCATCATAATCGACGGTGAAGAAGAAATCCTCGGGCAGGTCGGCCAGGTCCAGATCCGCGGGGATCACGCCGGGGCCTGCGTTGAAGACGGCGCTGCCGAAATGCGGCTGGAGGCGGCAGAGCCGTTCCATCCGCGCGCCGGTCAGTTCGGCGTAGAAGGCGGCATAGTCGGGTGCCGCGCGCAGTTCGGCGATGCGGCCGCGATGGGCGGCGACACAGGCGGCATGGGCGGCGCGGATCTCGGGGTCGGCGGTCAGCCGGTCCCATTCCGCCTGCAGCGCCGGCAGCATCCGCCGGATCGAGCCATCCTCGTCGATGTTGTGGTTCATGCGGAACCAGTAATGCAGGCCCTGGTCGCGGTCGACATGGTTCACCCGGCCGCGGTCGCGCTTGACGAGAAAGCTTTCGGCAGAGCGCACGGCGTAATGATTGAGCTGCACCCAGTCATAGCCATAGGTTTCGACGCCCGAGCGCCAGCTGTTGCGGAACATCTCCTTCGGCAGGCGCCGGCCGGAGCCATTCAGCCAGCGGACCTCCTCCCACAGATCGGGCTTCAGGCCGCGCGGGCGGTGGACGCCCAGCTTGCGGTAGATCTCGATGTTGCGAAACAATGTCTTGAAGCCCCAGGCCTGATGCGGCTTGCGCGTCACCTCGCGGGCGCAGCGGGTGAACTGGTCGGTGACGAAGCGGTCGTCGAAATCGTGGATCTCGGAATTGCCGAACAGCCGCCAGGTCATCGCGATCATGTTGGCGCCGGGCAGCGCCTGTTCCATCGCGGCAAAGAGCGTGGCCAGCCTGCCGTCGCCGATCCGGATATTGATGAACTCGTCCACATCCATGCAGACCGACCAGTCGGCATTGCGGATGACGGCCTCTTCCTCGGCCACCTGCAGCGCGGCATGCTGGGGTTTCAGATCCATCGCCCGATAGGGGTTGTCGCGCCATTGCACGAGGCCCTTGGCCATCAGGAGTTGCAGCATCCTGTCGGTGCCGTCGCTGCAGTCGTTGGTATAGATCAGGAAATCGGTGACGCCGATCATCCGATGCCAGGCCAGCCATTCCAGGATGAAGGGACCTTCGTTCTTCATCGTGGTGACGATGGCGATCCTTTGCCCCGTCGCGGCAGCGGCGGGGGCGGGTTTCGCGGCAGAGGCCGGCGGGCGCACCGGCCTGGCGCCCAATGCGCGCGACAGGGCGACCAGATCCTCGTCCTCGATCAGCGAGGATTTCGGAGCGAGGGGCAGGCCGCCGGCATCGGCGACCCGCAGCGCCATGGCGCGCCAGAACGGCAATGCCATGGCCGGCCGCAGGCCGGGGATGCGGCGGGCGCGCCAGACGGCATCGGGATCGACCATGCCCGGGGCCACCGCCCAGCGCAGGGTGCCGCCGGGGGTGTCGAACATCCGGCAGATATGGTCGCCGGCCCGCGGCTCGGCGCCGGGGCGCACCCGCCAGGGATAGGCGCGGCGGCCGGCAAGGGCCAGGATGCCCTCGGCCTCGGCCCGTTCGAAGACGGTGGCGCCCTCGGCGGCGGGAAGGATGTCACAGGCCTCCAGGCTGACGACCGACCGGGCCCGGACAAGGTAGCGCCATTTCATCCATTCATAGAGGATACCCTCGGCCAGTGGCGCGCGCCAGGGATCGGGATCGGGGCGGGTCATGCGGTCCTTGCCCGGCGCATCGGGGGCGAGGAAGGGATGCGTCTCGGGGCCGGAGCCGGCCTCGCCCGAGGGAAGTGACAAATCGGCCACCGTCAGGAGAAGATCGCCCCCCGTCAGGGCGGCCAGATCCGCGGCGAAGGCCGCGCCGGCATCGCCCGGGGCCCGGTTGACCACCAACGCGGCCTCTGCCCCGTGGCGGCGGGCGTGCCAGAGCAGGATCTCGGCCAGTTGCGCCGGGCTTTCGCCGACCCGGAGGACCAGCAGCACCCGCTTGCCCGCGAAGCGCGCGGTGCTGTCGGCGGCCACGGGAAGCACCTGCCGGGTGCCATCCGCCAGCGCCAGCCGGAACGGGCCGGGGTGGCCCGCTGCGGCAATGCGCAGCCCGCCGGCGATTTCGCGGATCTCGTCGAGGCCCGGCGCCGCGATGGCCGCGGCCGCCAGACCGCCGAGAAAAAGCCGCAGCCGCCCGCGGCCATCGGCCAGCCCGTCGAGAAACCGCGCATCGCCTGCGGCGCCGATCCTCCGCGATGGCATTACGTCATGCTGCATGACCCGGCCCCTTTGCGGACCCATGGCCCGCCGATCTGCCCCTTGCTAGCATGGCCGGCGGTGGTGTCCCAGCCGGGGCGGGGATGCGCCGGCCGGGTGTTGCGCCGCGGACTCGCCCGCCGGCAATCGCCCGATCCGGGCTTCGTCGCCGGGGGTATCGCGGCTAGTCTTCGCGGCAGGACAAGAGTGAACGGTGATCCCATGCCCGCGCCAGACCATCAGATTGCCGCCCTGTGGATCGGCGGGCCGCTCAGCTTTCTGGAGCAGCTTTGCCTCGTCTCCTATGTTGCAGCCGGCCATCATGTGAAGCTCTACACCTATGACGGGGTGACGAATGTGCCGCCGGGCATCGAGGTGGCCGATGCGGGCGAGATCATGCCGATTCAGAAGGATGTGGTGCACGAGACCTCGGGCAGCCCGGCGCCGCAGTCGGATTCCTTCCGCTACAACATGCTGGCAAAGCTGGACCGCACGATCTGGGCCGATACCGATGCCTATTGCCTGCGCCCGCATGTGCCGCGCGAGGGGCATTTCCATGCCTGGGGCGACCGCAAGGACATCTATTCCGGCGTTCTGGCCCTGCCGCGGGACAGCGAGACGCTGGGCCGGCTGATCGAGCTGACCGCCGACCCCTACCGCATCCCGCCATTCCTGCAGGGCGACAAGCGCGCCGAACTGGAGGAGGCCGCCGCAGGTGGCACGCCGATGCATGCCGGACAGATGCCCTGGGGCGTCTGGGGGCCGATGGCGCTGACGCATTACCTGAAGGAAACCGGCGAGGTGCGCTTCTCGATGCCGCCGGTGACATTGTATCCGGTGGCCTACAAGGATCGCCGGCTGTTGCTGCGGCCCGGGTGGGATGCCTCGGCGCAGATCACCGCGGAAAGCCTGTCGATCCATTTCTACGGCCGGCGGATGCGGCGGCGGATCGTGACGCATGAACCGGGCGGAATTCCGCGCCCCAAAAGCGTGCTGGGCAAGCTGCTGAAGCAGCATGGCATAGACCCGCGACTGGCGCCGATCCCGCTGCGACCAGGCGATCCGGGGTATGGGTCGGATCAGGGGTCAGCCCACGAGGCCGCGGCCGGGTGAGCCGGCGGCCTGTCGCGGCAAGGTGCCTCCGGCGGGGGTATTTGGCTCAAGAGGAAGGGCGCGGATCCCGGGCGGCCTGTCGCGGTGGGGAGACGGGGGCGCGAGGGGCGCGGGTTTGGCGCGGCCCCAATGTTTGCGACGAAGGCGTTTGCGACGCGGGGGGATCGCGATGCGGGTGCGTGCGATGGGGGCCGCGGGCGGACCCGCGGCCCGGTCGCGATCAGAAGAACGCCTGCAGGCCGGTGATGGCGCGGCCGAGGATCAGGGCGTGGACGTCGTGGGTGCCTTCGTAGGTGTTCACCGTCTCGAGGTTCACCATATGGCGGATGACCTGGAAATCCTCCTGGATGCCGTTGCCGCCATGCATGTCGCGGGCCAGCCGCGCGGCGTCGAGCGCCTTGCCGCAATTGTTGCGCTTGATGATCGAGATCATCTCCGGCGCAGCATTGGCCTCGTCCATCAGCCGGCCGACGCGCAGGCAGCCCTGCAGGCCGAGGCTGATCTCCGTCATCATATTGGCAAGTTTCAGCTGGTAAAGCTGCGTGCCGGCGAGCGGCTTGCCGAATTGCTTGCGGTCGAGCCCGTATTGCCGTGCGGCGTGGAGGCAGAATTCCGCAGCGCCGAGGACACCCCAGGCGATGCCATAGCGGGCGCGGTTGAGGCAGCCGAACGGGCCCTTCAGCCCCTCGACGAAGGGCAGCAGCGCCTCCTCGCCGACCTCGACATTCTCCATCACGATCTCGCCGGTGATCGAGGCACGCAGCGAGAGCTTGCCGCCGACCTTGGGCGCGGACAGGCCCTTGGTGCCACGGTCAAGGACGAAGCCGCGGATCTTGCCGCCATGGGCTTCCGATTTTGCCCAGACCACGAAGACATCGGCGATGGGGGCGTTCGAGATCCACATCTTGGTGCCGTTCAGCACATAGCCGCCGGCGGTCTTCTTCGCCACGGTCTTCATGCCCGAGGGGTCGGATCCGGCGTCGGGCTCGGTCAGGCCAAAGCAGCCGATCCATTCGCCGCTGGCGAGCCGGGGCAGGTATTTCTGCCGCTGCGCCTCGGTTCCATAGGCATAGATCGGATACATCACCAGCGAGGATTGCACCGACATCATGCTGCGATAGCCGGAATCCACCCGCTCCACTTCGCGGGCAATCAGGCCATAGGCGACATAGGAGCCGCCGAGGCCGCCGTATTCCTCGGGAATGGTGACGCCGAGAAGGCCCATCCCGCCCATTTCGCGAAAGATCTCCGGATCGGTCTTTTCCTCGCGGAAGGCGGCGATGGCGCGGGGCTGCAGCTTTTCCTGGGCATAGGCATGGGCGGCGTCGCGCATCGCGCGTTCGTCCTCGGTCAGCTGCTCGTTCAGGCGGAACGGATCTTCCCAGTCGAACCGGGCGAGGTCGGGGGCATCCTTGGCTTTCAGTTTCGGGCGGTCGGTCATCGCGGACTCCTTTTGCCGGGTTGCCTGCAGTCTTGCATGAAAGTCGCGCCCGTTCTATCGAAACGGGGTCAGTGCTTCATGAGGAAAACTCATATGATTCCTCGTCGCTACCTGCCGTCGATTCCCTCGCTTCTGGCGCTGGAGGCGCTGGAGCGCTTGGGAACCGCCTCAGCCGTTGCCGCGGAGCTGGCGCTGACGCAGGGTGCGGTGTCGAAACAGCTGAAGGTGCTGGAAGGGCAATTGGGCGTTGCGCTGGTGCTGCGGGAAAACCAGCGGCTGAGCCTGACGCCGGCGGGGCGCGATTTCGTGGCCGAGGTGCGCAAGGCGCTGAAGATCGTGACGGATGCTTCGCTGGCGTTGCGGGCCAATCCGCGGGGCGGCGCCTTGAATCTGGCGATTCTGCCGGCCTTCGGGATGCATTGGCTGGCGCCGCGGCTGGCGCGGTTTGCCGCGCGTCACCCCGAGGTCACGGTGAATCTGTCGACGCGGCTGCGCCCCTTCGACTTTGCCCTGACGGCCTTTGATGCGGCCGTCCATTACGGGCGGCTGGACTGGCCCGGCGCGGGCTTTCTGAAGCTGATGGACGAGGAGGTGCTGGCGGTGGCCGCTCCGGGCCTTGTTCCGATGCCGCTGGCGGGGGCACATTCCGTCCTGTCATATCCGCTGTTGCAACTGGACAGCCGCACCGGCGACTGGGGTCGCTGGTTGGCGCATCACGGCCATCCCGGCCTGCGTCCGCCGGCCATGCTGTTCGACCAGTTCGCCACCATGGCCCAGGCGGCGATCCATGGCATGGGGGTGGCGCTGCTGCCCACCTTCCTGATCGGGGCCGATCTGGCGGCCGGGCGGCTGGTACCGGTCTGCGGGCCGGCGGTGGGCGCGCAGGGCGCCTATTACCTCGTCTGGCCCGAGGCGCGGGCGCCGCGGGCGCCGCTGGCCTCGTTCCGGGCCTTTCTGGCCGAAGAGGTCGGCGTTATCGGATAGCGCGGGGAACCGCGGGCGCCCGCGCGGGGTTGCTATCGCATAACATGCCGCCGGTCGGCTATGTCCGGCGCAAATGCTGCCCATGTCCGGGGGAATCGGCCCGCAGGCAGAAGGTGGCCCAAAGGGAAGAACGATGCGCAAGATCCTCATCTCTTCCACCGCGCTGTCGGTGGCACTCGGCTCCTTCCACACCATGCCCGCAGGGGCGCAGACGCTGGCCGAAGACGGCACGGTGATCGGGCCGGATGGGGCGGTGATCTGCACGCCCACCGCCGAGGCGCCCTGCGATATCGAGGCGATCGCGCGGCAATTGCAGGAGGCTGCTGCGGCAGAGGCGGCGAAGGTTGAGGCGGAAGCCGCGCAAGCGGCGGAAGAGGCGGCGGCACAGGCTGCGGCTGAGGAGGCGGCGAAGGCCGAGGTGGAAGCCGCGCAAGCGGCGGC
>JACSRN010000178.1 GCA_014879735.1 Paracoccaceae bacterium
GAGACGACCGGGCACGAGTGGGACGGCATCCAGGAGCTGAATACGCCGCTGCCGAGATGGTGGCTGTATGTATTCTACGTCTCGATCGCCTGGGCGATGGTCTACAGCATCCTCTTCCCGTCGTGGCCGTGGCTGTCGGGCTACTGGGGCGGCCTCATCGGCTATACCACGCGCGGGCAGTTCAACGAGCGGATGGCCGACCTCGAAGCCAGCCGTGCCAGCTGGTATGAGCGCCTGGGCGCTGCATCGCTGCAGCAGATCAACGACGATCCGGAATTGCTGCAGATTGCAACCGCCGGCGGCAAGGTGATCTTCGGCAACAACTGCGCTCCGTGCCACGGCACCGGCGCCACCGGCCGTCCCGGCGGTTTCCCGGCCCTGGTCGACGACGACTGGCTGTGGGGCGGCAGCGTTGATGACATCTATGCCACCATCCGCCATGGCGTCCGCAACGATGACCCGGATGCGCACCTGTCGCAGATGCCGGCTTTCGGCGTGGACGGCATGCTGACGGCGGCACAGATCGGGGCGGTCGCCGATCACGTTCTGGCCCTCTCCGGTCAGGGGCCGGACAATGCCGAAGGCGCCACCCTGTACGCCGATAATTGCGCCTCCTGCCACGGCGAGCTGGGCAAGGGCGAACCGGCCCTTGGCGCGCCCAACCTCACCGACCAGATCTGGCTCTACGGCGGCAGCAGGCAGGCGATCATCAACCAGATCACCAAGCCGAAGATGGGTGTGATGCCGTCGTGGGCGCACCGTTTGTCTGATGTCGAGATCAAGCAGGTAGCGACCTACGTTCATTCGCTGGGTGGCGGCCAGTAGCCCGCCGGAGCGGGCCGGGCCACTGCTGCTCTGCCGAAGCGGCCGCTTAAGAGCCGTGCCGAGAATACGTGAACAGGGGGAGACGGGGTCTCGGATCACCTCGCTCCCCCTTTGCCTATGGGACCGGAAGCGAGTGGCCCGTAGGGGGCGCCGATCCGGCAGATATGGGACGAAGGACGATGCCTAGCGCGGACGCGGCAGTGGCCGAGAGCAAGATCCCCGGCGACGGGAGGGGCCTGCCACCCGCTGAAGACGCACCAAAGGTGCAGCTGTTCGCCAGCCGGATCAAAGTCTACCCGCGCATGGTCGTCGGCTACTGGCGGCAGGTGAAGTGGGCGGCGGTGGCGGTCTTGCTCGGCCTCTACTACGTCGCGCCATGGATCCGCTGGGACCGCGGCCCGGGTGTCCCCAATCAGGCGTTGCTTATCGACATGCCTGGCCGCCGGGCATATTTCTTCGGCCTCGAGATCTGGCCGCAGGAAGTCTACTACCTGACCGGGCTGCTGATCATGGGGGCGATCGGCCTGTTCCTGGTGACCGCCTGGGCCGGGCGCGTCTGGTGCGGCTTCACCTGTCCGCAGACGGTGTGGACCGACCTGTTCATGTGGGTCGAGCGCATGATCGAGGGCGACCGCAACGCCCGCATGCGCCTCGACAAGGCACCGCTCAGCTTCGACAAGGTGAGGAAGAAGATCCTGAAGCACAGCGCCTGGCTGCTGATCGCGCTGGCCACCGGCGGCGCCTGGATCATGTACTTCTACGATGCGCCGACGCTGGTGCGGGAATTTTTCACCGGACAGCTGACCAGCGCCGTCTACAGCTTCATCTTCCTGTTCACCGCGACCACCTACGTCCTCGCTGGCTGGGCGCGCGAGCAGGTGTGCATCTACATGTGTCCCTGGCCGCGCTTCCAGGGCGCCATGTTCGACGAGGACTCGCTGATCGTCACCTACGAGGAGTGGCGGGGCGAGCCGCGCGGCGGTGCCCGCAAGGGCCAGTCGTTCGAAGGCCGCGGCGATTGCGTCGACTGCGGCATGTGCTGGCAGGTGTGCCCCACCGGCGTCGACATCCGCAAGGGCCAGCAGATGGCCTGCATCGGCTGCGGCCTGTGCATCGACGCCTGCAACGGCATCATGCAGCGCTTCGGCCGGCCGCCGGAGCTGATCACCTACGATTCGATCAACAATCAGGTCGCCCGCTCGCGCGGCGAGAAGACGCGCATCCGGCTGATCCGCCCGCGCACCATCGCCTACATGATCGTACTGGCGGTGGTCGCCGGCATCATGACGTTTGGCCTGTCCACCCGCGCCCGCCTGGAGGTGAACGTCCTTCCCGACCGGCAGCCGCTGTTCGTCAAGCTTTCGGACGGCGCCATCCGCAACGGCTTTACCTTCAAGATCCTCAACATGCGGCGCGAGCCGAAGAGCTACATGCTCGCCACCGACGGGCTTGCGGGCGCCGAGATCAGCGTTATCGGCCACCACAACGAGCCCGGGCCCTACGTCGAGCTGGCGGTCGGGCCGGACGAGATCGGCACCTTCAAACTGTTCGTCCGGGCGCCGCTGGAGAGCCTGTCGGGCAAACTCACCAACTTCGATTTCTACCTGATCGATCAGGCGACCCGGGAAAGCGTCCGTTACACCGCCGTCTTCAACGGTCCGGCGCATCACGACGAGCGCGCGGCGGTGACAGCCGGGGCAGGGAGTTGAGATGATGAGACGACCGCGGGCGGACGGCTGGTGGTATCCGTGGACCTTCGTCTTCGGCATGCTGGTCGTGATCGCCGTCAACATCGTGCTGATCACCTACGCGATCGGGACCTTTCCCGGTCTGGACACGGAGGACGCCTACCAGAAGGGCCTCGCCTACAACCAGACGATCGCGGCCGCGCGCGTCCAGGAAGCGCGCGGCTGGCACCTCGACATCCGCTACGCGCCGCACCCCGATGAAGCTTCCGCGCATGAGGGCGAACTGGTCGTCACCCTGCGCGACCGGGGCGGCGAGCCCCTATACGGCCTCGATGTCAGCGCGGCACTGATCCGGCCGACCCGCGGCGGGCTTGATTCCCGGATCGCGCTGCAGCCGGCGGGAAGCGGCGAATACCGCGGCGAAGCGACATTGCCGCTACCCGGCCAGTGGGATGTGCGCGTCTACGCGCGCCGCGGCGAGGAAGACTTTCAGGCGACGCGGCGGATCATGGTGCAATGAAGGATGGCGGCTCGCCGCCCGCTGATCCTGCTGTTGCCGAGGGCTTGTCGCCGCAGGCGACGCCGGCGACCGTCCCTTGCGTTCACTGCGGAGCTCCGGCGCCGGCCGCACCCGCCGGAGCTCCGGCGTTCTGCTGTCCGGGCTGCCGGGCTGCCTATGCGCTGGTCACCGGTCTCGGGCTCGATAGCTACTACCGCAAGCGCACCATCGATCCCGAACAGCGGCCGCTGCGCCCCGACGAGGACGCCGGCCTCCTCGATCTGGCCAACTGGACCCGCCCCGCCGGCGATGGCAGCAGCGAGATCGATCTGCTGGTGGAAGGGCTGCACTGCGCCGCCTGCGTCTGGCTGATCGAGGCGGTGCTGGCCCGGCAGCCGGGGGTGGTGGCCGGCCGCATCAACATGACGACCCGCCGCCTGCGGCTGTGCTGGCGGAGCGGCGAAGCCAGTGCCGAGGATTTGGTGGCGACCGTTTCCCGCCTCGGCTACCGGCTGGTGCCGTACGATGCTTCATGCCTCGACGCCGCCGGCGCCGGTGAGGAGCAGGCGCTGCTGCGGGCGATGGCGGTGGCCGGTTTCGCCGCCGGCAATGTCATGCTGCTGTCGATTTCGGTCTGGGCCGGGCATCTCGAAGGCATGGGCGCCGGCACGCGGACGTGGTTCCACTGGCTGTCGGCGCTGATCGCGCTGCCGGCGATCGCCTATGCCGGC
>JACSRN010000179.1 GCA_014879735.1 Paracoccaceae bacterium
GCGCAACAAGAAGGCCGTCCGCCTTCAGCCCAGCATAGCATTCGTCCAGCGATTTGCGCGCCCGCTCGATCAGCACGTCGATCTCGGCCGGAGTGATTACCAGCGGCGGGGCAATGATCATCCGGTCGCCGACATGGCGCATCACCAGATCATTGGCAAAGCAGCGCTCGCGGCAGCGATAGCCGACCGTTCCCGACTCGCTGGCGAATTTCGCGCGCGCCGCCTTGTCGGGCGTCAGCACGATCGACCCCATCAGCCCCACCAGCTTTGCCTCGCCCACCAGCGGGTGATCGGCCAGCGCGGCCCATCTTTCGGCAAGATAGGGATGGGCGACATCGCGCACATGCTCGACGATGCCTTCATCCTGCATGATCCGCAGGTTTTCCAGCGCCACGGCAGCGGCGACCGGATGGCCGGAATAGGTATAGCCATGGGCAAATTCGCCGCCCGAGCCCACGACCTCTGCCACCTCGTCGGTCAGGATCGAGCCGCCGATCGGCGCATAGCCGGAGGACAGGCCCTTGGCGATCGTCATGATGTCGGGCTCGATGCCGAAGGTCTGGCTGCCGAACCAGCTTCCGGTGCGGCCAAAGCCGGTGATGACCTCGTCGGCGATCAGCAGGATGCCGTATTTGCGGCAAATGCGCTGGATTTCCGGCCAGTAGGTGCTGGGCGGCACGATCACGCCACCGGCGCCCTGGATCGGTTCGCCGATGAAGGCCGCCACCTTGTCGGCCCCGATCTCGAGAATCTTGGCCTCGAGTTCCTGCGCCCGGGCCAGGCCGAAGGCTTCCTCGTCCATGTCGCCACCCTCGCCCCACCAATAGGGCTGGTGGATATGCGCGACGCCGTCGATCATGCCGCCATGGGCATGGATGCCCTTCATGCCGCCAAGCGAGCCACCGCCGAGGGTAGAGCCGTGATAGCCGTTCCAGCGCGCGATGATCACGCGGCGCTCGGGCTGGTCCTTGACCTGCCAGTACCGGCGAACCATGCGGATGTTGGTGTCGTTCGCCTCGGACCCCGAGGCGGCGAAGAAGACATGGTTCAGGCTGCCCGGCGCAAGCTCGGCGATCTTGGCGGCAAGCGCGATGGCCGGCACATGGGTGGTCTGGAAGAAGGTGTTGTAATAGGGCAGTTCCATCATCTGCCGCGCCCCGGCATCGGCCAGTTCGCGCCGGCCGTAGCCGATGTTCACGCACCAGAGCCCGGCCATGCCGTCGAGGATGCGATGGCCTTCGCTGTCGGTCAGCCAGACGCCCTCGCCCCGCAGGATGACCCGCGCGCCCTTGGCGTCGAGCGCGGCCTTGTCGGTGAAGGGATGGAAGTGATGCGCCGCATCCAGACGCTGCAATTCGCGGGTGGGCGTGTTGTTGGTGATCATGTTCATGGCGCGGACCTTTCGTCTGATCGGCGGAATCGGTCGGGCACCCGGCCCGTCCCCCGCAGGATATGATCATATGCTGCGGGGTTCAAGGAATTTGATCAAATTTGGCGGCAGAGGGGGCGCGGCCCCCGTCCCTGCTGGCGCAGGGACTCCCCCGGGGTATTGCGGTCAAGAGGAAGGCGCCGCCCGGGGGCACAGGGTCAGGGCGGCAGGACGGCGCCGGGGTTCATGATGCCGTGGGGGTCGAGCACGGATTTGATCGCGCGCATGGCGGCAATGCGCGCGGGATCGCCGTAGCGCTGCAGGTCGGGCGCCTTGAACCGGCCCAGGCCGTGTTCGGCCGAGATGCTGCCCCCCGCGGCATGGACGAGGTCGTGGACCGTGATCCGGATCGCGTCGCGCAGCCCGTCGTAGGCGGCGCGGGTGCGGCCCCTGGCGGGAAAGACGTTGTAATGCAGGTTGCCGTCGCCGAGGTGGCCGAAGCTGTTGATCCGCATGTCGCCCAGCGCCGCCAGGGCGGCGCCGGCCTCGGCCAGGAAGCCCGGGATCGCGCCCAGGGGCAGCGAGATGTCATGGCTGGAGATCGAGCCGATGCGGCGGTTGGCCTCGGGGATATCCTCGCGGATCGCCCAGAGTTGCGCGGCCTGGGCGGCCGAGGTGGCGATGACGCCGTCGCGCAGGAGGCCGGCTTCCGCCGCCTCGTCGTACAGCGCGGCCATGGTGGCCTCGGCATCCAGCGCCGCCGGCAGGCCGAGTTCGACCAGCACCGACCAGTCGGGCACCGCCGGAAAGGGCAGCGGATGGGCGGGGCCGACCTCGGCCAGAAAGTCGAAGCCGGTGCGGCCGATCAGTTCGAAGCCGGAGACGAGACCACCGAGCCGCGCCTCGGCCAGGCGCAGCAGCGCCTGGGCCGCCTGCGGGTCGGGCACGACGAGAAGGGCCACGACCCGGGCGGCCGGCGGCGGGTAGAGCCGCAGGCTGGCGGCGGTGATCACCCCCAGCGTGCCTTCGGAGCCGATCAGCAGGTTGCGCAGGTCGTAGCCGGTATTGTCCTTCCTGAGCCGCTTCAGCCCGTGGAGGATGGCCCCGCCGGGCAGGACTGCCTCGATCCCGAGGCAGAGGTCGCGGGCATTGCCATAGCGCAGCACCGCCGTGCCGCCGGCATTGGTGGCAAGATTGCCGCCAATGGTCGCGGTGCCTTCGGAGGCGAGCGACAGCGGGAACAGCCGCCCGGCATCCGCGGCCGCCTGCTGCACCGCGGCGAGCGTCATGCCCGCCTCGACCGCGATCACGTTTTCCCCCGGCCAGAGGCCGCGCAGCGCGGTCATCCGCTCCAGCGACAGGATCAGCGGCAGCCCTTCGGGCGCGGTCTGGCCGCCGACGAGGCCGGTGCCGCCGCCCCGAGGCACCACGGCGACGCGGGCGGCATGGCAGGCGGCCAGTACCGTTGCAACCTCGGCGGTGGTGCGCGGGCGGGCCACGGCGCCGGCCCGGCCCTGCCAGCGGCCGCGCGGCTCGGCCAAGTCGCCCGGTTCGGGGTCGCGCAGCGTCTGTGCCGGCAGGCGGGCGGCAAGCAGGGCGCGGAAGGCTTCGTCGCAGGGGTTGAGCATCGCCACCTCGGAGGTTTGTCCCTGCCTAGCGCCGGTGCGGTCGTCAGTCCAGCCAGAGCGGCTCCAGCACGATGACCGCCGGCCGCGCCGGCAGATCCGCGCGCGAGAAGGTCATCTGCGGCAGGCCGGCTTCCACCACATCGAAGCTGCCCGCCATCGCTTGCAGGAACTCATCCAGCGCAGCCCGGGAAAACCAGTGCATCGGGATCACCACCGAGGCGCGCAATCGCTGCACCACCCCGGCCATGTCCTGCGTGCGCATGGTATATCCGCCGTCGACCGGCACCATCACGATGTCCAGCCGGCCGATCGCCGCATATTGTTCGAGGCTGGGGATCTGGTGGAGATGGCCGAGATGGCCAATGCAGAGCCCCGCCGCCTCGAAGATGAAGATGGAATTGCCATCGCGCTGCGCGCCCTCGCCGAAAGGGCCGCGGGTATCGGTCGTCACATTGCGCACCAGCATGTCGCCCAGTTCCAGCCGGTGTTCGGCCGGGATGCCCGCCATGGGCCAGCCGCGCAGCACATGGCGGATCGCCGGATCGGGATAGGGCGTCCAGTGGCTGGAATGGGCGCGGTTCATCGTTGCCACATCCGGCACCAGGCCCGCCCGCCCGGTGCTGCCGGTATAGTCGGTGACGGCGATGGTGCCGTCCTCGGCCAGGATGGCGAAGCTGGCATGGTCGAGATAGCGGATCACCACATGATCTGTCTCTTATACACATCTGACGCTGCCGACGACG
>JACSRN010000038.1 GCA_014879735.1 Paracoccaceae bacterium
CATGGCGATCGTGCGGTTGGGAATGTCGATGTCGATCATGTCGCCCTCCCGCACCAGGCCGATGGCGCCGCCAGAGGCGGCCTCCGGGCTGACATGGCCGATCGACAGGCCCGAGGTGCCGCCCGAGAACCGCCCGTCCGTCAGCAGCGCGCAGGCCTTGCCCAGACCTTTCGACTTCAGGTAGCTGGTCGGATACAGCATTTCCTGCATGCCCGGCCCGCCCTTCGGCCCCTCGTAGCGGATCACCAGCACATCACCTTCGCGGATCTTGTTGGTCAGGATCGCCGAAACCGCGGCATCCTGGCTTTCGAAGACCCGCGCCGGGCCGGAAAAGACCAGGATCGACTCGTCCACGCCCGCGGTCTTCACGATGCAGCCATCCAGCGCGATGTTGCCGTAGAGGACGGCCAGCCCGCCATCATGGGAAAACGGATGTTCCGCCGAACGGATCACGCCCTTTTCCCGGTCGAGATCCAGTTCCAGATAGCGCGAGGCCTGGCTGAAGGCGGTGGCCGAGCGCTGGTTGCCCGGCGCGGCCATGAAGAATTGCCGCACCGACTCCTGGTTCGTGCGGCTGACATCCCAATGATCCAGCGCCGCACCCAGCGTGGCGGCATGGACCGTGGTGCAGTCGCGGTTCAGCAGCCCGGCATTGTCCAGCTGGCCAAGGATCGCCATGATGCCGCCGGCGCGGTGGACGTCCTCCATATGCACATCCGACTTGGCCGGCGCCACCTTGCACAGGCAGGGCACCTTGCGGGAAAGCCGGTCTATGTCGCTCATGGTAAAGTCGATCGCGCCTTCCTGTGCCGCAGCCAGGATGTGCAGCACGGTGTTGGTCGACCCGCCCATGGCAATGTCGAGCGACATGGCATTCTCGAAGGCGGCCTTGTTTGCCACGCGGCGCGGCAGCACGCTGTCGTCGTTCTGTTCGTAATAGCGCCGGGTGATATCGACGATCAGATGGCCCGCCTCGACGAACAGCCGCCTGCGGTCGGCATGCGTCGCAAGGGTCGAGCCATTCCCCGGCAGCGACAGACCCAGCGCCTCGGTCAGGCAGTTCATCGAATTGGCGGTGAACATGCCGCTGCACGAACCGCAGGTCGGGCAGGCAGCGCGCTCGATCTCGGCCACCTCCTCGTCGGTGTACTTGTCGTCGGCGGCAACGACCATCGCGTCGATCAGATCCAGCGCGATCTCCTTGCCCTTGATCACCGCCTTGCCGGCCTCCATCGGCCCGCCCGAGACGAAGACTGCCGGGATGTTCAGCCGCATCGCCGCCATCAGCATGCCGGGGGTGATCTTGTCGCAGTTGGAGATGCAGACCATGGCGTCCGCGCAATGCGCATTGACCATGTATTCGACCGAATCCGCGATGATCTCGCGCGAGGGCAGCGAATAGAGCATGCCGTCATGGCCCATGGCAATGCCGTCGTCGACCGCGATGGTATTGAATTCCTTGGCCACGCCGCCGGCCGCCTCGACTTCGGCGGCCACAAGCTGGCCCAGGTCCTTCAGATGCACATGGCCAGGCACGAACTGGGTGAAGCTGTTGACGATGGCGATGATCGGCTTGCCGAAATCGCCGTCCTTCATCCCGGTCGCGCGCCAGAGGCCGCGGGCGCCGGCCATGTTGCGGCCATGGGTGGTTGTGCGCGAGCGATAGGCGGGCATGGGTCTCTCCGAATGGTTCAGCGGGGCGTCTGCAGACGATGGTCCGGCGGATCGCGACAGCCCGGTCCGGCCGGGGAATCGATGCGCCGACGGGCGGGCTAGCACATTTTACCGGCCGGGATAAGCCTTGGTGCGGCATTTCCGCCCCTACCCCGCCGCGCAGGCCGCCGGATGCGGCCAGGCCACTTGAGCGGGCAGGCAGGCCATCCTACGGTTCTGCCTGGTAGATTTTTCAAGTGGAGAAGCCTTTTGTCCATCCTGTCCACCTCGACCTTTCTCGCCCCCGCGCTGCGCGATCTGAATGCCGACATCGAGGCGGGCCTTTACGATCTTGCCGGCGCCTTCGCGGCCGATCTCGATCATTTCTTCGGCACCGTCCTGCCAGCGCAGCGGCCCGAGGTGATCCGGCTGTCCTCCAGCCGGATCGAATTGCGCAGCCTCGACGAGGGCGACGACTATCGCATCGTCCTGACCGGCAGCGGCATCGGGCCGGTCGGCTCGCTGGCGCAACTGGAACAGGCAATCGGCAACGGCCTGGCCACCGGGACGATCTCGCGCATCGCGGCCAGCATGAACGGCACCGAAATCCTGTCGCTGGCCCTTGGCGCCGGCGGCTATACCCTGATCAGCGGCGAGGACGAAATTGCCGTCGCCGGCCATTTGCCCGACAGCTTGCAAGCGATCACCCGGCTGGCCGACCTTGTGGGCTCTTTCGACATGGCGGCGCTGCAAGCGATGAGCGATCCGCAGCGCGCGCAGTATTTCGCCGATCTCGGCGCCTTCGAGATCAGCGCGATCACCGTCTCCAGCCAGGGCGATACGCTGCTGTCCTTCACCCTCGGCGCAACGGCGGCCAGCCTGACCATCGGCGGCCTGACGCTGACCGTCGCCGGCACCCTGCCCGACGACTTCGGCGCCATGGCACAGGCAGCATATCAGATCTTCCTGCAGACCGAGACCGGGGACGGCAATCCCGATCTGGCCGCGATTGCCGGGCTGGGCATCGATTCGATCCGGATCACCGACAGTTCCGGCGCTGTCCTGGCGAATCTGACCGGCCCCATCACCGATGGCAGCCTCAGCGCCAACACCCTGACCGGCACCGAAGAGGACGATACCGCAGCCTATAGCGATGTCGCCGTTGTCGATGCGTCAGAGGTGACGGTCGCGCTTCTGGGCGGCGACGACCTGTTCTTCATCGATATCGCCGAACTCGCCCACGACATGGCCAGCGACCCCGGCGAAGTCCTGCGCCGGATCGACGGCGGCACCGGGGCGAACAGGTTGTTCCTGGACAACCCGACGGCAGGCGCCGTGGCGGATATCGACCTTGCCAGCGGAATCCTGCGCGTCCTTGGCGGGGATGCGGCGGCCGGGCAGATTGGCGAGGTGGCCATTTCCGGGTTCCGACAGGTGGTCCTTTCCGGGGCCGGCATTGCGGTCAACGGCGGCGCCACCGGCGAGGCGGTCATCGTGTCCCATGGCTTTACCGGGCAGGACATCCAGTTCAGCGGTGGCGAGGGACAGGATCTGCTGGATCTCAGCATGACCACGGGCCTGGCCTGGATGGCGGGCTGGGCCGGTCTGCGCGCGATCAGCACCGCCGATCTGGCCAGCTACAGCTTCACGGCCGAAGGCAGCAGCGGGATGATCCGCGGCCTGTCCACCGCCGGCCAGCCGACGCTGCATCTCGACGGGGTCGAGGTCTTGCGGGTGCTCTCGGCGGGCAATCCGGGGGTCACGGCCGATCTGCAGGTCGCCACCGTTGCGGCGGCCGCGACGACGATCGCCCTCGCCGCGCCCGGCACCGCCTCGGGCACCTTCCTGAGCGACCGCATCACCGGCAGCGCCGGGCGGGATGCGCTTTACGGCCATGGCGGGCACGACCTTCTTGTCGGCAATGCCGGGGGCGACACGCTGTCTGGCGGCGACGGTGCGGATACGCTGAACGGCGGGACGGGGGACGATTTCCTGTTCGGCGGC
>JACSRN010000058.1 GCA_014879735.1 Paracoccaceae bacterium
AGCCCCGCCCCGCCCCCTGCCCCGCCAAGATCGAGGCCGGGGAACACCGCATCTTCCAGCGTCGCATCGCCGAAGCCATAAAAGCCCCGCATCACCCCGGCGGCCCAGGCGCGCACATCCGACGTGGGCATCAGGTCGCGCCGGTCGTAGAGGGCGGCCTCGTCCAGCCCGGGCCAGCGGCCGAAGACCCGGCCGCCGCGGATCGCTCCGCCGGCCGCCACCATCGCCCCGCCGGTGCCGTGATCCGTCCCGCGCGAGCCGTTCTCGGCCACGGTGCGACCGAATTCCGTCATCGCCAGCACTGCCGTGCGGGCCCAGACCTCGGGCGACAGGCGCAGCTTCAGCCGCAGGATCGCCTGCTCCAGCGCTTTCAGCGGCCGCCCCAGCGCTTCGTTCTGGCCGCGGTGGGTATCCCATCCATTCAGCGAGAAGGCGGCGATCCGGGCGTCCTCCATCAACCGGGCCGCGGCGAAATCGGCCACCGCCTCGACCGGCGTCGCCGTCTCGGCCGTCCCGGCAGCATCACGACGCGGCGCATCCCGCTGCGTCAGATCCAGCGCATCGGCCACCGCCGCGCCGAACAGCGGGTCATCATGGCAGATCCGTTCCAGAAGCCGCCGGCCCTGCGCCGAAAGCGGCAGGCCCTGGTCCGGGGCCCATTCCCGCACCGGCGCCGGCCCCATCAGCACCTTCATCTCGTCGCGCCCGACCGCATAGGCCGTCTCCGCCGCTGTCCCCGGCACGGCCTGCAGCATCCGGTTCAGCCAACCGTCGCGCAGCGCCGCCGGAGCCACATCCATGCCCGTTCCGGCCTCCAGCATGTCCTGGCCGTCGAAATGGCTGCGCTTGTCGCGATAGGGGGTCGAGGTGGCATGCACGAAGGCCAGTTCGCCCGCCCGCCACAGCGGCAAAAGCCCGCCAAGACCCGCATGCAGGTGAAAGAAATCGTCCAGCGGCAATGCCGGGGCCGCCGAAAGCCCGGGCCGCAGCGCGGCAAAGACCGCCTCGCCGCGCGGCTGCACCACGTCCAGCCCGTCCATCGCGCCACGCAGGATGATCACCACAAGCCGGTTCTCGCCAAGCGCCGGGCTGCTTCCTGCCAGTGTCACCGTGGTCAGCAGGGGATGCGCCGCAGCCGAGCAGGCCAGACCCTTCAGGAAACGCCGCCGGTCCATCGCATCCTATCTCCTGTTGAAGGCGGGCGAGGCAAAGACAAGCCCGGCCCCCTCGCGCGTGCTTTCGGCCGCTGCCACCGCGCCCAGCAGTTCGGCATCGGCACGGGCGCCAAGCGCGGTCCGCGCCAGATCCCGCGGATCGGGCAGCGGCACCACCAGCCGGCCGGGCACCTGCATCGCCCATTCGATCCGGGCGGCCATTCCGGCGGGTGTCACCCAGGCGCTGGCCGCCTCGGGCCAGCCGTTCGGCCCGGGTGCCGCCTCCCAGCGCTGGCCCATCGCGGCCAGCGGGCGAATCACTAGCCGCTGGAACGGACCCTCGGCCATGCCATAGACCTCGTCCCCCGATACGCCCAGCGCATGCAATGCCGCCGCCATGAATTCGCCCGGCGGGCGCACCTTGGCCGCAGGGCCCGACAGTGCGGCCGGATGGGTCACGAGAACCTCCGTCACCCGGCGAAGGTCGCCACCGCTGGCCCGCCATTCCGCGGCCAGCGCCTCGACCAGCGCCGGATCGGGCTGGTCCGAGACGAAATGCACCGCCAGCTTGCGGGCCAGATGCGCGGCCGTCTCGGGTCGGCGGGCCAGATCTTCCAGCAGGCGGAAGATCGGCGCGGTGTTGCGGCCACCATATTCGACGCCAAGCACCGTCTCTGCCCCCGGTTCGGCCCGGGCGGCATCGAAGAAGAACCCGTCCGCCGGCCGCACCGTCAGGCCGGCCAGCAGTTCGGCCAGCTCGCGCACATCGGCCTGGGTATAGGCGGCGGCCACGCCCAGCGTGTGCAACTCCAGCAACTCGCGGGCATAGTTCTCGTTCAGGCCGCGGCCATTGGCCTTGCCCCGCTTCGACGCCGGCCCGAAGGAGCCGATCTGATCGAGGTAGAACAGCATCCCGGGATGTATCGCCACAGCCTTCAGCATCTCGGCGAAAGGGCCGGCCAGATGCGGG
This sequence comes from Paracoccaceae bacterium, assembly GCA_014879735.1. Taxonomy (GTDB): domain Bacteria; phylum Pseudomonadota; class Alphaproteobacteria; order Rhodobacterales; family Rhodobacteraceae; genus Pseudogemmobacter. The sequence goes on from JACSRN010000058.1 coordinate 2,125, forward strand.
CGGATCGCCTCGTCGCGCAGCGCCGAAGGCCAGCCCAACTGGTTGCGCCCCCTTGGGACGACGGTGAAATGATTGGTCCAGAACCACGCCAGCCTTTCGCGCAGCGCAGCTCCGCCCAGCGCGCGGGCGAAGGTGGCCCGCTGGCCCTGCCGCTGCAGGATCAGCCCAGCGCGCTGGATCGCCCGGGCCTCGACGGCGGCGGCATCGGGATCGGTCTTCTTCGTCTCGCGCAGGCCGATTTCGCGCTGCAGCAGGACCAGGGCCTCTGGCGTGACCACCCCGGGCCAGGTTGCCGCGGCGCGGTCAGGCCCCGACAAGCCCGCGAGCAGCGCCTCCGGCGCCGCCGCCGCCGGATCGAGCGGAAGACCGAAGCCGAAGCGAAAGGCAGCGGTGACGGCTCTGTCGGTCATGCGGGGCCTCGCGCCAGGGGATCGTGCCAGTATAGACCCCGCCCGCGCCGATGCACCGCACCCTTGCGTGAAATCGCCGCATTCCGCGACATACGGAAGCGTTCATCCGGTCTTTACTTTTGTTTCCCTATTGTTCACCTTGAACGCCGGCAACGGGGAACGCAACATGCGCGACATGGGTACGACAGCCGCACAAGACCTTGCGAATTTCCTCGGGCAGGATCGGTTCGGCTGCGTAATGGCCGATCCGCCCTGGCGGTTCGAGAATCGCACCGGCAAGGTTGCGCCAGAACACAAGCGCCTGTCGCGCTATCCCACGATGACGCTGGATGACATCTGCGCCTTGCCGGTGGCCGGGCATCTGGACGATCGCGCGCATTGCTACCTTTGGGTGCCCAACGCATTGCTGCCCGACGGGCTGCGCGTTCTTTCGGCCTGGGGCTTTGAATACAAGTCGAACTTGATCTGGCACAAGGAACGCAAGGACGGCGGCTCGGACGGGCGCGGGGTGGGGTTTTATTTCCGCAATGTGACCGAGGTGATCCTGTTCGGCACCCGCGGCAGGAATGCCCGCACCCTCGATGCCGGCCGGCGGCAGGTGAATTTCCTGTCCACACGCAAGCGCGAACATTCCCGCAAGCCCGACGAACAATACGAGATCATCGAATCCTGCTCCTGGGGCCCCTATCTGGAGCTGTTCGGCCGTGGCGTAAGGGACGGCTGGACGGTCTGGGGCAATCAGGCCGATGCCGATTACAAGCCGTCCTGGAAGACCTACGCCTACAACTCCGGCCTGGCCGCCGAATGACGTGGCCCGCATGATGTTTCCGCAGGCGGATGCCGTCTTCGATGACGACAGCCACGCCGCCGCCGTCTTCGATGCCGATCTGCTGGCGCGCTATTCCGTTCGCAGCTATCGCAGCGCCACCGCCGTGCTGCGCCAGCGCGCACCGCAGGAACTGGCCGCTCTGCAACAAGTGCTGCGCGCCTTCACCATCTCGCAGACCGAGATCCGTTCCCCCGGCGGCAACCGCATGTCGGCGACCGAACGCTTCGGCGATCTGGCCACCGCCGCCGGGGGAACGGATCTCGGTCTGCGAGATGGTGAAGGCGCGCAGCAC
>JACSRN010000180.1 GCA_014879735.1 Paracoccaceae bacterium
CCGGATCGGACGGTCCCGGTAGAGGATCGAGACCGAGACGATGGGTTTCTTGGTGCTGAGCGTGGTCGATGCGGCCGAGGCGATCTGGTTGCCGAGGTCCTTGATCTCGGTCTGGGTCAGCGGGCTGCCAAGACTCCGCATGAAGTGATCGCCCTGGAACTCGCCCCAGACCTGCCCGTCGGGGTTGATGCAGATCTCGATCGTGTCGTCGCGCTGCACGGGCGCGCCAAGCCGGTCGAGCGAGGCTTCGAGATAGCTCGCTGCCATCTCAGAAGTATCCGTTATGATCAAGCACGGGCGTCAGTCCAAGTGCGGTCGTCGCGCACAAGCGCGTTGGCGAGGATGACGAGCTTGCGCATCACCGCAGTTATCGAGACCTTCCAAGGCTTTCCGGCGCCGATGAGGGCTTCGTGGATCTGGCGCAACGGCGCATTGAATCTGGTCGCGATCAGCGCCGGCATGAACCGCATCGTGCGGATTGTTTGGCGACCACCGCTGATCCGGGCCTTGCCTTTCCACATTCCGGACTGCCGGGTGATCGGAGCCAGTCCCGCAAGACTGGCGACCTCCCTGGATGTCATGCTGCCAAGTTCAGGCATCTCGACGATCAGAGCGATGGCGGCGACCTGGCCAATCCCGGGAATGGAGAGAAGGATCTCGTAACGGCGCGCGAGCTCTGGATCCGCTTTGACGTAGCGCACCAGTTCTGCGTCGATCTGGGCAATCTGCGCCTTGATCTGGCGATAGCGCGCGTTCAGCTGCGAGACGATCACCTTGCACCGTGCCGTCGCCATCCGGTTCCGACACGCCGTTCGATCCTTGATCAGGCCGACACGCGCGACGTGCAGCTCCCTGATTTCCATCAGAGCTTCCGAGCGAACTGTGCTGGCTTCAAGGTTCAGTACCGCACCCATCCGCGCGAGAAGCTCGGCATCGACCCGGTCGGTCTTGGCGGTCTGGCCAGTCGCCTGTGCGAAACGGCGCGCCCTCGTCGGGTTCACTTTCACCAGGCCATGGCTTGTGGATGCCAAGGCTTGTTCGAGGTCCCGATGGTAGGGACCGGTCGGCTCGTAGATCACCCGGACGGGTGCTTTTCCAAGCCACTTCTTCAGTGTCTTGAGACCGGTGGCGTCGTTGGAAAACTGCTCTCGACGCCCGTCCGACACACGGAATGCGTCGAGTGTTGCCTTCGAAATGTCGATCCCTACCGTATCGTTCAACTTCGTCTTCCTTATCTTGCTATGCGGGGCAAAGTGCTGAGACCTTCCCCAGGTATCCGTTCAGGACATGCGAAACTGCAGGGGTGATCCCACTTCTGATCGGCCCAATTCGACCATCTCCAGATCGATCCGTCCCCCGCTGCCGACCGGGTTGATCTGCCCGGCCGGTAACCCTCGCAAACTGTGTGAGAGCTGGGGTCATCCTAAAACAAGATCTCCAGGTCGCGGTCGACCATGACTGTGATCCGCGTGCCTTGACCCACATGGATCACCGGGCGGATCGCGAGATAGTCCTGCATGACGCTTTGGGTGCTGTCGCCAAGATCGGCCCCGACGTCGCTTGCAACATCGGCCACTGCTTCGTCTTCGATCTGGCCCGCGGCAGCGGCGGGCAGAGCCCCGATCAGCGAAATCAGCGCGGCCGAGCCGAAGCGCTGCGCGAAGCGGGTGTCGACAAATCCAGTGGTGCCAGTCCGGCCAAGCTCATCCCCACCGAAGGCACTGATCTCCACGGTCTGGTTGTCAGGCAGGATGATCCGGTCCCAGGCCACCATGACCCGCGATTGCGCGAGTGCCACATCGGAGCGGTAGCGCCCGATGAGACGCGCCCCACGCGGGATGAGAACCCGTGTGCCGTCGAAGGAATGGACGTCTTCGGACACGATGGCGCGGATCGCTCCAGGCAGAGTGCTGTCCAGCGCAGTCTCGGTCACGGCCTGAATCATCGTGCCTTGCACGACGGTGTTGCCCGGGTTCACGATCACTTCGGCCCGCGTCACCGGTGCTGGGTCTGCGCCCCCTCGCACGAAGGCCTCGTCTTCATTGAGCCGTGCCGCTTCTTGTGCATCGTCGCGATCGGCATCTGACCCCATGCCCGAAAACGCGATCATGGGCGACGCGATCCGTTCTGCGCGGGCTTCCGCCTCGGCAATCCGACGCCGTTCCAGTTCCGCGCGCGCTGCGTCTTCTGCGCCAATCCCTGAGGTGCCAGGCTCGAGAGGCGTCAGGGATGCCACTTCGAGGTCCATGCGCAACTGGTCGAGCTCGCGGTCACGCTCGGTCAACTGCCGCTCGAGCGCACGCTGCGCCTCGGCTGAAGCCTCCTGGAGTGCTGCGATCTGCGCCGTGAGCTCGGCGATGGCCTCCGCGCCAGCATCGCCTGCAGTCTCCGCCGGACGGGCGCGCAGTTCGGCAAGTTCGGCTTGCAGGGTGGCAAGGCTTTCCATCAGGGCTTGCTCGGTTTCCGAAGGACCGGTTTCCGCTGGCGGTGCAGGTGCAGTTTCCTCGACTGGCATGGGCGCCAGATCCCCAAAGCCGCTGCCGGTCGTCTGGAACTCCTCTGGTGCGGCGGTCGGCATGGGAGCAGGTGGCGCGGGTTGAAGTGCCACCCAGGCCAACCCGCCAATTGCCGCGATCCCACCGACGCCGAGAAGTGCGGCCATGGGTGATGGTCGCGCGCGGCCGGATTTCTTCGCGCTCGTACCTTCAAGGGCAGCGAGGCGCGCCGCGAGGTCTTCAGTATCCTGGCTCATGACGCAGGCCCGCCCATGTCCTGAACGCAAACCTCGTCTTCGCCGAGGCGCAGGACCCATTGGCGGTTCACGCCCGAAACCCGGATGACGCCGTCCTCGATTGCTGTGCTGTTCACCGCCCTTTCGCCGCCGTTGGCATAGCGGAAGATCGCGGGGACAGGAGCGTTCCGTGCAAAGCGGAAGTAGGTGAAGGTGCCGTCATCCCAGACGGCCGTCGGTGTGAACTCCTCGCTTGCGCTGACCGCGTAGTTCGCATTCGGCGCATCAGCGGCAACCGCGCGGGCCGGTTGTGCGCGCCTCTCGGGATAGTGGAACTGCACGACGTAATGCGGGGTCTCGCGCGCCTCGACCACATGGAAATAGTAGGAACGGCGGTTCGTGTAGACCGTGATGTTGGTGGCCACACCCGAGGCTGCAGGCTTGATCGCGAAGGCGCGTCCGCCCGGCACGCCGTCGAACTGAAAGCCCACGGTGTCGCCCGCGATGATCGAGCGGATGGTCTCGCCCTCGCCGAATTCGACGGTGGTCACCCGAGTCAGGGTGGTGACGATGCGGTAGACTTGGCCTTCGGTCCAGTTGGCAACCCGGACGCGGTTGTCATGGGCCCCCGGGCGCGGTGTGGTCTCGGCCAACGCTGCGGGCGCCATGAGCGCCAGCGCACCAGCGACCATAAGGGCGTGGACGGATGTGAGAACGGGAACAGAGGTCATTCGGAACGGTCCGATCGGATGGCATATTGGGTGACGGTGAAGCCGAAAGGGTTCTGCCAGACATCGTCGATCGAGCGGGTCCGTTCGGGCTGAAAAGCGAACATCAATGTTGCGGTGAAGGATCCGTCCTGCGCCCCTTGCGGGCTGGTCAGGCGCTTTCTGAGGCGCACCTG
>JACSRN010000151.1 GCA_014879735.1 Paracoccaceae bacterium
ATGACGATTTTACGTTCTGGTGTATTGGTTGGTTCATCCAGTTTTTGTTCGAATGTTTCTGCGCATCTTGCGTTGATGGAGCCTGTATTGTCGGCGGCGCGGTTGAGTGTTGCGGGTGGGGGGGAGGTTCATCGGCAGCGTCATGTTGGTCGTGGGAAGTTTCTGGCGCGGGATCGGATTGGTCGGCTGATTGATGCGGGTTCGCCGTTTCTGGAGATCGGGCTTTTTGCTGGGCATGATCTTTATGGCGGGGAGAGCCCCTGTGCCGGGCTTGTTGCCGGGATTGGCCGTGTTGAGGGGCAGGAGGTGATGATCCTGTGCAACGATGCGACGGTGAAGGGCGGGACCTATTTTCCGATGACGGTGAAGAAGCATCTTCGGGCGCAGGAGATTGCGGAGCAGAACGCGCTGCCCTGCATCTATCTGGTGGATTCGGGCGGCGCCAATCTTCCCAGCCAGGACGAGGTCTTTCCCGACCGCGAGCATTTCGGCCGGATCTTCTTCAACCAGGCCAACATGTCGGCCAAGGGCATTGCGCAGATTGCGGTGGTCTTGGGGTCCTGCACGGCGGGGGGGGCCTATGTGCCGGCGATGTCGGATGTCACCATCATCGTGAAGGGCCAGGGCACGATCTTCCTGGCCGGTCCGCCGCTGGTGCGGGCTGCGACGGGCGAGGTGGTTTCGGCCGAGGATCTGGGCGGCGGCGATGTGCACACCCGGCTGTCGGGGGTGGCGGATCTTCTGGCGCAGGACGAGCGGCATGCGCTGGCGCTGGCGCGGCGCGCGGTCGCCAACCTGAACCGGCGCAAGCAGCCGCAGCTGGCGCTGCAAGCGCCCGAGCCGCCGCTATATGATCCCGATGAGATCCTCGGGGTGGTCCCGGCGGAGCTGAAGACGCCCTATGACATCCGCGAGGTGATCGCCCGGGTTGTCGACGGCTCGCGGCTGGACGAGTTCAAGCCGCGCTACGGCACGAGCATCGTCTGCGGCTTTGCCCATGTGATGGGCATGCCGGTGGGGATTGTCGGCAACAACGGGGTGATCTTTTCGGATTCTGCGCTGAAGGCTGCGCATTTTGTCGAGCTTTGCTCGCAGCGCAACATCCCGCTGGTGTTTTTGCAGAACATCTCGGGGTTCATGGTCGGCCGGACGGCCGAGAACCGCGGGATTGCCAAGGACGGGGCCAAGCTGGTGACGGCGGTGGCGACGACGCGGGTGCCCAAGATCACCTTTCTGGTCGGCGGCTCGTTCGGGGCGGGCAATTATGGCATGTGCGGCCGGGCCTATTCGCCGCGGTTCCTGTGGTCCTGGCCGAACAGCCGGATCTCGGTGATGGGGGGCGAGCAGGCGGCGGGGGTGCTGGCCACGGTGCGGCGCGAGGCGATCGAGCGCAAGGGCGGCAGCTGGACGCCGGAGGAGGAGGCCCGCTTCAAGGCGCCGACGATCGAGATGTTCGAGCGGCAGTCGCATCCGCTCTATGCCTCGGCCCGGCTGTGGGACGACGGGATTGTCGACCCCAGGCGCACGCGCGAGGTTCTCGGGCTCAGCCTGTCGGCGGCGCTGAATGCGCCGGTGGAGCCGACGCATTTCGGCATCTTCCGGATGTAGGGGAGGGATTGGAATGTTTCGCAAGATATTGATCGCCAACCGCGGCGAGATCGCCTGCCGGGTGATTGCCACCTGCCGCAGCCTGGGCATTGCCACCGTTGCCGTCCATTCCGATGCCGATGCGGGGGCGATGCATGTCGCGCTGGCCGGCGAGGCGGTCCGCATCGGCCCGGCGGCGGCGGCGCAAAGCTATCTGCGGGGGGATCGCATCATCGCGGCGGCGCTTGCCACCGGGGCCGAGGCGATCCACCCCGGCTATGGCTTTCTGTCGGAGAACCCCGATTTTGTCGCGGCGGTAGAGGCGGCCGGGCTGGTCTTCATCGGGCCGCCGGCCGCGGCGATCCGGGCCATGGGGCTGAAGGATGCGGCAAAGGACCGGATGACGGCTGCGGGCGTGCCGGTGGTGCCCGGCTATCATGGCGGCAACCAGGAACCGGGCTTTCTTGCCGAACGCGCGGCGGAGATCGGCTATCCGGTGCTGATCAAGGCGCGGGCGGGCGGCGGCGGCAAGGGGATGCGGCTGGTCGAGGCGCCCGGCGATTTTCCCGCCGCGCTGGAGAGTGCGCGGCGCGAGGCCGGCGCCAGCTTCGGCGATCCGGCCTGCCTGGTCGAGAAGTACATCCGCCAGCCGCGGCATATCGAGGTGCAGGTCTTCGGCGATGCCCATGGCAATGTGATCCACCTGTTCGAGCGGGACTGCTCGCTGCAGCGCCGGCACCAGAAGGTGATCGAGGAGGCGCCGGCCCCCGACATGCCGCCGGCGGTGCGCGCGGCCATGGGGCGGGCGGCGGTGGAGGCGGCCCGGTCGATCGGCTATCGCGGGGCGGGGACGGTCGAGTTCATCGCCGACGGCTCGGGCGGGCTGCGCGAGGACGGGTTCTGGTTCATGGAGATGAACACGCGCCTGCAGGTGGAGCATCCGGTGTCCGAGGCGATCACCGGGCTCGACTTTGTCGAGCTGCAATTGCGCGTCGCGGCCGGAGAGCCGCTGCCGCTGCGGCAGGAGGACCTGGCGATCGACGGCTGGGCGATGGAGGCCCGGCTCTATGCCGAGGATGTGGCGAAGGGCTTCCTGCCGGCGACGGGCCGGCTGCAATACCTCCGCTTTCCGGCCGGCAGCCGCTTTGCCCGCGGCCCGGTCCGGATCGACAGCGGCGTGCGCGAGGGCGACGAGATCATGCCGTTCTACGACCCGATGATCGCCAAGATCATCGTCCATGGCAGCAGCCGCGAGGCGGCGCTGAACCGGCTGTCGCAGGCCCTGGCCGACTGCCGGATCGCAGGCTCCGTCACCAATCTCGAATTCCTGGCCAGGCTGGCGGGAAACCCCGACTTCCGCTCCGGCAATATCGATACCGCGCTCATCGCCAGGAACCTGCCGGCGCTGACGGACCGGCCGGCGCCGGACGAGCTTGCCATCGCCCTGGCCATGCTGGCCGGCCACGGCTTTCTCGACCCGCCCGCCGGCGCGGACCCCTGGGAGGTGCTGCAAGGCTGGCAGCACTGGATGCCCGCCCGCCGGCAGGCAGAGCTTGACGCCGGCGACGGGCGGATCACGCGGGTGATCGAGACGCTGGCCCCGGGGCATTATCTGGTCGGCGGCCCGGCGGGGACGCTCGATCTGGCGGTGGCCCGGCTGGACGCCGATACCGCTTCGGTGGCCTGGGACGGACACCGGATGACCTTCGGCTTCGCCCGGACCCCGCAGTCCGTGACCGTCTTCCACCAGGGCCGCGCCATGGCCTTCGGCCTGCCCGACGACCTGGCAGGACCCGAGGAGACCGCCGCCGCCGGCAATGCGATCATCGCACCGATGCCCGGCCTGGTCACACAGCTGAATGTCGCAGCCGGCGATACCGTCCGCCAGGGCGACCCGCTCGTCATCCTCGAAGCCATGAAAATGGAACACCCCCTCCCAGCCCCCCGAAACGGCCAGGTCGAAGAAGTCATGGTCTCCCTCGGAGCACAAATCCAGGACGGTACACCAATCCTCCGCTTGAAACCACAGGA
>JACSRN010000070.1 GCA_014879735.1 Paracoccaceae bacterium
CGCAATATGGCACGGCAAGCCGGACGGCGGCGCATGTTCTGGTGAACATGCTGCTGGTCAAGCTGGTGACGCGCATCAGGCAGCTCACTGGCGAGGTGGATCGCTGACCCGGTTTCGACCGCGCAGGATCGGTGTTGCGCCTTTCAGCGGGCCAAGGGCGCTTGGTCCTGCCGGCGGCGCGGGGAATGCCGCGGCCCTGGGCCGCGGCGCCGATGGTCAAGCAGAGGGCGGCGGCGGCGCGTAGCATGCGCGCCGATCAGCCGCGCCCGGCATCCGCTCAGACAGTGGCGAGCAGATCGGCCTCGCGCCGGATCAGCCCGGCAAGCCGGGCGCGCTGGCCCGCATTCAGCCCCTGGCGCATGGCGCACAGGGTATCGACCAGCTTCAAGAGCGCATTGAGCTGCGGCAGCCTGCCGCTTTCGGCAAAGGAAACCGCGAGGATTTCCCCGGTGCGCAGATAGAGCGCAAGGTCCCTGTGCTGCGCCGGATCGATCGCCCGGAAACCCGGGCCATAGGCCGCATGCAGCCGTTTCGTGGTTTCGAACTTGTGAACCAGCAGGGTGATCCAGGCCTGGTCTGCCGCGCCGGATGGCCCGCTGGACAGGGATGCCCAGAGGGATTCAAGCAGGTCATGGGTATCGACAATGTCCGATCCGGGCGCCGGCAGTGCCGGAGCGGAAGCTTCCGCCGGCGGTGGCGGAGCGGGATCGGGCAGGTCGGCCAGCACCTGCGCGCGGGATCGATGCAGGGCATCGATCATGGGCTGGCCCACGACAGGCGTGTAGAAATAGGTGTTGCGCTCCGCGAGGCGATCACCCTCGGCGTAGGGATAATCCACGAGCGTCACCCGACGGCCCCGCTTGCCTTGAGGATCTGGCGCGCGACAGCATCGATGTCGATGCCCGGGCGCGAATTGTCGATGACGAGATCGGGGTTTTCGGGGCGAGGGAAAGGGATGTCCACACCGACGACATGCGTGCGTTCGCCCCGCAGGGCCGGCGCATAGATGTCCTTGATGTCGCGGCGGACCAGCTCATCCATCGGCACGTCGATGAAGACCTCGAAATATTTCGAGAGTTCGCGCCGGTTCTCCTCGCGCAGATCCGGAAAGATCGACAGGATCGAGCACACGACGTTGATGTTCTGCCGGTCAAGCCAGCGGCACATGCGGAAAATGCGCTCCGCATTGCGCCGGCGGCCGGTCAGTTCGTGCGAATCCGGGCGGTCGTTCTCGCGCATGATGTCGCGGATCTCGTCGCCGTCGACCAGGACCGTGTTGATCGCCGTTTCGGCCCACAACTCATGCACCCGCCGCGCAATCGTGGTCTTGCCGGCACCCGACAATCCGATGATCCAGATCACCATGGTTTGCGTCCTCTCATGCAGAGGCCGGGGGGGTCAGCTTGCCCTCGGCCACCAGTTCGTTTGCCAGTTTCAGATCCTCGACACTGTCGACCTCACACCAGCCGCCCGAGATGCCCGTGCCCTGAATTTTATGACCCGAGCGGATCAGCCGCATCAGCAGGCTGGTCATGTCAAGCTTGGCCCGTTCGCTTTCGTCGGTGATCGCGCGGATTGCGGCAATGGTCGCCGGGGTGAAGCGAAGAAGCCCCATGTACTGGCCCTGGATATCGGCAAGCGTGTCGGTCTTGCCGCCGATCTCGGCGATGGATCCGTCTGCCGCGGCGCGGAAGGTTTCCGCATCGGACAGCGGGTCGTCGAAGCGGCGCGACCAGAGCGAGAGCCAGTCCCGGTCATAGGCCATGGCCGTCTCGCCTGCGACCCCGGCCAGCTGGCGGACAGCGTCGGGCGCGTAGACGATGTCGGAATAGCTGATGATGACCGGCCGGTCGATTTCCCCGGCCGCGCACATCAGGCTTGTGACCATGTTGGTCGTGGCCCAATCGGCATTCTCGACCGTGCGATCGGCAAAGGGTGCAAGCTGTGCCCCCCGATAGCCGGTCACGATGACGATCTCGTCGATTCCGGCGCGGCGCAAGGCATCCGTCTGCCAGCCGACCAGCGGTTTGCCTGCCAGTTCCACCAGCCCTTTCGGCCGGTCCTCAGTCATTTCCCGCATTCTGCTGCCCCGCCCCGCGGCGAGAATGATTGCCCTGGTTGTCATGCGTGCTCTTGTCCCGTGTCCGTTATAGCCAGAAGGCGCCTTGCGAAAACAGTTTGCGGATGATGGCGAAGTCGAAGTCCGAAGGGGATCCGTCCCGCTCTGGATGCCATTGGATTGCCAGAACCGGGCGGGAACGATGCACAAATCCCTCCACGCCATCGCCTGCGGTTGCAAACACCTCTAGGTCTGCCGACAGCCCCGAGGACAGCAGCACGCCCTGGTCGTGATAGCTGTTGACGCAGATCTCGTCCTGCCGGGCGATGTCGCGGAACGGGCCGGCCGCAAGATGGATGCCGTGCTGCACCGCCGTATGCGATGTGCCGGTTGCCGCGGCGATCGACGGCTCGATCTCTCCGCCCGTCAGCTTGTGGATCACCTGCAGGCCGCGGCACACGCCAAGGAGCGGGATGTCCCGCTGCTGGGCGAAATCGAAAAGCGCGGTTTCGGTCGCATCCCGATCCGGGGCCGTGCCCCAGTCGTTTCCGCCTGACAGGATGATGCCCCGTGGCTGCACGGCGCCCAGCCAGGCCGCGACATTGGCAAGGCAGTTTGGCACCGGCACCAGAACGGCCTCGGGCATGTGGCGCGCGAAGGTGATGGCCCAGTCCTGGCTCAGCGCATCGCGCCGGTCCCGATAGGTCGGGTTCTCGACGACCCGCTGGGAAATCGCAAGGATCACCTGACATGCCTCGTCGTGGCCACAAGCGTTCCCTGGGCGCAGTTCAGTTCGATGGCGCGGCTGCCCAGAACCCGCTCGAAGAGTTGCTCGCCGGCGCCGATCGCGGCCGGGATGCGGAATTCGGCGCAGCGGATTGCCATATGCGAATTGGCGCCGCCGAACTTGGTCACGAGGCCGAGGATCTGGCGGGTGAAAATCCAGTCGAAGCCGGGATCGGCGCTTTCGATCGCGACGATCCGGCCATCGATCTTGGCATCCATGTCGGTGCCCGTCAGATGTACGACCTCGCCTTCCACCACCTTGGTGGTGATGAAGTTCGGCCGGCTGATCAGCAGCGGGACGATATGGAAATCGCTGACCTCCCGGATCAGATAGGGAAGGTTCAGCGCCATCGTCACCTGGTAATCCTTCATCGCCGTCTCGGCGATGTTGCGCAGGAACTCTTCCGTCGTGCGGCCCTTGCTCATCGAATTGGTGTCGAGAATGCTCTGGACCGGCACGAATGACAGCTCATCCCGGCTCAGCCCGTTCACCTGGCCCCATGCCGCGATGCTCTCGAGCGCGTCGGACAGGTTGCGCGTGAAGACGAATTTCGCATATTCGCGCGCTTCGGTCGCCTTGGCGATGTAGTCGAACAGCGCATCGACCGAGATGTCATAGTCATGGGCCGCAAGCAGATCGGCAATCGCCTTGCGCTGATCGCTGCTCAGCGAGAAGGCGGCCTTGTGCCCGGCCCCCTCGCCCAGATTCGCCACCGGTACCGATTTCAGACGTTCGATCAGGTCGGGGCGGCTGTCGTAGCGCAGCGACTGGATGTCATAGGCGCCGGGCCGGAGATGGCCGTAGCGGTCGAGGAAGGCATCCACCTCCAGCGTGCCGTCCGACAGCCGGTGCATGTCCACCGCCAATTCGCCGGCCACCGTGTTCAGCGTTGCCATGAAGGCATCGACCTCGTCCTGCCGCAGGACCCCCACGATCACCAGCGACCGGAGGATCGACTGGGCAATGAAGCCGTGCCGGGCGAGGATGGAGAAGGGGATCGTCCCCAGATCGACGCAATCCTCCAGAAGCCCCGTCACCGTCGACAGATCCGGCACGCGGCGGGCCTGCCTGCGCTCATCGCAGCGCGCGGACAATTCCGCGATCTTTGCCAGTTCCCCCTCGAGGGAGGCACGCCGCGAGGTGATCAGATCGCGGCTCATTTCCTGCAGGCATTGCTTGAAGACCGCCCTCTCGGCATCGTCGAGCATGCCGTCGCACTGGGCGGCGAAGCGCTGGTCGAAGTCGAACGACAGGATGGTGATCGCAATGTCGAACTCCACCTTGTCATGCAACTGCGGGTTTTCCGAAAGCCGGTTCACCCAGCCGTCCACCAGTTTCTCGGCAATCGGCGCCGGCAGATGTGCCGGCAGGTAGGAGTGGAAGCTCAGCCGGACATCGATGTAGGGCTGGCCGCCGAACATGTACATCAGCGGCGACCCTTTCGGCTCCGCATAGCCCATCTGGCGGCGCGCCTCGCGCCAGGCCCGGTCGGTGATCAGCTTCTGGTACAGCGACACGGCAAGGGGCCGTGGCCGCGACCCGATCATTTCCACCGGGTTCCAGTCCGGCATCTGGCCGAACAGCGAGCGGCTGCCATAGACGCCATTGAGCCGCCGGAACCGTGTCGTGGCAAATTTCGCCATGCTGTTGATGGTATCGTTCACCCGCAGGGCAATTCCGCGGTTCCAGTTTGCCTGGGTCGTGATCTTGCGGACCTGGAACAGGATCACGCGGTTGTCCGAATCGACGGCAAATTCGATGTCGAGCGAGTTGCTCTGGGTGATCGCCTCGATTTCGGCCACCGCGTCAAGCACCGCACGGAACCGCGGCGAGGTCAGCATGTCCTGGGAATCGCGGTGAACGTAAAGCGTCCTGCTGCTGCCCTCGTTGCCGGAGGTCACGCTGTCGGTCCGGCCCGAGACATCGTCATAATTGATGACATAATAGGGCGCGCCGGTGTTGAGGTCCTGGGTGAAGATGACCCCGCTCATCGAAACGCCGTCGACAAAGGCCTGGATCAGGATTTGGTGGCGGCGGTCGGCTTCGTCGCGCCCGCCGGGATAGGCCGCGATCACCTGGTCGATGGCGCCGGCAAGGTCCTGCCTGTCGCCCGCGTCGACACCAAGGATTGAATCGAATTCACCCGCCATGGCGGATTCGGCGCCGTCCTCGCCCTGTGCCGAGGAGCGGACGGCGACCATGACGCTTCCGAATGTGGTGGTGAGCTCATCGAGAACAGCTTCGCGTCCCTCGAGCCAATCCCCGAGCGAGATATAGCTCAGGGTCGGAACAACCCATGCCTTCAGCAGCGGCTTCAGCCTGTACAGGGTCTCTGCCTTGGTGCCGAACAGGAACTCGTGGTTGTCTGAGCAATTGGTCATGCAAACGCCATCCATGGATTTGGCCGGCACGGCAAACCGTTACGGCCGGAACCTTCCCTCTGCCTCCGCGACGATGTTGGTATCGCGACAGTACGTCAATCGGGTCAGGTCTTACCCGCTGAATGCCCGGAACGGAAGGCAGGAACGATCATTTCCTGCCCTTTCTGGCGGCGCGACGCCGATGGCCGTTGCACCGGATGCGCCTCATGCTTGCCCGGCGGGCGACCGGCTGGCCGGGGGGCCGGTTGCCGCAGGCAGAGCGGTATACCGCTCTGCCAAACCACGTTCCCGGCGGCTTCGCACAGGCCCTTCGGCATGTTCCCCCCCAGTCCCCTCATGGCCGATAAGGCGGTCTTATCGCGGGTGATGCGGCAGGACGAGGGGGAGAAGAAGTCCTATGCAAAACCGATGGAAAACGCACATGATGAAGCATAACGCCACGGAAAATCTGTAGGATTCTGGTGCATGTCAGTCATCTCGCCGGGGCTGCGCAATCCGCCTCCCGGCGTGCGCAGCCCCAGGGGGGGCTGTGGTTGACATCATCCGCGGTCCTGGGCTACGGAGGCGCTCAGAAATTCCAATATGTCGGTTGTTTGCAGGGGATAGAGCGCGATGTCGATGCCAGGCATGATCGACCCCGAGGCCCGGATCGGCCGCAATGTCCAAATTGGTGCCATGGTCCGCATTCATGCCAATGTCGAGATCGGGGACGATTGTGAGATCGGCGATTTCTCGGTTATCGGGCAGCCTGCTTTCCGACCCGGTCTTGGTCCGTTGCGCCTGGGCCCAGGGGCGACGGTACGGTCGCATTGCGTCCTTTACGAAGGCACCTCGATTGGCCCCGGTCTTGAGACCGGCCATCATGTGGTGATCCGCGAGGGCGCCGAGATCGGAGAAAACCTTCGCATCGGAAACTTTTCCGATATTGAGGGCAATTGCAGCATCGGCGATTTCGTGCGCATGCATTCTTATGCCCATGTCGGACGGGGGGCGAAGATCGGTGATTTCGTCTGGCTCTTCTCGCTGACCACGCTGATGAACGACCCGCTGCCGCCCTCGCATCTTGCCGACCCGGTGACGATTTGCGATATGGCGACCGTCTGCGTGAATGCCCAGCTCATGCCCGGTGCCGTGGTCGGCCGCGGTTCGATGATCGCCTCGGGCGCGGTCGCCCGGGGTATCGTGCCGCCGGGCGTCGTGGTGACGGGGGCGGAGGGCGAGATCGCGGGGCCCATCCGGTTCGTCATGCATATGGAAAGCCGCACGCGCCATCCTTGGTACCGTCATTTCGCTGACGCCTACCCCGAACGCGCCAGAGACCGCATTGCGGCCCTTGGCGCAGAAATCGACAGAGAGGCGGCGGAAGCCGCTGCCGCAGCAGGCTAGCCGCGCTAGGAGAGAGATATATGGACCGCTCAGAGATCCTTTCGATCATGAATCTTGTCATGGCCAAGCGTGGTCGGCCGGCAATTCAGAGCGAAACGCAGACCACGCGCGATGCGAATTTCCGTAGTCTCGACTTTTCCGAGACCGCCCTTCGGATCGAGACGAAGATGGGCCGAGAGCTTGCCTTCGACGCCGCCGCCATGCGGCGGATCGAAACCGTGAAGGATGTGCTCGACTTCTTCCAGGACGTGACGAAGGCGACCTGAGCGCCATGGCCGATCTCTGGCGCAACAACCGCGTGGTCTTCGGTGCCGAGGCGACCGATTGGGCGGCGCTGCAGGCCGAGGGCGAGGCGCGCTACGGCGCAGCCGCGGCGCTGGCCGCGCGGCGCGTGGCCTTCGTGGTCGAGGGGGTGCGCGGCGCGTTTGCCGCCGTCGCCTATGGCATGGCCTTCGAACTTGATTGGGGGGTGATCGAGGCGTCGCGCCTGACGCCCGATGTCGAAGCCCGGTTCGACAGCCATGGCGTGGCGCTGATCGGTCCGGACGGCACTGTCCTGAACACACCGGAACCCGGCGAGGTGCAGCCCGGCCGCATCACCGTGCTCACCTCCGGCTCGACGGGCCTTCTGAAGCTGATCCCCCATACGGCGGATACGCTGAACACCTTCGACCGCCTCCGCGAGATGCCGCCACAGGCATGGTTCCTGCCCTATCAGATCGGCTCTTATGCCTGGTATCAGATGGTGGCGCTGGGATTGTTCGTCCCCGATCAGACCCTGGTGCCCGGCGACATCGACGATCTCGCGGCCAGTTTCGCCGCGGCGCTGGCCGGCGGTGGGGTGACGGCAATCTCGTCGACCCCGACCTTCTGGCGCTATGCGCTGATGTCGATCGCACCCGAGACGCTGGCCGCGGCGGGGCTGCGCAACATCTCGATGGGTGGAGAGATCGTCGACCAGGCGATCCTCGACACATTGGCAGCCCTTTATCCCGATGCGCGCATCCGCCATATCTATGCCTCGTCCGAGGCGGGGGCAGCCATCGTCGTCACCGACGGCAGGGCGGGTTTCGACGCGGCCCTTCTCGACCGGCCCGGAACCATCGGCGTCAAGGTCGAGGACGGGCGGCTGTTCATTCGCTCGCCCTATGCCACGAAGGCCGGTGGCGAGGACTGGATCGACACCGGCGATCTGGTGGAGCGTCGGGGCGACCGCATCCATTTCTGCGGCAGGGTCGGGAACACGATGATCAATGTCGGCGGGAACAAGGCTTTCCCCCCCGATATCGAGGCGCATCTGATGCGCCACCCCGATGTGGTCTGGGCCCAGGTCACTGCCCGCCGCGCGCCGCTGGTGGGCAACCTGCCCGTCGCCGCCGTGGTGCTGCGCCATCCCCTGGCCGAGGAGACGGCCGAAGCCATGCTTGCAGCCCATTGCGAGGGGGCGCTCGCCGAATATGCCATTCCCCGGATGTGGGAATTCCTGGACCGCGTGCCACTCAAGGCGAGCCTGAAAAGCTAAGGAGACGAGAATGCACACCAAGGACCAGTCGATCATCGTATCGGGCGGCTCGCGCGGGCTCGGCCTGCACCTCGTCTCGCGACTGCTCGAGAGCGGCAACCGCGTGGCGACGTTCGCGCGCAGCCGGACCCCCGCGATGGACCGCCTGAGCGGCGAATACGGCGATGCCTTCCACTTCACGGAACTCGATGCCGTGGATGTGGACGGGGTCAACGCCTTCGTCGCCGATGTGGCGAACCGCTTCGGTTCCGTCGACAGCGTGGTGAACAATGCCGCCATCGGGCAGGACCAGCTTCTGATGCACACCGATGTGGACACGATCCGCCGCATCGTCGACATCAACATCGTCGGCCCCACCCTGCTGACCCGTGCCGCCATCAAGCGGATGATGCTTCAGGGCAGCGGCAACATCTGCAACATCAGTTCGATCTGCGGCTCGCGCGGTTATGCCGGCCTGTCGGTCTATGCCGGATCCAAGGGCTATCTCGATGCGATGATGCGCGCGCTGGCCCGCGAGGTGGGCGAGGCCGGGATCAACATCAACTGCGTTGCCCCGGGCTTTTTCGAATCCGAGATGTCCTCGGTCCTGCGGCCCGAACAATTGGCCACCATCAAGCGGCGCACGCCCTCGGGGCAGTTGTCGAACGACGAGAACATCTTCAAGGTGGTCGACCTGGTGATCTCGGGCACGACCAACATGCAGGGGCAGGTCGTCTTTGTCGATGGCGGTATCACCAGCTGATCCGGTGGCCCGGGCCTTCGGCGGCCGGGTGGTGCGCAGCGCCACGGCGCCGGGTCCGGCCAGCCATGACGGTGCGGGCGGGCGCTATGTCTTTCTGCCTGCCGCCGGCGACACTGCCGCCTATGCGCTGGATGTCGAACGGCGCGCGCAGGATCTGCCCGCCGCCGTCGCGGCTGCGCTCGGGCGGTCGGGCGATGCGGCCGCGCAGGGCTGGACGGCGCTGGAGGTCGTGGCCAAACTGACCGGGACGCCGGTTCTTGCCCTGCTGCGCATGCCGTATCCTGCTGAATTTATTGACAGGCCTGAACAATTTGGCATCGAGATCGAGCGGACGGATACAGAGGATCTGTGGATTGCCGTGGGTCGCCACCCGTAGGATGTGATCCCCCCGCCAGGAAGCCGCGCGCAAGAGCGGGGCAAAGTTCGACACCGATATCCTGCTGCCGCTGGCTCGACGTTGCAGGCAAAGCTGCAAGCCTCTGTCGACTCTGGCGTTCGGGGACCGGCTGATGCATTTCCGTCATGAGGATATGACGCAACCCGAGGTTCTCGGGCGCCAGCGCAGCCGCCCCGACATCTTGCCGGATCTGGGATCTGAGGCGGTGGCAGAACGGCCGGAGCCACCGCACGCATCCATGCGGCCATATCCGCCGTCCCGCCCGTGATTTCCGCCGCGGATCGCGGCGGCGGCCGCCGTCCTGCGGGAATTCAGATCCCGCGAGGCAAAAGCGTTTCCACCGCCGCCATCATGGCGAGGGAATAGTCGGGGTTTGCGACGAAGGCCGGCTTGCGTGCCGCCTCCTTCATCGCCGTGGCCAGGGCGCGCCGGGCCCCGGTGTCGGTGGCAAGTTCGACAACCCGGGCGACATAGTCGTCGGGCGTGCTGACCAGAAGCTCGCGCATTCC
Organism: Paracoccaceae bacterium; assembly: GCA_014879735.1. Classification (GTDB taxonomy): domain Bacteria; phylum Pseudomonadota; class Alphaproteobacteria; order Rhodobacterales; family Rhodobacteraceae; genus Pseudogemmobacter. Next base: position 9,784 of record JACSRN010000070.1, read on the forward strand.
CAGGGTATCGACGAGGAACTGGTCGATCGACCGGGTCGAGTGGCGGCGCAGCACCACCGGCGGCACGCCGTAGATCAGCGCCAGATGGGTCATCGTCGCGCCGCCATGCGGGAATGGCGCAAGATAGAGGTCGGACAGCGCCAGCGCCGCCTCGGCCTCGGCCACGCTCAACTCTCCCATCACGGTGATCCGGGCGGGATCGAGGCCGACCTCCTCTGCCGTTTCGTGAAGCTGGCGGTTGAAGGCCAGGGCCTGGCTGCGGGCGACCCAGCCGGGATTGTAGGGGGCAAGCAACAGGCGGGCCCCGGGTGCCTGTTTTGCCGCGCGCATCATCGTGGCCAGGCAGTCATGGCGCAGCTTCGACAGCGATCCCGCATTGAACAGGACGATTTCGTCCTTGCCCAGACCCAGGGCTGCACGGTCGAAGGCCGGCGCGGGCCGCGGTTTCAGCGAGTTCAGGTAACAGATCACCGGCCCGGGCACGCGCACCAGCCGTTCGGGTTGATCGGCGGCATCGACCTCGTGGTCGGGGTCGTCGCTCTGCCCGGTGATGATGGCATCGAACGAGGGATATCCCAGCGCCAGCGGGATGTGAGAGTTCATCACCGCCTGGACCGGCGCCACCCGGTGATAGAGCGCCAGATCGAGATCGCGCACCCCGAAGGTGGTGGCATTGGCGTAGAGGAACACGTCCAGCTGATCGGCGATCAGCTGTTCGCGGATGTCCCAGGGGTCGGACGGCAGCAGCCGGCGATGGTCGATGCTGGCGTCGAATTCGCGGTCGAAATCCTCGTCGCGGGTCACTACCCGGTCCTGGAAGCCGATCGAATAGGCGAAGACCTCGTATTTCGTACGGTCCGCCGCAGTGAAATAGGACACCACCGCCTCGGAATCCGGCCCCTTGTCGAAGGTGCGGCAGAGGATGCCGATGCGCCGCCGCCCCTCGGATCCGTCGGCCGGCCGTACCGCCTTGCGCGGTGTCCCGCCGCCGCGCAGTGCTATCCGCTCGAGCACGCGGTTGCGCGCGCTGCGCACCGCTTCCAGCGGCTCGTCGATCAGCAGCAGCGTGCCGAGATCGAGGTTCGCCGCCCGCTGGGCAACCGCCTTGCGGATTTCGGCCGGGCGCGCGGGGTCAAGATGGTCGGCCATCCAGTCGAGCAGCCGGACCACATGCCCGGCAAAGCCCGCATCCTCGCCGGCGCGGAACAGGAAGGGCGGCGCGGTGATCCAGTCGAGATAACGGCCCCGCAGCGCCGCCGGCACCGCCTGCAGGTCGGCAACCAGTGGCGCCCGCCAGGCCGGCAGATAGAGCATGGCCAGCGCCAGGGTCCGGGCGAAATCGGCCTGCTCTGCCACCCTGGCGGGCTGCGGGGTCTGCGCGCGCGAGGGGGGCTTGTCCCCGGCCTTCGCCTGCCCCTCCGCTTTCGCGCCATCCCCGGTCCCGCCGGGGGACACCTCTTCCTCGTCTTCCTCGTCCGCATCCTCTGCCGGCCTGGTTTCGACCCCGAGAAGGTGCAGAATCTCTGCGATGGTCTCTGTCTCGGCCTCGTCGAAATCGGCGAGCGCCGAGAAGCCCGAGCGCAGGTTGCGCCCGTAATCGACAAAGAACGGATGCGCCAGCAGTTGCTGGATCGACTTCTCGTCGAGATCCAGCAGCAGCGGCCGCAGGTTGCGGCGCAACAGGGTTATGCGGTCGTCAAAGCCTGCCGGCGTCGGGCCGGCCAGCACCGCCCAGGCACCGGTCAGCACATCGGCATCTGCATTGCAGCCGTAAAGCCGGCTCAACCCCTGCTCTGCCTCGGCCAGCCGTTCGCTGGTGGCAGCCCTGCCCAACCGCACGGGCACCACGGCCCGGTTCACGGGTTTCGGGAAGAACGGGGCCAGCAGCCCAGGCGGCAGGGTGAAGTTCTCGTGCACCACCGGCGCATTGCCGGTGGCCGAGCCGACCAGGCGCCAGCCCGCGACATTTATCACCTCGAGCCCGAGCGCCGCACCGATCACGCTCCAGAGATAGTAGTTCGTGCCGGGCGTATCGGAATAAAGCGGGAAGATGCGCGTGCCGGGCCGGGCAAAGACCATGTTGGCCAGTTGTGCGCCGCTTTGCCCCACGATCACCTCGGCCCCAGCGGCGGCACGAACCTGTTCGGCAAAGGGCATATTGGCGAAATTCATCACCGTGAAATCGCGCGAGACGAGATCGGCCTCGATCTCTGGCGCATTCACCAGCCGCCGTACCCCGCTTTCGCGGCGCAGGAGCAGCCGCTCGACCTGCGAGGCGCCCCGCAACTCGGCCCCGAGACGGGCGAGCCGCTGGAGTGCGGCGGGATGGATGCGCACGGCGTCGACCGGGGCCCCGGACGGGTCGAACACATCCTGCACGATGGCGGGCATCCCCGCGGCATGCAGCCGGCCGACCCGCACGGCGCTGTGACGCGACAGTTGCAGGATCGGGCGACCGGGCAGGAATATCCGCAGCGCCTGCAGGCATTGCGCGGGCATCCCGGCATCGGCAAGGACCGGAACGCCCGCAGGCGCGGCATCGGCCGCGATGAGCACCCGCGGCAGCACCTCGATCAGGAAGTGGAAATAATTGTGGCTGTAGGTGCCGCCGGCAAAGATGCCCTCGGCCAGGTCGGTGGTCGGGCCGAAGCGGCGGATCAGCACCCGCCCCCCGGCCAGAGCGGCCACGGCGCCATGCTCTTTCAGCTGCATCCGACCGGGGTCGAAGGCGGCAAGGCCCGGATCGCGCCAGATCCCGTCGGCGGTGGCAAAACCGTCGTTGCCGGGCAGGATCAGCGCATCGTCATGGGCGGCCACTGTCACCCCGGGGGCGGTGTAGCGCCCCGAGCGCGGGGCGATGTGCTTTTGGGCCACGACGGATGGGCGCGGCACCGTCACCTCGCAGGCGGCAAGAACCGGGGTGCCGCCCTCGGGCAGGTCGGCGATCTCGCGCATCTCGGTCCGCAGCAGGGGATGCGGGGCGCCATCGACCGGATGCAGCGCGCGGCGCAGCATCCGCGGCGCCGATTCCCCATCGGGCGCGATGCGGAACAGCTCTTCCGCCGTATCGGCGGACAGCCGGCGCAACCCCTCGTCCATCGCCAGTGTCGGGCGGAACAGCGCATGCCCGCGCCCGAGATAGTCGAGGATGGGCGAGCCGCCGCCGTGGTGGCGCAGCCAGCGCTCGTAATACTGGTTGCCGTCAAAGCTGGGATGTGGACGACGCCCCTCGTACTGGCCGAGGCTCAGGTAATGCATGAGCGGGTTCACCCCGGCTGTCTGCACATCGGGGCTGTGCAACAGATAATACTGCACCGAGAACAGCAGATGCGGGTCGATATTGTGCTCGACGCCGTGGCGCAGGAAATATTCGGTGGCGCCGATCCGCAGCGAGGCGGCCCAGGGCACCTGTTTCAGGATGTGGCCGGCACTGACAAGCGGATGGCTGTCGACCGGCAGCCGGCCCCGCACGGCCAGATCCAGCACCGTGACTGCCATGCTCAGCGTGCCCGGCAGCCGCCCGGCGACATGGCTGGTCGAGATCAGGGTGTGGGGGTCGCGATCGGACAGGTTGCCCTCGATCAGATGCGCCCAGAGCAGGTTTGGCGCGGCGGGCGCGAAAGGTTCTGCCCGTCCGCGGGAAAACCCTGCGGGCTCGAACAGCAGATGCGGTGAAGGCTCGTTGGCGGCCGGTTCCGCCTGGGCCAGATAGTCGAGAAAGGCCGCCAGCGGCCCCTTGCCCGTCTGGCTGCCCAGCCGGGAAAGATCGATCAGCGGATGGGGCGACAGACGTTCGGCTCCGCCTTCGGCCAGGAAGTGCACCAGAGGCTTCATGCCTTCCGACAGGGCCGCAGCCTGGCGGGAATAGTGCCGGGGGTCGAAGAACGTATGCGGCACGACAGGCGCATCCGACGCGAGATAGCTGGCCAGCACGCTGCCTGTCCTGCCAGGGTTGCCCTGCAGCAGGGAACGCGCGGCTATATCGGGATCGAACAGCAGATGCGGGCGCAGGCCCCGCGCTTCGCCGACCGTCAGATAATGCGTCAGGGGTGCCGCCTTGGCCCGCTTCCGCTCTCCCCGGGACAACTGGGCAAGATAATGCGCGGGGTCGAACAGCGGCGAGGGCCGACGCTGTTCCTCTTCGCCAAAGGCGAGATAGTGCTCAAGCGGGTTGACCCGGGCCGCGGCGATGTCGGGATAGAGGCCGAGATAATATTCGGCGTCGAAGACGGCTGCGATGGCGGCCCTGCGCGCGTCGCCGCGGGCCATTGCCGGCCGCCCCTCGGACATTGCGAGCGCCGCAGCAACGCGGCGTGCGAATTTCCGGGGGGTGAAGCTGCGTGCGAACCAGCGGCGCGAGGCGACCGACATTTCAGCCAGTCTGGCCCGCCCGGGGTCGCCGCGCAATTCGCTCAGCGCCTCGGCCAGTTCCTCGGGCTGCGACCAGACCACGGCCACATCGGGCGCATGGCCATGGCCCGAGATATAGCGCGCGGCCTCGCTGTCGGAAGCGTCGGCATAGACCGCGACCGGCAGGCCGGCATAGGCGGCCTCCGACATGCTGAGCCCGCCACCGATGGGGAAGGACGCGACGAAGAGATCCACCCGATGCAGGGCCAGCGCTTCGGCGACCGAGCGCACCTCACCCAGGAAGACCAGGCGGTCGGTCGGGATCCGCGCCGCATTCAGGGCGTCATAGGCGGCCGTCTGCAGCGATTTCGGCACGTCGCCGAGGTGCAGGTGCCGTCCCCAGGTCGACCGCAGGATCTGTACCAGGACCGCGGGCAGGCTCAGCGGCCCGTCATCCACCGAGAATTTATGCGCCCCGCCGCAGGTGGCGGTGATGAAGCTGCCAGAGCCAAGGAACTCCGGCTCGGGGTCGGCGATGCGCTGTGCCGCCTCGGGGTTGATCGGCGGGATGACCAGCGCAGGATTGTAGGTCAGCGGAATGTCGTACACGCGCAGGTCGGGCAGCTCGGCCAGGATGCGGGTCTTCTGCTCCGGCCGGATGGCAAGATGCGTCGCCCCGGGCAGATCCGAGGCCAGGCTCGACACGGTATCGGCGTGATGGACGACATAGGTGCGGGGACCGTAGTGCCGCACGATCTCATGCGCGGCCACGGCGGCGACCGCATCCTCGGGATGCGGCAGCAGGAACAGGCGCTGCGCCGCCAGGGCATGCAGCTTTTCGCGCAGCCACAGCAGGCGGTCGTAAAGGCCAAGCGAGGGATCCGGATAGATCGGGAAGGCGCCCACCTGCAGCATGCGCGACATGCCGAAGGCCCGCGGGGCATCGAGCCCGCCGGTAAACAGGACGACATGCCGTTCGTCCGGCCGTGCCGCGATCAGATCCTCAAGCAGCCCGCGGTGCCCGCCGGCCTGATAGATCTCGCTGACGACATAGAGGTTGGCCGGCCGGTCGAAGCCGATCAGGGCCTTGCCGGGCGGAACCTCGCGCGCGATGCGTTCGGCCAGCGCCTGGCACCGGGCATCGAGATCCGCCATGCGGATCGTCGCGTGCCGCGCCTCGGCGCGCACCCGGGCGAGTGCGGCACTGCGGATCGCTTCGAGTTCCAGCGCGGGATTCTCCCGATCCGGAGCGGGGCCGGCGGCAAGGCTTGGGGTCTGGTCAGTCATGAAACCTCTGCAGTGTCAGGGGTGCAGGATCAGAGGTTGCGGGCGGCGTCGTCCACCAGAGCTGCAATCTCGCGGGCATCGGCAATACTCATATGCGGGCCGATGGGCAGGCTCAGGCAGGTCTCGCAGATCTCGTCAGTCACCGGGAAGGACAGGTGGCCATGGCTCTGGCTGAAGGCGCCGCTGCGATGGTTGGGAATGGGGTAATGCATCACCGTGCCCACCCCGCGCGCGGCCAGCGCCGCGCGCAGCGCCTCGCGGTGCGGATGGCGCACCACGAACAGGTGCCACACGGATTCGGTTCCCGGGGCGGTGGCGGGAAGCCGCAGCCCGGGCGTGCCGGCCAGCAGATCCAGGTAGGTCGCCGCGATCTCGCGCCGGCGCGCGTTCCATTCCTCCAGCACCCCGAGCTTTACCGCAAGCATGGCGGCCTGCAGCGGATCGAGGCGGGAATTGTAGCCGATGCTCTCGTGGTTGTACTTCTCCCGCGACCCATAGCTGCCAAGCATCCGGATCCGCTCGGCCAGTTCGGCATCGTCGGTCACGATGGCCCCGCCATCGCCGAAGGCCCCCAGGTTCTTGCCCGGGTAGAAGCTGAAGCCGGCGACATGGCCCAGCATCCCGGCCCGGCGGTTGTCGACGCGCGCGCCATGTGCCTGTGCCGCATCCTCGATGATCCGCAGCCCGTGCTCTTCGGCCAGCGCGCGCAGCGGCAGATCGGGCACCGGTGCGCCGTAGAGATGCACAGGCATGATCGCCCGGGTCCGTTCCGTGATCGCGCCGGGAATGGCGCCGAGATCGATGTTCATCGTTTCGGGATCGGCATCCACCGGCACCGGGGTCGCGCCCGCCTGGGCAACGGCGATCCAGGTCGCGATGAAGGTATTCGCCGGGACGATGACCTCGTCCCCCGGCCCGATCTCCAGCGCGCGCAGCGCAAGGACCAGCGCATCAAGGCCGTTGCCGACGCCCACGCAATGGCGCGCGCCGCAATAATCGGCGAAGGCCGCCTCGAACCGGGCAACCGCGGGGCCCCCGATGTAAAGGCCGGAATCCATTACATCGTGCAGGGCGGCATCCATCTGCGCCTGCAGGGATTTGTAGGTGAAGCCGACATCCAGGAAGGGGTATTTCATCAGGAACTCACGCTCTGAGCCATGTTGCCCTGCGACCAGGCAACGAATTCGTCGAAATGATAGATATAGTCGCTGACCTCGAAGGGACGTGATGCCAGAACGCAGATCACGGAATCCTCCTTGAGGAACTTCAGGCTCCGCCACATGGCGGGCGCCACGTAAAGACCCACGGCGGGCGACTCCAGATGGTAGACCTGCTCGGAGGTTCCGTCATGCAGCGTCACGTCGCAGGCCCCGTTCATGCAGACGATCATCTGCTCCAGCAGCCTGTGGCCATGTTCGCCGCGAATTCCGTCCACCGGCACGCCATAGAGGAAATACATGCGCTTGATTGCAAAGGGCAGATCGGATCCCTCGATCACCCCAAGCCTGCCCCGATCGTCCACGAAGGACCGAAGGTCGACGAGCCTGCAATTGGTGGCCATGCGGAAATCCTCCTTAATACCTAGACTCAGTCAGCAATACAGATGTGTGCCCGTGATGCAGCACGCCTACGTCGAAAGCCAAACGCGATGTTCTTCGCCCGGTTCTTAGCCCGCACCCGCTGAAATTGCAAACTGAATTGCCCGGCTGCAGCTTTGGGAGGTAACAATCAAGTGTTTGATGTGTAATATTTATTCATGAAAATACCCCCTCAGGCCCGATGCGGCCGGCGGCTTTGGCGGGTTTTACGAATCGTTTCGGCCCCCTGGCCTTGCCGGCCGCGGTGCAGGCGTCCCCGGGGTGTCCCTGGGGTGTCTCGTGGGCGCCCGGATCGCGGCCGTCTCAGTCCAGGCCGAAGAGATCGCGGGTAAAGACCTTCCCGGCCACATCCGCCAGATCCTGCGACTGGCGGTTGGCCAGGATCAGGTCGGCCTCGGCCTTGAAGGCCGCAAGATCGCGGATCACGCGCGAATGGAAGAAATGCCCGGCCTCGAGCGCGGGCTCGTAGACGATCACCTCGATCCCCTTGGCCTTGATCCGCTTCATGATCCCCTGCACCGCGCTGTGGCGGAAATTGTCGGAGCCTTCCTTCATCGCCAGCCGGTAGACGCCCACCACCCGGGGATGGGCGCGCAGGATCTCGTCGGCGAGAAAATCCTTGCGGGTGCGGTTCGCCGCGACCACGGCCTGGATCAGGTTCTGCGGCACGGCGCTGTAATTGGCCAGCAACTGCTTGCTGTCCTTGGGCAGGCAATAGCCGCCATAGCCGAAGGACGGGTTGTTGTAATGGCTGCCGATCCGGGGATCGAGGCCCACGCCCTCGACGATCTGCCGGGTGTCGAGCCCGTTCACCAGCGCATAGCTGTCCAGCTCGTTGAAATAGGCCACGCGCAGGGCAAGATAGGTATTGGCGAACAGCTTGATCGCCTCGGCCTCGGT